>DATMCL010000312.1:0-10231 GCA_035558375.1 Polyangiaceae bacterium
GGCTTGGCGATCACCGAGATGGCCGTCATCGTCGGCACGGCGAGCACCCGCGCGCGGATCGCCTCGCCCGTGAGCGGGCCCGCCAGCACGGCGACGAGCAGCACGGGAAGGCTCGGAATCGCGAGCAAGAGGTAGTGCAGAAGCGGGTAGCGGTGCGTCGCGCCCGGCGTGAGGTTGTGCGCGAGCCCTCCGAACAGATCGCGCGGCGCCACCCCGTCGTTTTCCCAGCCGTGCGACCCCGGCAGATCCCAGCCGAGCGTCACGAGCTCACTCGCGGCGAACACGAGCACGATGACGAGGACCAGGCGATCCTCGGTGAGCAGCGGCCGCAGCGGGCGCGCGAGCCACGACGCGAAACGAGCGGTGCGCGACACGCGGGAACACGGTTAGCACGAGAGCCGACCGGTTCGATACTTTCGCGGTATCGTCGCCGCCGTGAGCCTCGGGAAGCGACCGCTCGTCACGATCGACGCGCGCATGCTGCATGCGACGGGCATCGGGACGTACGTTCGTGCGCTCGTGCCCCGCGTCATCGAGCGCCTCGCGGGCGCTCGCTTCTGCCTGCTCGGCGACCCGGCCGAGCTCGAGCGCGCGGGGCTTGGCTCGAGCGAGCGCGTCGAGCACCGGCGCTTGGGTGCTGGGATCTATGCTGCGGGCGAGCAGCCGGGATTGCTCCTGCGGACGCCGTCCGACACGCGCGTGTTCTGGTCGCCGCACGTCAACGTTCCGCTCGTCGGACCGGGACGTTTGATGGTCACGGTACACGATGTCTTTTACGCAAACCCGCCGCGTGGGGCCGAGCCGCGCTGGGACAAACAGCTTTATCTCGGGCTGATGCACCGCGGCCTACGCCGGCGGGCGCGCGCGATTGTGTGCGACTCCGAGTTCACGAAGCGTGAGCTCTCGCGCCTGCTCGGTCCCTTTCGTTGCCCGCTTCACGCGGTACCCATCGGCATCGAGAGCAGCTGGTTCCAGCGCCCATCCGGCGCGCGTCCGCAGCCCGCGCCGTACGTCCTCTTCGTCGGCAACCTCAAGCCCCACAAGAATCTGCCTCGCACGCTCGCCGCGTTTGCGGAGATTGCCGAGCGCGTCCCGCACGATTTCTTGGTGATCGGGCCGGGCGACGCGGAGCTCGTGCGCGCTGCCGTTCCGAGCGAGGTAAGGTCGCGCGTTCACTTCCTGGGCATCGTCGACGATGAACTCCTCAAGCGCACGATGGCGCACGCCTCGGGCCTCGTCCTCGCTTCGCTCTACGAGGGGTTCGGCTTGCCCCCGCTCGAGGCGATGGCGCTCGGCGTACCTGCGCTCGTGTCACGCGCCGCCTCCCTGCCTGAGGTCTGCGGCGACGCTGCGCTTTACTGCGACCCAGAGTCCGTCTCCGACATCGCGCGCGGGCTTCTCACGCTTCTGACGGATGATTCGGAACGGACGCGGCTCGTTGCGCGCGGGCTCGCGCAGGCGCGAGGTTTTGATTGGGGATCTTGTGCAGAGCGCACGAGCGAAATCTTGCGGGGGCTGTTGTAGGGGACGCGCTCTGGCCTAGCTACCGAGCGCTGCCAGCGTCCGCTCCGTGACGCTGTCCCAGTTGAGCTCGCCGAGGACTCGCTCGCGCCCGCGGCGGCCGAGCTCGGCGGCGCGTGCCGGATCGAGCAAGAGCTCGCTGAGCCTTGCCGCGAGCGCTGCCCTGTCGCCCGGAGCGACCAAGAAACCCGAAATGCCGTCGGCGACCGCGTCCGGAACGCCGCCGGCCGCGAGCGCCACGACCGGCCGCTCACAGGCGCCAGCCTCCAGGTACACGATGCCGAAGCCTTCGACGTCGGGCGCTTCGCTGCGGGACGGCATCACGAAAACGTCGCCGAGCGAGTACCAGAGCGGCAGCTCGTCGTCGGGCACCGAGCCGACGAAATGCACGGCGCCGTCGACGCCGGCCGTGCGCGCCGCGGCCTCGAGCTCTGAGCGGTGCGGCCCTTCGCCGACCACGACGTAGGCCACGTCGGGCACGGCGCGGCGCACGGCGGGCAGCGCTTCGAGCACGCTGTCGATCCCCTTGCGCTCGACCAGCCGCGCGATCGTCACGAGCACCGGCCGCCCCGACAGCCCGAGGCGCGCGCGGAGAGCGGTCGCGTTGCGCGGCGTGAAACGCGACGGATCGGTGCCGTAGCGCGTGACGGTGATGCGCTCGCGGGCGACGCCGAGCCGCTCGACGAGGCCCGCCGTGTAGGCGCTGCCGGCGAGCACGCGATCGGCGCGCGTGAGCGATTGACGCCGCACGGCGTCGTAGCTTCCTTGCGCCAGCTTGGAGGCGCGCCACGGCTCGAGCAAAAGCTCGCGGCCGTGCGCCGCGACGGTCACGTTCTTGAGCCGTCGCAGGCCGCGCAGCGCGAGCGAGGCTGGCAACGTGGTCCATTGCGCGTGCAGGGCGTGGTCGAACCCTTCGCCCAGAACGAGCTTGGCGAGGGCCGGGGCGCAGGCCGCGACCATCATGTCGAACGTTCCGTGGCGCAGCACCCGAAAGCCGAGCCCCCGGTCGGTCGCGGCGGTGTCACCCTCCGCGGGTGCAATCACGGCGAAAGCCTCGCAGCGGACCGCGAGCCGCTTGGCGAGCTCGAAGGCGTAGGTCTGGATCCCCCCGCGATGGGGAGGGAAATCCTGCGTCACGAGCACGAGCCGCATGGAGCCAACCATAGTACGGCGGGAGCGGGCGCCCGTAAGCTGTGATACCAGGAGGGCCCTTCATGCCCGTGCCCCAGGTGCGATTCCTCCATCGCGCGCTCGACGTGGTGGGTGGCGCCGAGATCCTGCTTGCCGACCAGGCCCGGTTCTTCCAGAGCGCTGGGGCGGAGGTGCGGGTGCGGACGCTCGTCTACGATCCCGTGGCGTGGGAGGGCCGGCTCGGCGGCGTGCCGGTCGACGCCTGGTTTCGCGCGGCCGACGACGGCCGCCGGCCGAGCCTCACGCGCACGCTCGGCCGCCGCCGGCTCCGTTGGCTGCTCCAGGATCTCGAGAAGACGGACCTGACGCTCGCCCTCGGCTATCCGCTGAGCGCGGCGCTCGGCGCGGCCACGAGCCGGGGGGCGCGGATCTGGCACTGCCTCGAGGCCCCGCGCTGGCTGCATCCGGAAGCCTCGAACCCGTACCTGGCCGAGCACCACGAGCGCGCTCCGCTCCGTCACGGGCCGCACCACTACCGCACCTCCTTGGCGAGCCCGGTGGGCGCGCTGCCGTTCATCGGACGGCGCCGCCCGAGCCGCGTCGCCGAGGATCGCCAAGGGGTGCTCGGGCTCACGGCGGTCTGGGCGCTCAGCGAATACACGCGCGACAGCGTGCTCCGCATCTATCCGACCGTCGCCGCGGAGGTCTTGCCGCCGATCGTGCGCTTCGCTCCGCCGCTCGCAGGCAAGTCGCCGCTCGCGCGTGACGGGTTGCGCATCCTCAGCGTGACGCGCCTCGAGTGGGTGAAGAACCTCGACACGCTGCTCGAAGGCTTCGCGCGCTTCCGGCAGCGCACCGATCCTCACGCCAAGCTGTCCGTCGTCGGCACGGGCTCCGCGCTCCCGGCGCTCAAGGAGCTCGCGCGCGAGATGGGCGTCGAGCCGGCGGTGACCTTTCACGGATTTTTGACCGATCCCGAGCTCGACGCGCTGGCAGCGCGCTCGGACGTATTCGCGTGTGTGCCGCTCGACGAGCCCTTCGGCCTCGTGTTCCCCGAAGCGATAGCGCGCGGCTTGCTCGCGCTCGGTCCCGATCACGGGGGACCTGCCGAGATCCTCGACGGCGGCAAGCTCGGCGAGCTCGTCGATCCGCTCGAGCCTGACTCGATCGCGGGCGGGCTTGCGCGGCTCCGGCGCTTGAACGACGCGGAGGTAACGCGCCGCCGCGAAGCCGCCGACCGCGCGTGTCGCGACCGCTACTCCGCCGAGGTCGTCGGCGCGCGCATGCTCGATCTGATCCGAGGCCTCGGCATCGAGCTGCCCCAGGGCGCGCCGTGACGGAGAAGGAGCGCCTCACCGTCGTGTGCTTGTCGTCACAGCCGTGGCAGGACGGCATGTGGACGAACAAGCAGCACATCATGAGCCGGCTCGCGCGCGAGCACGTCGTCTACTACGTGAGCTTCGGGCCGAAGCCGCTGCCCGCGCTTCTGAAGAGCAAGGCGCGCCACGGCGGGCTCCCGTGGTCCCCCGTCGCCGCCCTCCGCGACCCCGTCGTTTACGATGCGTCGGGCGTCACCGTGCTCGAGTTCCATTCGCCGCGCGCCTTCGTGCGCGGCAAGCCCGCGAGCCATCCGCGCTCGATCCACGCGAACTTCGATCTTCGCCGGAAGCTCCTCGCCCGCTACCTGGCGCGGCGCGGCATCCGCGACGCCGTGCTCTGGGTCTATCATCCGGGCTACGGCGCGGCGGTCGCCGAAATCCCGCATACGCTCGTCGTCTACGACTGCGTCGACGAATACACGGAATTTCCCACGTACAAGCCCGATCCCGCGTGGCTCGTCGAGCGTGAAGCGGCCCTCTGCCGCGCGGCCGACGTCGTGACGACGACGAGCGCGGGGCTCTACGTGAAGAAGCACCCGCTGAACCCGGCGCACACGCACCTCGTGCACAACGTCGGCGATTTCGAGCACTTCAGCCGCGCGCGCGCCGATGAAACGGCTGTCCCCGCCGATCTCGCCGCGCTGCCGCGTCCCGTCGTCGGCTTCGTCGGCGCCGTCAGCGACTACAAGCTCCACGCCGGCTGGCTCACCGAGCTTGCCCGCCGCCACCGCGACTACAGCATCGCGCTCATCGGTCCCGTCGGGGTCGGTGACCCCACGACCGACGTCGCGGTGCTCGGAGCCGAGCCCAACGTGCACCTCATGGGTCACCGCAGCTACGAAGCGCTCCCCGGCTACGTGAAGGGCTTCGACGTCTCGGTGATCCCGTACCGCATCAACGACTACACGACGTACTCGTTCCCCATCAAATTCTTCGAGCTCCTCGCGAGCGGCAAGCCGCTCGTCACGAGCGAGCTCCCGGCGCTCGCCGACTATTACGACCGCGTTCGGGTCGCGCGCACGGCCGACGAGTTCGTCGCCGCCTGCGAAGCCGCGCTCCAAAACCCGGACGAGGGCCGCGCGGCCCGGCTCGCGCTCGCCGCGGAAAACACCTGGGAGCATCGCGTCGAGCGCATACTCGTCCACGTGCGCCGGGCCCTCGCCGAGAAGCGCGCGGCGCCCGGCGAGGCGCGCGGATGAGCGCTCCCCGCCCCGTCGACCCCGCTCGCCAGGCGGGCGTGCTCGTCATCGGCACGACGCTCGCGACCCTCGCCGCCGCGCTCACGCCGTTGCTCGTGGTGCGCCTCATCGGCAAGGGTGACGTCGCGCGCCTGCTCTCGGTCACGCTCGTCTACGAGACGCTCGCGATGCTGCTCAGCACCGGCTTCCCGTACACGCTGCTCTACCAGCTCAGCGACCGCGAGCTTCCCGAGCGCGCCGCCATCGCCCGGCGCACGTTCGGCGTCGCCGCGTTGCTGGGAGCCGGCGGGGCCCTCGCCGTGGCGCTCGTTGCCGCCCTCGTGGCGCTCGCGCCGGCGGGGCTCGCACCCTCGCAGACTCTACAAAAACAGCTGCATTTGCTGCTGCTCTTCGCCCCCTCGCTGATCGCCGATCTGCCGTTTCGACTGCTCGCGAACCTCCTGATCGCGGAGCGCAAAGCGCGCCACTCTGCCGTCATCCAGGTGGCGCGCACCATCTTCATCGCCCTCTCGACGCTCGTCCCCCTCGCGACCGAAGCCTCCGTCGATCTCGTCATCCACACCTCGGCCGTGGTGCGCTGGGCGTTCGGCCTCGTGGTGCTGTGGGAGCTCCGGAGCCTGTACGGCGCGGTTCCCCGCGTCGCCTCTCCGCTGAGCGTGCGCGCCCTCTTCGCCGTCGCCATTCCGATCGGCGCAACGGAGGTCATCAGCCAGCTCAACGCGCAACTCGATCGCTGGCTCGTGCTGCTCGTGCTCCCGGCGACGCGCCTCGCCGACTACCAGGCGGGCGCCTGGCAAGTTCCCGTCATCGGCACCATCGCGTACTCGGTCGGCGCGGCATTCACACCGAATCTCGTCGAGCGTTTCCGCGCCCAAGACCCCGAGGGCGCCCTCGCGATCTGGCGCAAAAATGCCAATAAAGTCGCGCTAATCGTCGTCCCCGCCACGATGGCGCTCGTCGTCGCCGCAGACGAGCTCATGACGCTCCTCTTCACGAGCGCCTACGCCGACGCCGCGAACATCTTCCGCTTCTACTCCCCACTCACGTTCCTGCGCGTCGCCACGTTCGGCCCCCTGATCGTGACAGCCGGTCGGCCCCGCCTCTCGCTCGTCGCCGCCGCCTTCGGACTCCTCTACAACGTCTTCCTCAGCGTCCCGCTCGTCTTCAGCGTCGGCTTCCTCGGCCCCGCCATCGGAACCGGCTTCGCCTTCATCCTGCACGTCGCGACCTACGTCTTCTTCATCTCCCGCGCGACAGGCCGCCCCTACACGAGCATCTTCCCCCTGCAGAGCTACCTGCGCATCTTCGCCGTCGCAACCGCGGCAGGGGCCCTCGGCTGGCTCGTCAAGCTCGAAGTCCCCCTGCCCCTCGTCGCTCGCCTCGTCGCCGAAATCGTCGTCGTCCTCGTCGCCTTCGTCGCGCTCGGTCTCGCCACGCGCACGGTGAAGCGCGAGGATCTCGACTACTTACGCACGTGGCTCCGGCGCAAGAAACCAGCGTAAAATTGGCGGTTGGCGGTTGGCGGTGGGGATCAACACACGTCGCCGCGCGGCGTAGGCTGAAAAGCATTGCCGTGGCGCGGGCCGGTGCTCACGTTTACGTTGACGCTAGCGTCGCGTGAATGTCGTTCGGATCCGGGCCGAGCGAATACGAGCCGCCGAGCTCGGCGAGGAGCTGGGGTTCGGAGGGGTCGTAGCCCCGTCGCCGCCTAGCCGCGCGTTCGCCGCGCCCTGAGCCACAGATCCATGGGCTGCCGCTCAGGGGCCGTCGCGGACTTGCGGCGCAGCACGCCGCGTTTTCGCGGAGCGGCGTACATCGGGTAGCTGCGGATGCTCACGAGCGTGAAGCCGGATTTGTCGAGGACGCGGCGGAGGAGGCGCTCGTTGGCGAAGCTCAGGTGGTCGGGGAGCTCGAGGGGGACGGGGATTTCGTTGCGCTCGAGCTCGGCGAAGTTGCCGGTTTGGAGGACGAGCTCGCCTCCGGGCTCGAGGACGGTGGCGAGCTCCATGAGGGTGGCGGGAGGATCGGGGAGGTGCGAGAAGACGTTGAGGAGGGAAAGGTAGTGGAAGCGCTCGCCGAGGGCGGAGAGCTCGGTGAAGCTCACGTCGAGGTGGCGCGCGCGAGCGGAGGCAGCCTTGGCTTCGTTCGGCTCGAGGCCGCGCGTGCGGAGGGTGCCACCGGAGGCGATGGCGAGCGTTTCGAGGAGCTCCCCGAAGCCGGCGCCGACGTCGAGCCAGCGTTCGCCGGAGCCGTGAAAGTATCCGGCGCCGAACAAGTCGGCGAGGCGCGAGAGGTAGTGCGCGTGGCGCTTCGCGCCGCCGTAGCTCCCGGTGACTTCGAGGTTCTGCTCGCCACCGTGCAGGCCCGTCTGCGCGGCGCGGCTGATGCTGGCGAGCGTGGGGCGCGGGCTCACGTAGACGAGGCCGCAGTCCTTGCAGCGCACGGCGTAGTGGCCGTTTTCGGTGCCCCACGGCGCGTGAGCGGTGGCGCCGCAGACGTAGCAGGGGACTCGGGCGGGCTCCGAAGGACTCACGGTGACTTGGCCGATACCACAGGGGGCTTCGGGGAAGCGAACAGCGACTCACAGTCGGCGCTCGGCTCCGCGGTGCCGCGCGGTAAGAGGAGCCAGAGGTCGGAGTACTTGTCGTCGGCGAAACGTTCGACTGGCGCGTAGTGCGTGCAGATCGAGCGCCAGAGGGCCTGGCGCTCGGCCGGCGCGTTCTCGAGCGCCCACCAGCTGCGATTTCGACTCGCCACCACGGCGGCGACCCGTCCGCTCTCGAGCGGCTCGAGCGCGCGCGCGAGGTCGAGCACGCCGCGGCTCCTCGCGAGCGGCGCGAGGGGACCCGAGTAGAATCCGAAGTAGGACATTTCGAAACCCGGCGGGACGCGCCGCTCGGCTTCCACGGCAACCGTCGTGTCGAAGGTCCAGATCTCCGAGCCCGCCGGGGTCGTTCGCATGACCGCCCGCGTCGCGCGGACGCGTCCGGTGTCCGGGTGTGCCAACGCGCGAGCGGCGTCCGTCAGGAAGGCGAACGGTGTGCTGTGCGCGCGAACGAGCACGAAGGTTTGCGTGACTAGGCCGAGTGCCGCCACCGCCGATGCGACGCGTAGGCTGACGGGCGACTCGGCCGTCCACGCCGCGACGGCTGCGAAGAGCGGCAGCGCCAGCGCGGCCGTGTAGACGAGGTAGGTCGGGCTCGGGACGAAGTGAATGACGAGGCACGCGGCGAAGCAGGCGGCGAGGACTCGCGTGAAGCCGGAAGGCATGCGTTTGCCCCAGAGCACGGCGATAGCCACGAGGGCGAAGGCGGCGCCGTAGTGAGCGAGCACCTCGCGCAGAACGACGAAGCGGTTCTCGAACGGCCGGTACCGGAAGAGGTAGGGCGTGGCGTGCACGCGCTCGAGCTGCGCCGTGACGATGTTTCCATAGGCTGCTTTGAGGGTAAGGAACGAACGCAGCGTGAGTCCCGAGGTGACGGCGAACCCCACGAGCCCTCCGACGAGGTACCGGCCGAGCTCGGGCCGCGTGCGGCGCAGCATTAGGAAGAGTGCGCCGGCGAGCGCGACCGGTGCGTACGCAATCCGCACGGCCGTCGCCACGCCGAAGCCCAGCCCGGCGACGAACGCCCCGCGCCGCGCGTCGCTCTGCGCGAGCGCCCACCCGGCAGCCACGAGCGCGAGGCCGAGTGCGGCTGGTGCCGTGTACGAGGCGATCATGGGCAACGCCGTGAGCACGAACGGGTTCGTCGCGAAGAGCGTCAGGAACACGAGCTCGGCTCGCTCGCCGCGTGCGCGCCCGAGTGCGCGGCCGGCGAACGTGACGGCGCCGAGCGTCACGAGCGCGAAGACGGCGCGCATCAGAAGGACGCTCGGCCCCGTGAGCGGCAGGAAGAACGCGATGAACGCCGCGGCTCCGGGCATGTGAAAAAACGGAAAGTCGCGGAACGGGACCAGTCCGCGTCGCACGTTCTCCGCGGCCAGCAGGTAAAACCCCTCGTCCGGGAAGACGTTCGAGGCGCGCGCCCCGAGCGCGAGCACGAGCGTGCAGGCGATGAGCAAGAGCGCTCGCGCGACTCGCGCCGTCGCCACAGTCTCGAGCTTCATGCTGTGCGGACGGCTCTAGCTTGCGCCGTGCTCGCGCGAGCGCTTGGCGGCGCGCTTGGCTTTGGCTTCCAAGCTGTCGAGACTCGAGGCGGCGAGGTGTGCCGCGGCCGCTTCGCCTTCGGTGCTCACTTCTTCGGCACCGATGTAGAGCTCTTCGGCGTCGACCGGTCCCTCGTGCGGCTTGTCCTCGAACGTGAGGACATGATCGAAGAGCGCGTCGGGATTCGACAACTCCGCGACGAGGGGGCTGAGCTCTCGCCGCCCGAGCACCTGCAGAGCGTGGCGGGTCGCCAAAGCGAGCGTCTCCTTCACGCCGGTGCCTCGCGACGCGCTGGCCGGGAGCACCGTCGTCCCTTCGGCGAGCTTGAGCTTCTTGCTCATGCGCGCGGGATCGAGCGCTCCCTCGACGTCCTGCTTGTTGACCTGCACGACGACGGGGATCGGCTTCTTCCGCTGCTTGAGCGTGCCGCGGAGCCGCGCGAACGCGCGCATCGTTTCCGGGATCTGAGCGGGAGAGGCGTCGCACACGAAAACGACGACGTCCGCCATCTCGACGAGCGGCTTGCGCCGATAGTTTCTTTCGATTTGGCCCGGAACGCTCACGAGCTGGAGCTTGACCGGGGCAGGCGCTCGGCTCGGCCCGTCGATCTCGAGCCAGTCGAAGAACATGGTGCGGCCGCGGAGCTGCGCGGGCGTCACGAGCTCACCCCGCCGAGTGGCAGGCACTAGCTCGCAGATCTTCTGTAAATTCGTCGTCTTCCCCGCCATCCCCGGCCCGTCGTACACGACGCGTACGACGTAGCAGCCGCGGCCGGAGTCGAATGACGCCATCGATCATGGTTAACCCAATCCGGCTCCGAGCTCAACCCCACGAGCGAAATGAGTGACTCGTCA
>DATMCL010000313.1:0-25164 GCA_035558375.1 Polyangiaceae bacterium
TCGCCACCCGCCGAGCCGCCGCCGGCGCCCGCCCCCGCAGAGCCCCCCGCCGCGGAGCCGCCACCCGCTCCCGCCCCTTCCGCGAGCGCGCAGCCGCCCGTCGCGCCGCCTCCGACCGCAACGTTTCCGCCCGCACCGCCGCCCAGCGCCGCACCGCCGCCCAGCGCCGCACCGCCGCCCAAAGCCGCACCGGCTGCAGCCGCCGCAACGACGAAACCCGCGGCGCCGTCCGAAGCTCAGCAACCGCCCGGCGCGAAGCAAGAGGACACGGAGAGCTCGAAGGACAACCAGGACGGCTTGCTCGGCCCATTCCGCATCGGTCCCATCATCGGCGTCGGTCTGCCGAGCCTCATCAACGTGGGCGGCATGATCAAGCTCACGCCGTATTTCGCCGCAGGGATCAATATCGGCATCGCGCCGGACGTGAAGTTTGCGTACTACGGCGATGCGACGGTTTCGTACCACGCGTATCAGATTTTCGGGCGCATTCACCCCATGGCCGGCGGCTTCTACCTCGGCGCGTCGCTCGGCTACGCGCTGGCGCACGGCACCGCGGAACAGACCATCGCCCTGCCGGCAGCCGTCACCGCCGCGTACCCGACCCTCGGCAATTCTATAACACTGAGGAGTGATGGGAGCGTCCAAACGATGGTGCTGACGCCCGAGCTTGGGTACTTCAAGACCTGGAAGGTCGGTTTCAGCTTCGGCGTCGGCGCCGGCTTGCAGATCCCGGTTGCATCCAGCGACGTGAAGTTCGACCAGCAAGTGAACGCGGACGTCCCTGCGGAGGTCCTCAAGGCGTACCTCGATCCCACGGCGCGCACGGTAAAGGACACGCTCGAGCACGTCGGCCAGGCGCTGATCCCGACGGTCGGATTGAGCATCGGTTGGCTGCTGTAACGCAGTCTCGAAGGTGAGCGGCAAGCCGGCCATGCGCTGACGCTAAGCGCGCGGTGCGATCGGAACCTTGCGCCGCCCCCAAGCGACGAACGCCGCGAGCGCGACGAGCAAGAAGTTGAACGGCGTGTTCGCCCCCTCGCCTCGCGAGAAGTGGAAGACGATCGCAGAGGCCTGCAATGCGATGCACCCGAGCGCCGCGGCAACGGTGAGCCCCGGCTTGATGCGCGTGAGCGAGGGCAAAAGCACGCCGACCCCGCCCGCGAAATCAGCCAGCGCCGTGAAGTAGAGGAAGCCCGGCGACACTTCTCCCATCCACGGCATCGCCGCGGCAAGCGTGGGCACGGGAGTCACGAGCTTCCACACGCCGGTACCCGCGAACAACAGGAACAGCAGGCCCTGAACGACCCAGAGGCCAATGCTCAGGGCCTTCGACGGGCGTTCTACGGCGGCGGCTTGCGAGGTCACGCCTCGGTACATGGTACGGCGGGCCAGAAGCGCAAGCGCCGCCCGCCAACTAGTCTTTCGGTGCCCCTGCCGCGATCCAGCGCTCGATCGCTGTCACGTAGTTCGCGGGCAGGCAATTTCCAAGCGCCGGCTGGCATCCGTTCGGCATCTGCGGGACCTTCGCACTGCAGGGGCCCTTGAGCACCTTCACGAGGGCGCTCTTTTCCGGGCTGCCCGGCATGACCACGGGGATGTTGCCGCAGTCGACGGAGATGTGGTGCGTGATCGTCTCGTACAGGCGGTCGGGGTCTTTGACGGCGTACTGAAGGCGATTGGGTCCCCCCACGTGGTGGCAATCCGAGGCGGCGCACGGCGGCATGGTTGCGGTGAGGACGAATCTCAGCGTCGCGAAGGTCGGGGGGATGACGGCATCGTCGCCCGGGGCGACACCGGGAGGTGCAGCCGCGGACACGCTCGCACTGTTTGCGCGTTGAGCCGCGGAAGCGATCGGCTGAGGTCGCTCGTCGGGGCGATGCTGGTTGCAGGCGCTCGCGACGAGGCCCGCCAAGAGAACGCCACACGGGGCGGAGCGGTGCACGCTGGGAACCCTAGCGTACCCCACCGCGCCTGCGGCGCGACTACTCGCGCTTCGAAGCGAACCCTGGAGGGATACGCTGGGCGAGCGTTTCGAACTCGGCGAAAGGGTCCTCCGAGGGCGCGCCCAGGCGTTCGACGACGGTTCGGAGCGTGAACGTTTCGGGCCGGATGTCGGGCGATACCTGATCCCAGTGGAGAGGCATCGAGACGGGCGCGCCTGGCTTTGCTCGCGTCGAATAAGGCGCCACGTAGGTCGCGCCCCGACCGTTACGCAGGTAGTCGAGGAAGATCTTGCCGCGCCGGACGGACTTGGATGCCGTCGCCACGTAGCGTTCGGGCGCCTGCTCCGCGATGTCCTCGGCCGCGTGGCGCGCGAACGCTCGCACCTCGTCCCAACCATGCTCGGGGGCGAGCGGCACGCAGACGTGGAAGCCTTTGCCGCCCGTCGTCTTGGGGAAGCTCTCGAGTCCGGCGCGCTTGAGCCAATCGCGCACGTCGCGAGCCGCTTCGACCACGAGCTCGTACGGCACCGTCGGATCGGGATCGAGGTCCAGCACCAGGATGTCGGGATGCTCGAGGTCCGCCACGCGCGAGCCCCAGGTGTGGATCTCGAGCGCGCCATATTGGACCAGCGCAGAAAGGCCGTCTTCGTCGGCGATGACACCATAGGGCGCGCTGCCGTGCTTCTCCGGAACCGTCACGGCGCGAATCGCGGCCGGCGTTCCACGGCCGGGGTGCTTTTGAAAGAAGCAGGGCTTTTCGCTGCCGTTCGGGCAGCGGACCAGCGTGAGCGGCCGGTCCTTCACGTGGGGCAGCATGCGCTCAGCGACGAGAGCGTAGTAGCTCGAGAGCTCGCGTTTCGTGATGCCCTGCCCCGTGAAGAGCACTTTGTCGGGGTGCGTGAGAGCCGGCGCGACGTTCATGGGGTTACCTCCGCACGCTCCGGCACCGCCTCGGCCGCGCTCTTGTCCTCGCGCAGCCCGCGGAAAGACGGATGCCGCAAGCGTCCGTCTTCCGTGAACCCGCTAAAGGAGATCTCCGCAACGAGCTCCGGCTTGACCCAGTGCACGCCTCGCGCTCGGGCACCCTGCGGAGCACCCGCAACTTCAGGTCGGTCCACCCCTAGCGGCGCGAGCTTGCGCTCGAGCTCGGCGAGAGAATCCGCGCTGAAGCCGGTCCCCACCTTTCCGGCAAAGTGGAGCTCGCGTTCGCGTTGCAGGCCGAGCAGGAGCGCGCCGAGGTGCGATCTCGCTCCGGCAGGCTCCGTGTAGCCCACGATCACGAACTCCTGCCGCAGCATGCATTTGGACTTCAACCAATCCCGGCCCCGGCCAGGACGGTACGGCGCGTCCGCCCGCTTCGACACGATGCCTTCCACGCCGAGGGCGCAGGCGCTTCGAAAGACGTCCGTGCCGTGGCCCTGGAAATGCTGGCTGAAGCGCACGAGGCGCGCGACGTCGGGCTCGAACGTGGCATGCACCTCCGCGAGCGCGCGGCGGCGGTCTCTGCACGCTGCCTCGCGCCAATCGTAGCCGTCGAAATGCAGCAGATCGAAGGCGTAGAACGCGATGCGCGAATCGTGTCCGCCATCGAGCGAGTTTTGGAGGAGCTGAAAATTCGAAACGCCGCGCTCGTCGATCGCCACGAGCTCGCCATCGATTAGCGCGCTCTTCGCTTCGACACGCCCGAGTGCTTGTACGAGAAAAGGGAGGCGCAGAGTCCAGTCGGCACCGCTCCGTGTGAGCAGCCGCACGCTACCGCGCTCGAGCCGTGCCAAGAGGCGGTAGCCGTCGAGCTTGAGCTCGTGTATCCAGCCCTCGCCGCCCGGTGGACTCTCGACGAGCGTCGCGAGCTCGGGCACGACGACGTTGTCGAGCTTCACTTTCTTGACGCCTGCGACCCGAGCGAGCTCCAGGGACATGGCGCTTTTGAAAGCAAGCTTCAAGCCGATGGCGGGCCGCTCACGTCCGCCTCACGCGTGACGTCACGCCTCGCGTTTCATGACCTTGCCGGCCAAGCCAGCGAGGAGCCCTCGGCACGCCCGATGCACGCCAGAGGGCCTCGCACCGGAGGACATCATGAACACCATGCGTTTTCGCCTCATTCCGAGCTCGGCCCTCATCGTTGGTCTGTCTCTCGCCGCGTGCGAGAGACGGACGGAGGCGCCGCGCGAGACCGAGCGCGCTCCCTATCAAGAGCCCGTGCGCGAAGCCAAGCCGGACACGACGCCGACTGATCGCACGACCACCGACAGGACCACGGAACGCAACGAGCCGGCGCGTCCGGGAACGACGGCCGCAACCGCTCAGAATTCGTCGGCGGTTGCCTCGATCACGCAGGCCCGCTGTGATCGTGAGGCGCGTTGCAACAACATCGGCAACGGCAAGAAGTACGAGTCGCGCGACGAGTGTGTCATGAAGACTCGGACCGATTGGCGCGACGACCTGAACGCGCGCGAGTGCCCGAACGGCGTCGTCTCGTCCCAGCTCGCGAGCTGCGTGAGCCAGATCAAGGACGAAAACTGCACCAACGTCGTCGAGAAGCTCGAAACGATGATGGCATGCCGCACCGCGGATCTTTGCCAGCGCGGCTAGACCTGACTCGAGTCCCCTCGGAGCGCGTGGCCAACTTGTCGAGTGTCGTTTTTGATCTCGACGACGCGCTCCGAGGGCGGATTCGCGCCGGCACCTGCTGGCACACGCCTTGCTGTATGCGCGGGCGATGCAGCGAGAACCATTATTCGTCATACCGACCTGCCGGCTGCGAGACGTCGGCGAGACCGTCGAAGCGTACGATCGTCATTTTACTCGCAACGGGCATTCGCTGCGCATGACGGTGTTCGACGACTCCGGCACCGTCCTACACGATAGATACTTTCAGCACCTCGCGCGCCGCAAGACCAAGAACGAGCTCTTCTACGTCGGACCGGCGGAGAAGGCGGCGCTCCGCGAGCACCTCGAGTCGAAGCTCGGCGACACTGCGCTCACTCCTCTCGTCACGGAGCTCTTTCGCCCGAGCTACGGCGGCAATCGCAACTACACGCTCCTCTATTCCCTCGGGGGCTACCTCGTGAGCGCGGACGACGACATGCGCCCCTACGCCCTCGTCGAGGACGACGGGGCCGATTTTCGGCTCGACGAGATCTGCCGAGGCAAAGTCGTCAAAGCCGACGAGGCGCCGAACGAGCATCACACGGGCGACATCCTCGGGGCGTTCCTGGACGTGCTCGGCAAGCCGGCTTCGAGCGTTCCGGACGCGTACGCGCGGGGCGACTTCCTGATCGACACCGCGACCGATCTCGAGACCAACACCACGCGCGAGTTCTCCCGTGAGAACGCGCTCTTGCTGCGCGACGGCAGGGTCGACGCCGACTCCGTGATCAAGATGGCGCAAACGTTCCGCTCGGGAACGAACGACATCGACGCGATCGACTTCATCGAGCTCTTCCTGCGCGACGACCTACAGACGAGCCTCGACACGCGCGCGGACGTGTACGTGCTCACGCGCTTTCGACCCGTCATCACCAACAAGAACTGGCGCATGGATTGCGGCGTCGCCGCGTACGACAACGTCGACGGTCTGCCGCCGTTCTTCCCCACGCGCCTGCGCTTCGAGGACTACATCTATCGGCTCTGGATCCAGCAAGCGGGCATCGCGGCCGCGCACGTCCCGGCGGCCCAGCACCACGGCCGCAGCCTCTACATGCGCAGCCCGCCCGCGAGCGAGATCCTGAACGAGGAGGCAGCGAATCTCCTCAAGCGCAAGATCCGCGCGAGCATCACGGACCTCTATCAGCTCGGCGTGTCCTTCGATTACGACGGCGAGCTCGAGCCCGACGACGCCGAAATCATCCTCGATAAAATGCACCGGCTCCTCGACCGCGTGCTCGCCGGCGCGGAGCAGGCGCGCGACATCCGGCGCAGGGACGAGCTCTTGCGTTTCGCGGCGACCCTCCACGACGTGTTCTACGGCTTCGAGCGCGACTTCTTCACGCACGCGCTCGGGCGGATGCTCAAGACTACCGTGCGGCGCATCAAAGGCTCGCTCCGAGTCTGGCCGCTCCTGCTCGAGATCTGCGACTCGCACAACGAGCTTCCGCAGCGACGCTTGAACTGAGCCAACCGATGCGAATTGCCCAAATTTCACCCCTCTTCGAGGCAGTACCGCCCAAAGCTTATGGCGGCACGGAGCGCGTCGTCTCCTGGCTCACCGAGGAGCTCGTCCGCCAAGGTCACGAGGTCACGTTGTTCGCGAGCGGCGATTCCCGCACGAAGGCGGAGCTCGTCGCGTGCTCCGAGCGCGCGCTCTGGCAGGACGCGACCTGTCTCGAGAGCCTGCCGCACCACGTGCGCCAGCTCGAGATGGTCTTCGAGCGGGCGAGTGAGTTCGACATCCTGCACTTCCACGGCGACTTCGTGCATTTTCCCCTGCTGCGCCGGCTGCCGGTGCCGGCGGTCACCACGCTGCACGGAGCGCTCAACCGCACCGACCACCTGCCGTTCTTCCTCGAGTACCGCGAGGCCAATCTGGTGTCGATCTCGGACTCGCAGCGCGCCACCGTGCCGGAAGCGAGCTTCAGTGCGACGGTGTATCACGGCATGCCGCCGGAGCTTCATCACTACTCCGCGCGCGGCAGCGACTACCTCGCGTTCGTGGGGCGCGCGTCACCGCAGAAGGGCCTCGATCGTGCCATCTCGATCGCGATGCGCTCGAAAACGAAGCTGAAGATTGCTGCCCGCATCTACGCGGAAGAACGCGGCTACTTCTCCGAAGTGATCGCGCCGCTGCTCGCGAAGGCAGGCCCGCTCGTCGAGTTCGTCGGCGAGGTGGCGGGCGAAGCCAAGGACGAGCTGCTCCGCGGGGCGCGCGCGCTCCTGTTTCCGATCAGTTGGGCGGAGCCGTTCGGACTCGTCATGATCGAAGCGCTCGCCACCGGAACGCCGGTCATTGCCTGGCGGAACGGCTCCGTGCCGGAGGTGATCGATCACGGCCGCACCGGCTTCATCGTGGAGAGCGAGGAAGCGGCGGTTTCAGCCATCGGGGTGCTCGACTCGATCGAGCGGGCGGCCTGCCGGGCGAGCTTCGAGCGACGCTTCTCGGCCGCGCGCATGGCGTCCGACTACGTCGAAGTGTATCGGACCCTCACCGAGCGATGCTCGGGCGCCGACTGGGATACGAAGGAGGAGGAAGCGCAACCCAGGAGCGCCCACGGATGAGCGACTCCATTCCTGTCGCCGACGGCGGAGGCAAGAGCAGCGGCTCACCAGTCGTCGCACGCTCGGGCATCACCGACGACCGCAGTCGCGTCCTCAAGCACGGCGACACCTTCGCGGTTTTCGATCACCGCGGCGACATGAAGAGCGAGGGGCTCGACGAAGAGGGCCTCTACCACCGCGGGACGCGCCACCTCTCTGAGCTGATCCTCGAGCTCGACGGCGACCCACCTTTCTTCTTGAGCTCCACCTCGAACCGCGAGAACGGCCACCTCACGGTGGCGCTCACGAATCACGACAAGCTCGAGGGTGGACGCGTCGTCATCCCGCTCGGAACGCTTCACCTCTCACTCACGCGCCTCCTTTACGATGCCACCTGTTATCACCGCCTGACGCTGAAGAACTACGGGCGCGAGCGGATGTCGCCCGAGCTCACGCTGCGGTTCCGGGCCGATTTTGCGGACATCTTCGAGGTGCGCGGCATGACGCGGGCGGCGCGCGGGCAGCTCCTCCCACCGGAGGTCCGCGCTTCCGAGGTGATCGCCGGATACCGCGGGCTCGACGACGTCGTGAGGCGCACGATCCTCAGCTTCGACCCCGCGCCGAGCGTGCTCACGGCTTCGTCGGCGCTGGCGCGACTCGAGCTCGAGCCGGGCGAAGAACGCGAGCTCGGCGTGACGATCGCGTGCGAGATCGGACGCACGCGAGCGAGCGTGCTCGAGTTCAGGGCCGCCCGCGAGCTCGCGGGCCGTGCCATCGATCATGCGCCCCCGCGCTCGCCACCGCTCGAGTCGAGCGACAGCCAGGCGAACGCCTGGGTTCGGCGCGCCGTTTCCGATCTCAAGATGATGACGACGGATCTGCCGACCGGGCCGTATCCCTATGCGGGCGTGCCCTGGTTCAACACGCCGTTCGGCCGCGACGGCATCGTGACGGCGCTCGAATGCCTGTGGTGCGCTCCCGACCTCGCCCGCGGCGTGCTGCGCTACCTCGCGAGCACCCAAGCCAAGGAGCTCGTGCCCGAGGAGGACGCGGAGCCGGGCAAAATCCTGCACGAAACGCGCAACGGCGAGATGGCGGCGCTCAAGGAGATGCCGTTCGGCCGTTACTACGGAAGCGTCGACGCGACGCCGCTCTTCGTCGTGCTCCTCGACGAGTACTACCTGCGAACGGCCGATCGCGCGCTCGTCGACGAGCTCTGGCCGAATGCCGAGGCGGCGCTCGCGTGGCTCGAGAACTACGGCGATCGCGACGGCGACGGCTTCGTCGAATACGAGCGCCAGCGCGCGACCGGTCTCGTTCACCAGGGCTGGAAGGACTCGGACGACGCCGTGTTTCACGCCGACGGCCAGCTCGCCGAAGGACCGATCGCCACCTGCGAGGTGCAGGGGTACACGTATGCGGCGTATCGAGCCGGGGCGCGTCTCGCCACGCTGCTCGCGCTCGAGCCGCGCGCGAAGGACCTATTGCGGCGCGCAGAACGGCTGCGGCGCCGCTTCGATCGCGCGTTCTGGTGCGAGGAGCTCGGCACCTACGCGATCGCGCTCGACGGCCGCAAGCGTCGCTGCGCCGTGCGCTCCTCGAACGCGGGGCAGTGCTTGTTCTCGGGCCTTGTCTCGCGCGAGCGGGCCGCGGTGCTGTCGCGCACGCTGCTCGAAGGGCACTCCTTCAGCGGCTGGGGCATTCGCACGCTCGCGGAGGGAACGCCGCGCTATAACCCCATGGGGTATCACACCGGCTCGGTGTGGCCGCACGATAATGCCCTGATCGCGCTCGGCTTGTCGCGCACGGGCTTCAACGACTTGAGCCTCGCTATTTTCTCCGCGCTGCTCGACGCGGGCACGCATTTCGATCTGAACCGGATGCCCGAGCTCTTCTGCGGCTTCCCGCGCGAGCCAGGCGCGGGGCCAGTGCTCTATCCCGTTGCTTGCGCACCCCAAGCCTGGTCGGCGGCGTCGGTTCTGCTCCTGTTCCAGGCGTGCTTCGGACTCACGATCGACGCGCCGCGGGGCTTGCTGCACTTCGGCCAGCCACGGCTGCCGCCGGGCATCGATTGGGTCGAGCTGCGCGAGCTCCGCGTGGGGGAAGCCGTGCTCGACGTGCTCCTCGAGCGCCACGAGGAGGACGTGGGGGTCAACGTGCTCCGGCGCGAGGGCAGCGTGCGAACGATCGTCGAAAAGTAGGCGCTCGCGCCGGCTATGTCGCGTCGCCGCCCTCGGGTGCCTTCGCGGGCGGGGCGTACCACGTCGACTTGGGCACGACCTTCTTCGCCGCGGGATCGCTGAAATAGTGCGGCGACATGATCTGCACGCCGTGTTCGTTGAAGACGTCGAGCACGTTGACGTGAAGCTCGTGGAGCGCGTGGGCGCGTGAGCGAGCGGACTCGGCGTGGCACTCACAGACGAGGCGGTACTCGATGTAGAAGTCGGAGAGCGCGGTCGCGAACACACGCGGCGGCGGCGTCGCGACGATGCCTTCCGTGCGAACCGCGCCCTCGATCAAGATCGCCTGCACCTGGCGCCAGGGAACGTCGTAGCCGATGGTGACGGTCGTATCGAGGAAGAAACCCTTGTCCTTCGCGGGTCGCGAATAGTTCTTGGTCACGGTGCCGAGCACGACGGCGTTCGGCAGCGTCACCTCCTCGCCGAGGCCGGTGCGGATCTTGGTCGTGAAGGTTCCGAGCTCCGTGACGGTGCCCTCCTGATCGCCGATGCGCACGTACTCGCCCACGCGCACCGTGCGTGAATACAGGAGAATCAAGCCGCTCGCAGCCTGGCCGAACAGGCTCGAGCCGCCGAGCGTCGCCATCAGGCCGAAGAGCACCGTGATACCCTTGAACGCCTCGCTGCCCGAGCCCGGCAGGTACGGATAGGCCATCACGATCGCGAACATCCAGACGACGAGGCCGACGATGCGCCGCGTCGCCCGCGCCGTCTCGCCATCGACCCAGCCGAGATCGAGATGGCCACGCTCGACGCTGTCGAAGAACGGGCGGACGAGCCGGATCAGGGCGCGCGCAATCGCGAGGATCAGCACGGCGACCAGCAGGTCGGGAATCGCCCGCACCATGCCGCCGCCGATGTCGAGCGCGACGTTGATCAAGAACGCATCGAGGTGCTCGCCCCAGGGCCGCGTGTACGGAAACTGGTTGAGTGAGAAACTCACCCAGCGGTACGTGAGGACCAGGAGCGCGAGCGTCGTGAAGGCGCGAACGACCCAGCGCGACAGGCCGAAGAGGCGCGCGGGGTGCAGCAGGTTGGGGCCGCCGAGCCGTACGCCGGAGGCCCGCTCCTGGAGCACGCGGGTGATGCGTCGCACGAGGGTGCGACGGGCCAGGAACACCACGAGAAACGCTACGATGAGCCCCGCGGTCGCGAGCGCCTCGCGGCCGAGCGCCTTCACGAGCCGAGCGTGGCTACGCGACTCGAGCGTCTCGGCGACGACGCGCTCGAGCGCACGGCGCGCGGCGTCGGTGGCCGCCTCGAGCGTCTCCCCCTCGAGCTTGTCGGCGTCGTCGGGCGTGAGGACCAACGCGAACGCGCCGTCGATCAGCATGAACGAGCCCTGCGGCTCGTGCCGGATCGTCACGTGGCCGGGGCCGCCGCGTTCGAGGACGTCGTGGATGCGCGCTGCTGTTCGGCGTGCGCGCTCTTCCGGTCCGATACCGAAGAGCGGCGAGCGGAGCGTCGCGATCTGCCGATTCAGGACGATCACGGGTGCTTCCACCTGCGAGACCGGCGTAGCCAGCGCGCTCGGGGGATTCGGCGTCATCGCGGCCGAAGCGGACGGGCCGGCAGACGGAGACTCCGCCGACGCGGGAAGCGCGAGTGCGACGAGCGCGAGCACCAGCAGGCATAGCCGAATCACGGCGCACGAGCCTACCAGGGTCTGCGCGACGCCCGAATCAGGCGCGCTTTGTGCGGGATCGTCGCCTGCGTTCTACGGCGCCGGCGTGCACGGCTTCAGCACCGTGAGGTACCAGGGCGCCGGGTTCTGGCACGCACCGCAGTTCAGGGCGAGGAGCCAGGTGTGCGTGTCGTCGATGCCCCCGAAAGTCTTCCCGTCCTTCGTCCGCGCCTGCTCGAGGCTGATCTTGGTGCCGGCTTCGATGGGGGTTTCGTACATCTCGACGGCGATCTCGTCGAGGTGGGTGAAATACTCGCCTTCGAGCAACTCCGGGGACTGGTCGTAGCTCGCGATTCGAAGCTGCGTGATGGAGCTCGGGATGAACGCGTTGCCTGCCGCCGTGACCGTCATGTGCGTCCAGTCGACGGTCATGGAGCCGATGCCGGGCGGGACATAAGTCGCCGGGCGCGAGGCAATGTTGGCGGTGAAGTCGATCCGCGTCGACATCGAGGTGACATTGACGGTCGTGTTCGTCGAGTCGGGATCGAGCAGGAACGTCCCGACCATGTACGTGCCTTGGCCGTAGTCCAGACCGGTAGCCACCAGCAGGGAGTACATGTGATTTTCGGGCGGGTACTTCGAGGGATCCAGATAGTTGAAGATGGTATTTTCATCTAAGGGACCCGCGGGGAGGGTCAGGCGGGAGATGCTCGAGCTCGTCTCGCCGTTCGATACCGGGATGTGGCCGATCACGATGGGATTTGCCAACGTGTCGTCGTTCATGTCTTTCTCGAACTGCTCGAGGGTCTCCTCCCACAGCGCGAACTCGACCATGTCGATGTCATTGGCATCCACGGGTCGCCCGCGGAAGTCGGTCGTGACGCCGCTCCAATCGAAGAAGAGCTCCGTGTTGGGCTTCACGAGCACGGGCGGAATCGTGTACGAGCTCGCATACTCGTAGTTCTGCACGGGCGACGCGATGATCATCGTTTCGCACGACGGCCCGGCGACGCTGCCCGACCCCGCGACGCTGCCCGAGACCCCGCCGCCGCCTCCGGCGCCTCCGGGACTGGGTCCGCCCCCGGCGCCTCCACTCGAGGCCGGCGGAGCCGGAGCGCGACAAAACCCGAGCTCACAACCGTGCTCGCCGCCGAGCACCGAGCAATCGCTATCGTTGCTACAGCCAAGGTCACAGATCGCGACGGCACCAGGCTCGACGCTCTCGTTCGTGCACAGCGCCCCCTCCGCGAGCCCGCTGCAGCTGCTCTCGCCCACGATGCACGGCTTGGTGCACACGCCCGTGACGCATTCGAGGCCGCCGTCGCACGAGGACACGCAACGGTAGAGAAAATGAGACTCACCACCGGTGTACGGACCCGGCGTGGACTTCCCCGCGCACGCGAGCACCGTAGCCAGACCGACCGCTCCCCAAAACGCTCCTCGCACCGTTCGACGTCTACTCGGCTTCATGTTCGCCGGTCCTTCCGTTCTCGCGCATGCGCACGCATTGTCCCACGTAGGCAACGACCTCTTCGAAGCTCTCCTCCCGCCGTGCCCGCTGGTTGAAGGCTTCGACCTTCTTCCGGAGCTCGCCCAGGCTCGCGCGATGCGCGGCGAGCAGTCCCTTCACCTCGTCGTAGTGCGGGTGCCCGGGCCACACGTCGAACGTGTACGTGCTCCCGCCCACGGCCTCCGAAGCGTCCGCAGCCTGCAGCCGCTGGCAGATCGTCTGCACCATGGCCTGCACGTGATCGAACACGGAGGCTTCCCAGCCGATCGAGGAGCCGAGCGGGATCACGAACTCGTGCGCGGCGACGCGATCGCCGTCGCGCTGCACACGCCCGCCGGCCACGAGTCGCTCGACGACGGCCTCGGTTTCTTTCACCGATTGCGAAACGAGCTCAGCCAGGGCCTCGACGGTGAGCGGCCCATGACGAAACGTGAACACCCACGCGAGCTCGTCCAAGCCGTCGCCCCCCGCGAGGGCCGACAGCTGCCCGAGCTCCTGCTCCGTCGCAGCGCGATACACGAGCCCGGTGCCGCTCCCCGAAGAGAGCACGAGGCCGCTATCGCTCAGGTCCTTCAGAATCGACGACACCTCGAGCTCGCCGTCGCGCTGAAAGCGCGCGAGAACGCGCGAGCGAGGCACGAAGCTCTCTTTCCGGATGAGCTCGAGCACCGCTTGCCAGAGCGTCTTCTCGCTTTCGGTCGCGCTCTCCGTCAGGCGCCGGACCTTCCGGATGTACGCGCGCAGCGCCATCCCGAACATGTCCGCGCTCACCTTTCGGCTCACGCCTTGCGCCTCGAGCTCGTTCGCGAGCTCGACGAAGACCTGATTGGCGACCTGCGCGAGCGGGGCGCGCACCCCGCCCGAGGTGGCAAGCTGGGCGATGAGCACGGTCACCTGCCGCACCATCGAATTGATGAGAACCTGAGCATTCATGGGTCGGGCCACCTCCCCCGCCACCAAGGTCGTGCGGAAGGCGAAAGGAGAATGCCCGCGCGGCTGGTTTCGTGAAAGATGACCCGGGAGTCACCCGTGGGTCAGGGGTGCCCGGCGCTCCCGCCCAGTTCCCCGCTCCCGCTCATCCCCGCCTGCCCACCCTCACCGTTCCCCGGGAACGGCGGGCAGCTCGTCGCATCCGCCGCCTTCCCCGTGATCACGCACGGCGTCTGCGTAAAGTCCGTACACAATTCGTACGCCCGGATCGCATCCTCACAGTGCGAGACCGACGACTCGTCGAACGTCCAGCACCCCGTCCCGGCGGGGCGCACGTAGTAAGGGCACTCCGGGCGGTTCAGCGGCTCGCAGTTGAGGCTCTTGCGCGCCGCCTCCTCCGCGTCGCGGATGCGCTTGCACGCCTCGTCCTCGCCGACCTCTTTTCCGCCCCCGGACGGCTGCTCGGCGCCGGGCGACGCGGGCACCGGCGTCTGCTCATCGCGCGACGAGCAGCTCCCACCGCTCACCATCGCGGTGAGCACCACGAAAGCAAGCGAAGCGGCGCGCCCTCGCAAAATCATTGCAGCGGACGGTACCATCCTGCCGCGACCCCCCGCTAGTACCGCGTCCCAAAGGGGGACTTTGATCGCACGCCACACCCCGGGGTAGGCTCCCGCCCCCCCATGCCGATCCGTTCCGCCATCCTGTCCGTGTCCGACAAGACCGGACTGATGCAATTCGCCAAAGCACTCGCCGCGCGCGGGATCACCATGATCTCGACCGGCGGCACCTACAGCACGCTCAAAGCGAGCGGTATCCCCGTCGAAAGTGTCGAAGCCTACACCGGGTCGCCCGAGGTCATGAGCGGCCGCGTGAAGACGCTGCATCCGCGCGTGCACGGCGGCATCCTCGCGCGGGCCGCGCTCGACGATTCCGACCTCGAGCGCCTCGGCGGGCGCGCCATCGATCTCGTCGTCGTGAACCTCTATCCCTTCGAGCAGACCCTCGCGAAGCCGGGCACCAGCTTCGAGACCCTGATCGAGAACATCGACATCGGCGGACCCAGCATGATCCGCTCCGCCGCGAAGAATCACGAGCGGGTCACGGTCGTGTGCGACCCGGCCGACTACCGCATGATCATCGACGAGCTCAACCGCGAAGGCGATGTGAGCCGCGCCACGCGCGAGCGCCTGGCCGCCAAGGCCTTCGCCCACACCGCGGCTTACGACGCCGCCATCAGCGGCTGGCTCAGCGCGCGCACCGAGCCCGACGGCTACCCGCGCTTCCTGACGCCCACGCTCGAGAAGGCGTACTCGCTCCGCTACGGCGAGAACCCGCACCAGA
Source organism: Polyangiaceae bacterium (assembly GCA_035558375.1). GTDB lineage: Bacteria > Myxococcota_A > Polyangia > Polyangiales > Polyangiaceae > PMG-095. The sequence continues at coordinate 14,785 of DATMCL010000313.1, forward strand.
GCGGCGCCTTCTATAAAGAGCGCAGCGCCCCGTCCGGCTCGCTTGGCATGGCCGAGAGCCTCGGCAGCGGCGCGAAGGAGCTCTCCTTCAATAACCTCGTCGACGTGGACGCGGCGCTCGACGCCGTGCGCGAGCTCGAAAATCCGGGCGCCGTCGTCGTCAAGCACACCAACCCCTGCGGCGTCGCGACCGCCCCCATGCTCGCCGACGCTTACCGCGCCGCGCGCGAAGCCGACGCCATGAGCGCCTTCGGCGGCATCGTCGCCCTCAATCGCGAGGTCGACGACACCACGGCCGAGATCCTCGCCGAGACCTTCCTCGAGTGCATCATCGCACCGGGCTTCTCGCCGGGCGCGCTCGACCGGCTGCGCTCGAAGGCTGCCCTCCGCCTGATCGCCACGGGCGAATGGCTCGGCCCGACCCACCACGCGCGCCAGTTCAAGCGCGTGAGCGGCGGCTTCGTCGTCCAAGACCGCGACGCCACGGGCGCCGGCGAGGTCGAAGCCGGCCGCGTCGTCACCCGCCGCCCTCCGACGCAAGCCGAGCTTTCGAGCATGAGCTTCGCCTGGAGCGTCTGCAAGCACGTGAAGAGCAACGCCATCGTGCTCGCCGCGCCGGGCCGCAGCCCCGGCGTCTACGAAACGATCGGCATCGGCGGCGGCCAGACCGCGCGCGTCACCGCCGTGCAGGTCGCCTGCGAGAAAGCGGGCGAGCGCGCCAAGGGTTCGGTCCTCGCCTCCGACGCGTTCTTCCCGTTCCCCGACGGCGTGCAGGTCGCCGCGCGCGCGGGCATCGCCGCGATCGTGCAACCGGGCGGCAGCAAAAAAGACGAAGACGTGATCAAAGCCGCCGACGACGCCGGCGTCGCGATGATCTTCACGGGCGTCCGCCACTTCCGGCATTGACCCCGACCCCTCCAGAGTAGCGCCCAGGGAAGCACGCCGGAAAAAGACCGTACTTTCCGGCACTTACCGGCGTCTCTTCAAGCCCCTTCGAGGCGATCCCTCAGGGATCTTCTGCGCTCGTGATCGCGCGCCGAGCGGTGCTCCCGCACTCCGTCGCCGTGCGTCGCCGTGCGACGCCGTGCGCACCGCACTGCGCAAACTTGGCCCGACTCGAAGCCCTTCGATAACTCGTGGGCATGGCCACCCCCGCACGCTGCAGCGTGTGCTCCACGGACTTCGAGCTCTGCTTCCGCTACCAGCTCGAGGATCGTCCCGAGTCTGCCGGCGGCCCGCGCCACTTCTGCTCCCAGCGCTGCCTCGAGGCGAGCCACAGCGAGCAAGCCGACGGCAAGGTTCACTGCGACGCCTGCGCGAGCGCGTTCACGGTCGAGCTCGCCGCGCAGGTCGTGTTCACGGGCGGCCGCCGTCACTACGCGTGTCGACCCGAGTGTCGCGCGCGCGTGCTCGAAGGCGTGCGCGGCGTGCGCCTCGGCCAGCTCCTCGACCCGCGCTACCTCCCCGAAGACACCCTCGTGACACCCGATCCGGCGCGCGCTTCGGTCGACACGTCGCCCACGCCGCCGCCCATCAGCGGCATCATGGAGAAGCAGCGCTACCACCAGGGCTCGGAAGGCTCGAAGAGCTCGCTCGCCCGGAAAATCCCTCGATCCGTCGCCGTCTTCAACCAGAAGGGCGGCACCGCCAAGACCACGACTGCCGTGCATCTCGCCGCGGGGCTCGCCCGCGCCGGCAAGCGCGTGCTGCTCGTCGATACCGACGGCCAGGGCAACGCCGGCGCCTCGCTCGGCATCACCTCCGAGCGCTCGCTCTACCACGTGCTCGTGATGGGACTCCCCTACAAGAGCGCCGTCGTCTCCGCGCGCCCCGGGCTCGACATTCTCCCCGCCAACGAGACGCTCGCCGCCGCCGAGCTCTACCTCTCGGGCCAGCGTCACCGCGATCGCGTGCTCGCGCAGCGCCTCGCGGGCGCCACGGACGACTACGAGTTCGTGGTCCTCGACTGCTCCCCGAGCCTGTCGCTCATGAACCAGAACGCGCTCGTCGTGGCGGAAGCCGTCCTCTGCCCCGTCGCGTGCGACTACCTCTCGCTCCTCGGCGTGAAGCAGGTGGTGCGCACCATCAAGCAGATCAACCGACTCCTCGGCCACAAGCTCGACCTCTTCGGCGTGCTGCCGACGCTGTTCGATGCTCGCGCGCGGCTCTGCCGCGAATCCCTCGACACCCTGCGCGAAACCTTCGGCGAGGCCTGCCTCGACCCGATCCACTTCGCGATCAAGGCGAAGGAAGCCCCCTCGCAGGGCAAGACCCTCTTCGAGTACGCGCCCGCCTCACCCACCACTCTCGATTACACGCGCTTGGTCGATCGTCTGCTCGGCCATGAGCTTTCAGCCGCAGTCGGAGGAACAGTATGAACAGCCGCAATGAATTGCACGAAGCCACGGCCCGAGTCCTGGACCGGGAAGACATCGACGGCGTCCTCGGCGGGAGCTTCTACGCTCCACGCAAGGCCGAGGACGAAGTCTCCAAGGTCACCCGCACTCCGGGCGAGCGCCCGACCCACTACAAGGTGATCTGCATCTCCATGTACACCGACGACCTCGAGCGCCTCGACGAAATGGTCGCGAACCTCAAGTCGCGCGGCCTCACCAAGGCCAACCGCAGCGCTCTGATTCGCTACGCGCTCGGCGCCGTGAATCTCGACGAAGTTCCCAAGGGGCTATAAGTCCTTCCCTCGAGTTTTCTCGGGGGATCCGTCCCGCCGGCGACGCGCTTCGCGCCTTCGCCGGCGTTTGGACGGTGCGCTTGGACTGGGGCGCTAGGCGTCGACCGGGTGAATTCGGCCGCTCGAGGCCGCGTCACAGCGGGAAGATGGTGACATCGACGGCGAGAAACGCTCCGTAGCGGAACGCCGAGACCTTCTCCGACGTCGTTTGGCCCGTGGCCGGATCGGTCTTCTCGAGGGAGCGGAGCTCGGGCGCGTACGAAACGCCGCCGCCGGCGACGAACGGCGATCCAAACAACCCAAACGCCGCATAGAGGCCGGGCGAAAAGACCTGGGTGAACGTAACATTGGTCTCGGTCTTGACGGTCTCATCGTCGGAGACCTGCTGCTTGAACCGAGCGGTCGTGAGCGCGCCGATGTCGATGATCGACAGCATGAGCCCGGTGTACACCTTCGAGCCCAGAGGCGCCGTTGCCTCCACGCCCACGGGTGCAAAACCTGCAACGATACCGCTGGACTTCGAGTCGCCAAGCGCGTCGTTGTGAGGATCGTTGGGCTTCTCTCCGCCCACCAAGGCGCCGACGAAAGCGCCGATGTTCACCTGGGGCCGCTGGTACTTCGCCCGATAGCTCGAGGCGGGCGCGGCGGCTGCGTCGAGAGCCGCAGCAACGTCGGCACTGCTCTTGGCAGCCGCGATCTCGGTGACGACCGGCAGGAACGTGCGCGCCTTGTTGACGATCGGACCGAGGGCTTGCGAGTCGAACGCACCGAGATCGGTGAGCACTGCGTTCACGTCGAGTGGGATGGAGCCGTAGTCCTCGTTGGCCACGTCGCGACCCACCGCCGCCGAATCCTGCAAGAGCGCGCCGGCAATGATCAGATCCTTGCCGATCGACTTGTCCACGAACGGCGCCAACTGGCCTGCGAGCTGCCCGATGCGCGTCATGGTGTCGAAGACAGCGTTGCCGAGCAGGCGTCGCCGGTCGGCCGGCGTGCCCTTGCTGTCCGCACTCGTCAGAGCTCGCTGGTCGCCGTTCCATTTGCCGAGCATCTGACCGGCAAGCGTCAGGACTCTGCCGATCCCAACGGCCTCCAGGGCGCCGTTCATGGTTTTCGCGTCGAAGGCCAGGAGTCGTAGCTGCTCATGCGGGGGCCGCGTGAGATTCGCGGCCACTCGTGTGGTGTTGGCGAACCGCTCGACGTCGATCAGCGTGCCCGTGATCCTCACGGGACGATTGGGCAGAGACTGCACCACCTGGTCTATTTCGTTCGCCTGGGCGCCGTAGATGAGCGCAGAGGCCGCGCGGTAGAGGAGGAAGGCTCGCTCGCAGGCGAGATCGGCCCCCTGGGGCGACGACTGTGCCTCACAGCTGCGCAGCGGCAGCCCGTGAATCGAGCGCGCGACCTCGAGCGGAATCCGGCCGCCGCGCACCTCGAGCACGACGGCGTACAGCAGTCGCAGGGACTCGTACAGGCCGAAGCGCTTCGTATCGTGGTTCGAAAGGACCTGCAGGACCCCGTCGGGTAGCAGAGCCAAATCGCGGCGTGCCGCAGCGTTGAGCGTCGTGCCGATCGCTGCAATCGACAGACTCGCGTCTAGATTCAGGATGGCGTCGCACGTGCGCGGAATCAGGATTTTTGCGTCGTCTTTGCAGAACTTCTCCGCGATCTGCTCCTGCAGATAGAGCAGCGCCTCCTCCTTGCTGCGGGTGACGAGGAAATCGGCGAGACCGTTCAACAGGTTGCTCTCGAAGCCGGCGAGAGAGGCTGTCGGGGTCGCCCCCGCAGCCGCTCCGGCAGCCCCCTTCTTCACGGCTGCGCTGATGGCTGCGGCCGTCGTCGCGCCACCCGCGAGAGCCGCAGCGATGGGAGGAAGCGTGCCTTCCGCGGCGGATTTCCGGAGTGTGGTGAGGTCGGCGTCGTCGAGCGTCTTCTTGCTGATGTGGTCGCAGATGACCTTGAGTGCGACGAGCGTTTGGGCGGCGCCCGACTCGTCGCGGGCTGAAATCTCGCGCGCGTTCGCTGGAAGCTCAGCGGGGGTCGCTCCCAAGCTTGGCAACTTCTCGCAGGCCGTTTCGAGCGCCGTCCCAAAGCCGTTGCCTGGATCGGGAAGCGTAGGAACGGGGAAGCCGGAAGGATCCGGGTGCGCCGACGCCGCCTCCGCCGGAGCGGTACGAAAGAGGCTTGCTACTCCCGAGGCCAAGGCAACGACCGCGACCCAACGTTTGACACTGAACATCCTGTTCCTCTCCCTGGGTACGAGCTGGAGCATGCGCTTTTAGGGCAAGCTCAAGACGGCTTGCAGCAGTCGATCGGGATCGAGCAGGCGCGCCTCGCCGCTCTGCATGGCCGTCGTGCGAGCGAGTGCCTCGAGAGCGAGGCCGACCCGCGCAGTTCCGCGGCTACGCGCGATCGACAAGACGAGCGCCATGACACCCGCCGTCACGGCGGTAGCACCCGAGCTCTGGCCGAAGGTCGTGCGCGACCCGTCACGCGCCACCGCCGGCAGGTCGATCCCCGGCGCGAGCACGTCCGTGAACAAGCCGAAACGAGACGTGAGCAGCTCGCGATCGTGACCGTAGGGGCCCACCACGAGGACATTCGGGGTTCGCTCGGGAAAATCCGCGGTAACGTTCGGGTCGTTGCCGGACGCCGCAACGACGACAACGCCCTGATTGCACGCCATGCGGACCGCATCGAGCGTCGACGGATCTGCCTCGAACAGCGTGAAGCTGCACGACACGACGTGGCAGCCGCGCTCGACCGCCGTCACGAGCGCCTGTCGGACCATGGCGTCGACTGGCGCGCCCCCCACCATCACCCCGAACGAGTCGAGCTCGACTTCCGGGGCGACGCCCGGCGCCTCCTCGTCGAGCGACGCCAGGAGGCTCGCGCACAGCGTCCCATGCCCGTTGGAATCGATATTCTCGGCGGGCGAGCCGTCGGGTTTCAGGCTCCGAAGGTTCGCAAACAGCCCCTCCTCGGCAAAGACTCCCGAATCGAGCAGTGCCACCCGGATGCCCGCACCGCGCGACCGCACGTGCAGGCCCGGCAAACCGAGGTCCAGAAAGTGCCAAGGGAGGTCCGTCACTAGTCCCGCGCCCGGGGCCCCGACGGGTGCCCCAATAGACACCGTTATCTCAAACCCACCTTTTCTCGTACAACTCAAAACGCGCAGGGGGAAAAAGTACCTAGGGGCGGGCGGGTTCTTCCCAACCGCCGCTCCGGTTTCCTCGAGGGTGGTACGCGGGATGCAAAGGGGGAGGCATGATCAATCTCAACGAGATCAAGCCAGGGATGCCCGTCGTGTGCTCCGAGGACGGACAATTCGCCGTCGTGGACCACTTGGACGGCGCCCAAGCCATCAAGCTCAAGCGCGACAAGGTCGGGCAGCATCACTACATCCCGACGAGCTGGGTGACGAAAGTCGACGATAAGGTTCACGTGGACCGGCCCGGCAAGCAGGCCATGAGCGAATGGTCGACCTCGCCGCAGCCGTCGTAACGGCGAGCGGAGACGCTGTCTGGGGGCGGCACTGGGCGCGTCATGCGCGCCCAGTGCGCCAATCTGCGGCGGCCACGGCGCCTTGTCGCCACGCGCGGAGCGGCTGAGCGCAACGCTCGGACCCGGGGTCTGCTCTTTGCAGAGGGGAGTGCATGCCCAACCCAGGCGACGTGACACGGCCCGAAAACGCACCCAGCCCTGGCGCGGCAGGTGCGGTTCCCCCTACCGGCGGAGCTCCCCCCGAAGACGCCTCGCCGGCAGGCGACATGCACGAGGAGCACCGCTCCGCCGCCGACGATCTCGTCGACGGGATCGATCTTCTGCTGCGCGCTGCGCGCAAGACCTTGGATGCCGTCGACCCGAGGCTCGAGGCCGCGGCCGCCGCAACGCTCGAGCGATTGCGCGAAATCGACGAGACCGTCACCGCCGAGGCGCGTAAGCAGCTCGGCGCGGATGCTCAGCAACTGGAAAGCATCGCCAAGGACCTCGGGCGGGAGCTCAGCGACGCGGTGCAGCGGGTCGCGAGCCGTGTCGACCAGGCTTTCCGAAAGCGCCCCTGACGAGGCGAGCGAAGTCGGGTAGCCTCGCGCCGCCCTGAGGCACGATGCCGCCCCTGCTCGACCACCGCGAGGACCCGTCGGCATGGGCGCGTGAGCTCGGCATCTCGCGTGAAGCCGTCGAGCTCTACCTGGCGAGCGACGTCATCGACCTGCATGTCGATGCGTTCATCTGGCAGCGCATCTTGGGGCGGAGCGTGCTCGAGCGGCAGCGCGGCCTGCCGTTCCTTCCGAACGTGGCGCTCGGGCATGCCGATTTGCCGCGACTGCGTGAGGCCGCCATCGGGGGAGCGGCCTGGATCGTCACGACGAATCCCTTTCGCGAGCCCGCCGAGCGCGTGGCGGCGTTTCTCGCCAACGTCGCGCGCATCCGCGCGGATCTAGAGAGCGCACCGGACGAGGTCGCGCTCATCACCACGACCGCCGAATACCGCGCGGCACGCGAGAAAGGCGTCCACGGCGCATTCATCGGCGTCCAGGGCGGAAGCGCGTTCGATTACGACCTCGGCGCGCTCGACAGGCTCTCGCACCACGCCATCCTGCTCGTCACGATCATGCACCTGACACGCTCGGCGCTCGGCGCTCAGAGCTCACCGTTCACGGGCTTCGAAGCTCCCGGCCTCGCCGAGCGCGGCGTCGAGCTCGTTCGCCGCCTCGACGAGCTCCGCATCTTCGTCGATCTCGCCCATGCGAGCCCCGGCACCTTCTGGGACGCCGTCCACGCGCACGATCGCTCGCTGCCGCTGCTCGTGAGCCACACAGGCGTTTCGGGCGTGCACCGCCATTGGCGCAACGTCGACGATTCCCAGCTCCGCGCCGTCGCGGAAACGGGAGGCGTCGTCGGCGTCATCTTCCACTCCGCGTACCTCGGCGACCCGCTGCTCGCCGGTCGCGTCGAAACCGTGGTGCGTCACCTCGAGCACGTCCGCAAGGTGCTCGGCGAAGACTTCCCTGCCCTCGGCAGCGACTGGGACGGCCTTATCGTGACCCCGCGCGACATGCCGACCTGCCTCGAATTGCCGCGCCTCGTCGATTGCATGCTGCGGCGCGGGTGGTCGACGGATGCGGTGCAGAAGGCGCTCGGGGCGAATTTTCTGCGGGCGCTCTCGGCGCTGCGCGGGTGATCTGGCTGGCTGCCCGCGGGCATACCGCACCTCACGCGCTCGGCTAGACGACCCGCTTCGCGTTGCGTCGCGTGGGGCGCGTGCGTCCGCTCGCGTTGGCTTGGCTCGCGCGCGCACGCATACCCGCGAGCGAGAACGTCACGACGTGCTCCGCAAAGTGCTCGCGATCGGCGTGGGTCTTGAGCTGCAAGAGGCCGAACGACGGGGCCGCGAGGGGCATCAAGCATTGCGCGTGAATCGAGAGCACGCATTCGCCGACGAGCGCGGGCCTCGCTGTATCGCCGAGCACGTCCTTCACGATCTGGCCGAGAAACCTCCAGCGTGGAGCGAGGACCTCGGCGACGAGGCGCTCTTGCATGCCCGTCGGCTCCGAGAGCTCGCGCCGAAAGAGCTCGCGGATCTGCTTCGCGACGCGCGCAATCTCCGGATTCTCGACGAGCACGAGGTAGCTCTTCGCGTAGTGGAGGAGCCTTTGCTCGGGTGACGCCCCGCGCGCCACGTTCCTCGACTCTGCGTCGAACCCCTTCACCTGGGTGAGCGCCCGCTCGACGACCTCGCGATAGAGCCCGTGCTTGTCGCCGAAGTGGTAGTTGACCGCGGCAACGTTGGCCGAGGCCTCTTTGCAGATGTCTCGCACCGTGACGCGCCGGAAGCCCTGCTCGGAGAACAGCGTGGCAGCGGCGGAGAGCAGCCGTTCGCGCGTCACCGCCTCACGCGTGCCGTGCGCGGCGCCCGTCTCTTTTGCGCCATGCGCACGACGGGCCTTCACAGCGTCCTCTTGAAGAGCAACGTCGCCGCGCCCAGCGTGAAGAGGGCAAAAATCGCGAGAAATGCCAGATCGAAGCTCGTCGCGGCGAGCGTCGTGTTCTTGAGCAGCAGGCACTTGAGCGCGTGCACGGCGTACGTGAACGGGTCGATCTTGGCGAGGACGCGCATCCACGGCGGGAACGCTTGCTGCGGGTAGACGGCACCGCTCGGGAAGTAGAGCAGCGTGTTCATGACGCCGAAGAGGGCGCGCGGCAGGAGTGGATCGCTCATCCGCACCATGATCAGGAACATCATGCTCACGAGAGCCGTCGAGGTGAGCACGATCACGATGAACAGGCGCAAGAGGCGTAGCGGCTCGAACGCGTCGGGCACGCCCGCGATGAGCGAGCCGAGCGTCATCAGCACCGTGCCGGAGAGCACCGCTTTGATGGCCCCCGACAGATTGAAGCCTAAAATCAGCTCGAAACGCGTGATGGGCGTCACGAGGTACCCCTCGTGCAGGCCGCGCGCCTTGTCATCCATGAAGATGATGCCGCCGCCGATCATCACCATCATGAAGATCGACATCACGATCGACCCCGGTAAGAGGTACTGGATGTACGGCACGAAGGGGTAAACCTCGACGACATCGAGCGAGGTCGTCGGCGGGACACGACGGAGGTCGAGTTTCACCGGGGGGAGAGCAGCGACGACGCCACTCATGGTCGCCGTGAGCGAGGCCGCGACGAAGTTGTCGGTGTTGTCTTCGATTAGCGCGAGACGCGGATCGTCGTGGGCGAGGACGCGCCGCGAGAATCCGTCGGGGATCGAGAGCACGCCGTTCACGCGGCCTTCGCGCAGGTCCTCGACGGCGGCGCCGAGATCGGCGTAGCGCATGGTGTCGAACGTCTGCGCTCCTGCGCTCACGGCTCCGGCGAGCTCCTGCACGCGCAGCGCGGAAAGGCCGCGATCCTGGTCGACGACGGCGAGCGTCAGGTGCTTCACGTTCCCGCCGAACGCGTAGCCGAGGATCACGAGCTGCACGATCGGCAGCATCAGCGACATCACGATCAAGACGGGGCTGCGGCGAAACCGCCGGAGCTCGCGTTCGATGATGGCCCATGCGCGTTGCATACCTTGCTCCTCCGCCTAGCGGCGCTGCAGCAGCCGCTCGGCGGCCGGCTGCTCCTGCAGCGCGTCACGCAGCTGCCGGCCCGCGAAATGCACGAACACGTCGTCGAGCGTCGTTGCGCTCACGGACAGCGACTGCACCTGGACACCGGCGCCCGCGGCAAGCTCGAGCACGGCCATGGTCGTTTTGGGACCCGCGTTCGTCGCGATGCGCGCAATTCGATCGTCGCCCGACACACCGTCGACCGCCGGCAACGTCGCGAGGCGCGCGAGCCAGCCCGAGGGCGGGTCGCCGAAGCCGACCTCCAGCGTCGCCTGCGCCGAAACCGCGGCTTTGAGGCGCAGCGGCGAATCGAGCGCTTTGAGCGTGCCGTGGTCGACGATCGCGATGCGGTCGCAGAGCTTGTCCGCTTCGTCCATGTAGTGCGTCGTGAGGAGCACGGTGAGGTCGCGCTCGGCCTTGATCTTCTTCAGCATCTCCCACACGGCCGTGCGCGAGACCGGATCGAGACCCGTCGTCGGCTCGTCCAGGAAGAAGATGCGCGGCTCGTGCACGAGGCCGCGCGCGATTTCCACGCGCCGCCGCATCCCGCCCGACAGGTGCTTCACGGGCTTGTCGGCCCAGGCCG
>DATMCL010000314.1:0-4127 GCA_035558375.1 Polyangiaceae bacterium
CTCTCGGGCGACGCGCGCGAGACGTGCGAGGCGCTCGGCCGGCAGCTCGCCATCGATCACCTCCGTCCCGAGGTCTCCCCGGCCGATCGCGGCGACGAGATCCGGCGCCTCGCCGGCGCGGGCGCGACGGTGGCGGTCATCGGGCAGAGTCCCGGCGACGACGCGGCGCTCGCAGCGGCGGACGTCGCCGTCGCGCTGCGCTCGGCCGGCTCGACCTCCGCCGATTGGGGCATTCAGCTCGGTGCCGACGACGTGCGCGACGCGGCCTTCGCGCTGCACGCAGCGCGCGACTGCCTCCGCAACGCGCGTATCGACTTGGCCTTAGCGGCGCTACCGACCTTCGGGCTCGCTGCCGTCACCGCGCTCGGCATGCTTCCGGCCATTTGGGTCCCGGTCCTCGCCACCGCCGGACCGCTGCTCGCGCTGCGCCGCGCCGCGCGTTAGAGACGCGCGCCATTGCGCCTCGGAGCACTCGACCAGCGCTGAAAACGCCGGCTCTGGCCGCGGCAGGCGGTCAACACTTGACGGATCCCCGAGCGGGGAGGAAGAAAGGCTAGAGGACGCGTGAAGGCAGGAATCGCCAAGCCGACCAATTCGCGGGGGATGCGGCCGCCGGATCTCGAGCGCCTACGGACGGATCTGAACGCGTTCATGCTCCGGCGCGGCCTGCGCTCGACGGAGCAGCGCCGCCTGATCATCGACACGCTATTCACGGCGCGCGAGCACGTGACCATCGACCGCCTGCTCGAGCAGGTGCGGGCCACCGACCCCAAGGTCGGCTACGCCACGGTCTACCGCACCCTCAAGCTCCTGACGGAGAGCGGCGTCGCTCAAGAGCACCATTTCGGCGACGGCCACACCCGCTACGAGCTCGCGGATTCCGAAGCGCACCACGACCACCTGATTTGCGTCGAGTGCGGCTCGATCACCGAGTTCGAGGAGCCCGCGGTGGAGGCGCTCCAGGATCGCATCGCCACGCGCCACGGCTTCGAGATCCGCGCGCACAAGCACGAGCTCTACGGCGTCTGCGCCGACTGCCAGCGCAAGCGCGCCAAGCGGCGCTAACGGCGGCTCAGCCGCCCGGCTCCGTCACGAGCACCGTACGAGCCTCGGAGACGACGATGTCGCACGCCACGTCGTGCGGCTCGACGGGCAGCTCGGCGAGCAGCTGGAAGTCGAACGCAACCACGACCGCTCGAGCGGGCGGGCGAAAATCCGGCAGCATCGAATCGTAGAACCCGACCCCGAACCCAAGGCGATGCCCGGTGAGCGCGACCGCGAGCGCCGGGACGACCACGAGGTCGATGTCGCCACGCGCGGCCGCCTTCGCGTCGTGCGGAGGCTCCGCGAAGCGCTGCCCGCGCGGCGCGAGGTCGGTGATGCTCTCGGTACGCCGCAGATCCGTGCACAAGGTGCCCTCGGGCGAGCGCATGAACCCGGGGTAGTAGACGGTCTTGTGCGCGGCGCGCGCGAGCTCGTCGAGCGCGCGGACGTCCGCCTCGTTCTTGTCGAGCAGCGGCCAGAAGAGCGCGACGCTCCGGGCCGCGACGAAGGCGGGCAACTCCGCCACGCGCGCAACGATCTTCGCGCTCCGCTCCGCGAGCGAAGCGGCCGGATACGCGCCACGCAGCGCCTTCATGCGCTGCCGGAGCTGCACCTTGGCGCGGGCGCCCATCTCGGCGACGAGGCGCGGATCTAGCTCCATCGAACCCGACGCGGCTCCGTTTGGCGACAGCGAGTCATTCACCCATGCTAGTGCACCGCATGTGATGTGCTATCACCAATCGCTTCGCGATTGCCCGCTGCGCGGCATGCGGTGCACTAGTGTTTGCTTTCGCTGGGGCCACGCCCCAGACCCCGGCGCCCGCTTCGCGTGCGCGCTAGTGCAGCTCCCCTTCGAAAGTTGACCCTATCTCACATGCGCTGCACTAGCGTCTCCCCCGTGCGCGTGCTCGCGGTCGTGCCGGCTTTTCAGGCCGAACGGAGCGTCGGCGGCGTCGTTCGCGGCCTCCGCGCGGCGCTCGGCGACGAGCCGATCGTCGTCGTGGACGATGGCTCGACGGACGCGACGGCGCACGAAGCCGAGGCGGCGGGGGCCGTCGTGGTTCGGCTCCCGAGCAATCGCGGCAAGGGCGCCGCGCTCCGGAGCGGGTTCGCGCGCGCGGCGGAGCTCGGCGCCGACGCCGCCGTCACCGTGGACGCGGACGGCCAGCATCCGCCGGACGAAGCCGCACGCGTCGCCCACCACCCGGCGCCGCGCGTCGCGCTCGTCCTCGGCGTGCGCGATCTCGTTCGCGACGGTGCGCCGCGCGCGAGCCGCTTCTCGAACGGCGTCTCCAATTTCTTCCTCTCGTGGTTCGGCGGACGGCGGCTCTCGGACACGCAGTGCGGCCTGCGCCGCTACCCTCTGCCGGAAGTGGCGGCGCTCGGTGCGCGCTCGGCAGGCTACGCCTTCGAGGCGGAGTCGCTCCTGCGCGCGGTCCGGCGCGGCTGGCAGGTGGAGGAGCTGCCCGTGCGAGTCATCTATCCGCCGGCGCGCGAGCGGCTGTCGCACTTCCACGTCGTGCGTGATCCGGCGCGCATCATCGTGCGCGTGCTGCAGACGCTGCTGCTCGTTCCACGGCGTGGCATCGCTCATCTTCTGGTGCGCGGCCTCGTCGCCGTGACCGCGCTGATAGCGCTCGGACACGCGACGATTGCACTCCTGTCGCGGCCGGCGCCGCCACCCGTTGCTCACGCGCACGCGCGTCCGGTGCGCGCTGCCGTCGGGCTCACCCGTCTCGGCCGCTCCTACGTGCTCGAGCGCGACGGGCTCGTCGAGGTGGGCCTCCGCGGGGATCCCGACGCGATCGGCTCGGCCCACGCCGCCCTGCTCTATCCGCGCATGGTCGAGAACGAGGGCATCCTCATGCATCGCTTCGAGCAGGCGGTGCCGAACCGCCTCGCGCGCGCGCTGCTCATGGACCTCGCCAAGCTCCGCTTCCGCGGCGTCGACGCCGGCATGAGCCCCGACAGGTTGCGCGAGATCGCGGCCGGCGCGCTCGCGTTCGACCCGGATCCGTACGCGGACACGCTGCCGACGTATCAGCGCTTTTTGTACCTGAACGCGCTCTACGACATCTCGCTGTCGTTCGAGCATTCGCCCCTCGTCGGTTGCACGAGCGTCGGGTTCCACGGCTCCGCCAAGCCGGACGGCGGCGCACTGCTCGCGCGGGCGTTCGACATGGAGGTCGACGACGTTTTCGATCGCGGCAAAGCCGTGTTCCTCGTGCACGAGGACGGCAAGCTCCCGTTCGCTTCCGTGGCGTGGCCGGGCCTCGTGGGCGTCGTGAGCGGCATGAACGTCGAGGGCGTCGCGGTCGTCGTGCACGGCGCTCGCGCCGGCAAAACGGCCACGGTGGGCGAACCCGTCGTTCACGCGCTGCGTCGCGTCCTCTCCGAAGCGCGCACGTCCGACGACGCCGTCCGCGTGCTCGCGGAGAGCCCGCCGCTCGTGAGCCACCTCGTGGTCGTCGCGGACGCGCGAGGCGACGTGAGCGTCGTCGAGCGACTGGTCGGCGTTCCGCCCACGGTACGCCACCTGCCCGAGCGCGGCGCCGTCACGAATCACCTCGAAGGCCCCGCGCGCGACGACCCCAAGAACCGCCGCATCGTCGCCGAAACCACCACGCTCGCCCGCCGCACCCGCGCCGACGAGCTCGTCAAGCGCGCCAGAGCCCCCGTCGACGCCACCGCGGCGCTCGCGATCCTCCGCGACAACAAGGCCTTCGGCGACGCGCCGCTCCCACCCGGCGATCGCCGCGCCATCGACGCCCACATCGCCACGCACGGCGTCATCTTCGACACCCACACGAAGACGCTCTGGGTGAGCGTCGCTCCGCACCTCTCCGGCCGTTTCGTCGCCTTCGACCTCACCCGCATGCTCGGCGACGGTTACGAGCCGAACGCCGCCGCGCTGCCGTCGCTCCCCGCCGAGGCGGCGTCCCCCTAGCGGTCACCGGCGCGCCCCCTAAGCTGCCATCGAGTCGAACCCTCTTCGACGCGCGCCGCCGGCGTGTCCGCGCGATGAGTTGATGCCCCCACATGGACGCGTCGCTGTACGGCCCGCGTGCTCGGCCTTCGGCCTG
>DATMCL010000315.1:0-3096 GCA_035558375.1 Polyangiaceae bacterium
CTACATGTTCTTCGACTCGATCGCCGAGTTCGTGACGCGTGTCGGTAAGCAGTGGGCCAACGGCGAGCTCAAGATCCCGCTCCCCAAGCCCGAGGTGAAAGCGTGGCCGGTCGTTGGCGACCGCCTGTACACCCTCTGGATGCAGGCGGTGAACACTCCGCGCTCCGTCGTCGAATCACACTTGCCGCAGCTGCGTGACGCCGGCCGGTGGTTGCTCCAATCCCTCGGCGGCCTGTCCATCGGCCTCCTGCAGACACTGTTTGCCATCGTGCTCGCGGTCGCGTTCCTCGCGAAAGCACAGGCGGCGCGCGACGCCCTCGTGCCCGTGGCCGAGCGCATGGCCCCCTACCACGGCGAGCATATCATCGAGCTTGCAAGCTCCACCATTCGCGCCGTCGCCAAGGGCGTGCTCGGTGTCGCCGCGATTCAGGCCCTGCTCGCGTGGATCGGCATGACGTTCGCCGGCGTCCCCGCAGCGGGCGTCTGGGCGCTGCTCGTCCTCATCTGCGCGGTCGCGCAGCTTCCCTCGGCACTCGTGATGATTCCCGTCGCGATCTACGTCTTCGCCTCTGCGAGCAAGGGCACGGCGATCGCGTTCGCGGTCTGGGCCCTCTTCGTCGGCCTCATCGACAATGTCTTGAAGCCGCTCCTGCTCGGCCGCGGCGCCGGCGTCCCCACGCTCGTGATCGTCATCGGCGCCATCGGCGGCATGATCAGCTTCGGCATCATCGGCCTCTTCGTCGGCGCCGTCGTGCTCGGCGTCGGCTACGAGCTCTTCGCCGCGTGGGTCCGCGGCGACGAACGCTTCTCCCT
Source organism: Polyangiaceae bacterium (assembly GCA_035558375.1). Lineage (GTDB taxonomy): Bacteria > Myxococcota_A > Polyangia > Polyangiales > Polyangiaceae > PMG-095. Next base: position 814 of record DATMCL010000315.1, read on the forward strand.
CCCGCCGCCGCCAGTCGCGCCGCGTAGCTCCCCCGAGGGCACCGCTTCCCTCGAGTAGTGCAAAGCGGGTTCTCGACCCGAAGCGAGGGCTGGTTTTGGGCAGTGGCAACCGTGCCGCGACGCACGTCGCAGGCTGAAAAGCACGCCGGGGGCCCATATGTACATACAGAGGGATGAATTGCTGTACATACAAATCTCGGCTATGCTCCGAGCATGCTCGCGGAAATCGCCGAACACCTCGATCGCTGGATGATCGACGAGAACGTTCGCGCCGTGGACGAGGGGCTCTTGCGGCTCCGGCGATGCACGATTCGTGTCTTGGGCCAATCGGCTCTGCTCGAGGCTCGCCTGCCCGTCGACCTAGCAGCGACGCAAGATGTCGACGTGCGTGCCGACTACGAGGACGCCGTCCGTCGTCGCTTCGCCGAGTTGCTTGCCGCACGCGGCCTCGAATTGGATCCCCTGGCACATGAGATCTGGATGCCGAGCGAGACTCGTTACACGGTTGCTTTCCGTGGCAAGCTGGTTCAACTCATGCTGGCCGAGCCGGAAGCCATCCTCGTTTCCAAAGCCCTCAAGGCGCCAGCCAAGAACCGCGCGCTCATGACCGAATACCTGGCAATCGGCCCGACCGACCGATTTTGGGAGCTCGCCAAGAAATACGCGGTCGATCTGGAGGCATTCGCGTGACCGACCCCCAAGCGCTCATGGCGCGCGCCAAGAGAAAACTGCGAGTGCTGCGTGCTCGTCGGCGGGACCGTCGTTACGTCGCGGTGATGGGGCGGTTCGTCCGGGAGGGTTTGCTTCGGGTCAATCACGCGCTCCCACTCAACGCGGAGCCTGTCGCCCTCGACGACGTGCTGTGGGCGGGCGAGGTCGAGCCGCGGCTCCTCGAGCTGCTTCCGGCACTCATCATCAAGCGGCCGGGGCTCTTCGCAAAGCTCGACACCTTGCCCCAGGATCTGGTGCCGGTCGTCGCGGAGCTACGGCGCGATCGCGAGCCGCCCGCCTTCAGAGGCATTCCAGGTCGCGACGTGCACCGGTGGCTCGCGCGTGTGGGAAGGCGCGGCAAGGTACCGGCACGGCTGAAGTCGTTTCGCTTCACGCCGGAGGATCAGCGCTTGCTCGAGCACCTCGCGGCGAAGCTCGCCGTGACGGAGACGGAAGTCCTTCGGCGCGCCCTGCGCGCGCTCGTGTAGATGCGACAACGCGGCACGGTGCGCGTTTTCACGCGCTCCGTACCGCGTCGTCAGCGGCCGTTCGGCTCGGCCTAGTTCGAGCTCGGCTGCGCCTGCCCCTTGGCCATCTCGTCGAGATAGGCCTGGGAGGGCTGCGGCACCTTTTCGAGCGCGGCTTGCAGGACCTCGTCGAGCGTCTTCACGAAGACGAACTCGAGCTCGTCGCGCACTTCCTTCGGCACCTCGTCGAGGTCGGCCTTGTTCCGCTCCGGAACCAGGACGCGCTTGATGCCGGCGCGGTGGGCTGCGAGCGTCTTCTCCTTGAGGCCGCCGATGGGGAGCACGCGGCCGCGCAACGAGATCTCGCCCGTCATCGCCACGTCGTGCCGCACGCGGATGCCCGTGAGCAGCGAGACGATGGCGGTGAACATGGTGATGCCCGCGCTCGGTCCGTCCTTGGGCATGGCGCCCGCGGGGATGTGCACGTGGATGTCGCTCTTCTCGAGGAAGTCCTTGGCGAGGCCGAACTTCTCGGCGTTCGTGCGGACGTAGCTGAGCGCCGCGTGCGCGCTCTCCTTCATGACGTCGCCGAGCTGCCCGGTGAGCTGGAGCTTGCCGGTGCCGAACATGCGCGTCACCTCGATGAAGAGGATTTCGCCGCCCACGCTCGTCCAGGCGAGTCCCGTCGCGACGCCGGTCTCTTCCGTGCGCTCCGCGACTTCGCTCGTGTACTTGATGGGGCCGAGGAATTGGTGGAGGTCTTCCTCGCTCTTGATGACGCGGGGGCTCGTGTCGCCCTCCGCCACCTTGACGGCGACGCCGCGGATCACGCTCGCCACCGTACGCTCGAGGGAGCGCACGCCGGCTTCGCGCGTGTAGTGCTCGATGATCTCCTCCACCGCTTCGTCCGTGATGGTGAGCTGCTCCGCCTTGATGCCGTGCTCCTCGAGCTGCTTCGGAATCAAGTGCTGGCGCGCGATGGCGAGCTTCTCGCGCCGCGTGTAACCCGGGATTTCCAGGATTTCCATGCGGTCGCGCAGGGGCGGCGGGATCGGATCCGCCACGTTCGCCGTCGCGACGAACATCACGTTCGAGAGGTCGTACG
>DATMCL010000316.1:0-2097 GCA_035558375.1 Polyangiaceae bacterium
CGCGAGAGTGAAGCGAAGCGCGCTTTGGCACGCATTCCGCATTCCGTCTCTTCTCTCGAGCAGGTCATCCGGCAAGCGCTCAGCGAGCTCGCGCCTCAGTAACGCGAATGCCCCCCGCTCGGACATTCGGGCGGTTGTAAACAGCGGGCTGCGTCGTCGTTGCTCCACGAGCCCGTAGCCCGGATGTCGAGCACCGCGCCGCCCGACGAGCTCGACCGTCGTCATCGCGCTCGCGCGGCGTGGCTCGCCACGACCTCGCTTCCACGCCGTTCGAGCTTGCCGCCACGTCCGCGCTTGCTTCGCCCACTGCCGCTCGTCACCGCCCAACGCCGCCCAACGCCCGTCGCGCTCAACGTCGTCGTGCCCCCGCGCGGGCTGTGCCCGCGCTTGGCGGGCACCCGCGCGCGGAGGCCGAAGGCCGAGCACGCGGGCCGTGCTACGCCGCACCGCCGCGGGGGCAACTGCACCTGCGCAGTGCAAGGACATCCTGGGTTGCGCCGCCGGCTGCCGAGCTCGGGATCGCCCGTACGGTGGTGGGGAGGCTTCGACGACCGCGCCTAGCGCACGACGATCGTGACCGGTGGCACCGGGGGCGCTTGGAACTCGTCCCAAGCGGGCGTCACGTTGTTCTGAACGAAGTCGGCGATCGTCGGATCGTCCGGCTTCGCGGCGTTCGCGGTAACGAGGTAGCGCTGGTTCCAGAGGTACGACGCGCCGTAGGAGCTCAGCGTGCCGCCTTCGTCGACGATGGCCGTCATGTAGAGCTGCGACATCGGCGAGCTCGTGTCATTGCCCGACTTGTCCTTGACCTTGCCGGGTGATTCGCGCGCGGAAGAGAAGATCAGGAAGTAGTACTTCTTCCCGCCCGCCGAGCGCACGATCGGCGACCACTTCGGCCAGCTGTTGTAGACGCCGGGGCTCGTCTCGCCGCCGCAGGCGGGCGGGGCGTTCGCTTCGAGCCTGAGGGCGTCGCCGCCGGTCGCTTTGACGACGAACACCTCGCCTTCGGGGCGGTAGTAGATCTTCTTGCCGTCGTCGTTCGTCGCCGAAGAGATGACTTGCTTGAAGTTCGCGACGCGCGTGAAGGCGATGAGCGCGTCGTCGGCGGAGTAATCCGGGTAGTACTCGGCGTCCGCCGCTTCGCTCGCGCCGGGGACGGGCGTTGCAGGGCCGCCCATGCCGCCGTTGAACGGCACCGTGTAGAGGTCGACGACCGTCGCCGGCTGCACGTTCTTGCCGGGCTGAAAGCCCACGTGACCGTCGGCCGTCGCGTCCGTCGAGACGTAGACGATGCTCTGCCCGCTGTGGCTCCAATCGGGGAGCACGGCGCCGTGCGTATCGCCCGTGCGCGGGATGATGTCCCAGCCGGTGCCCTGTGCGGCGAGCGCCGCCTTCGGGCGCGCGTTGTCGTTGTTGTTGGCGGGGGCGTCACCCGGAGCGGCGACGTCGAGCCAGATGAGGTCGTCCTTGCCGGTGTACCCGCACTGAATGCCGTTGCCGCAGTCGACGGCCCAGAACGTCCACGGCTGGCTTTCCACGCCGTCCGGCCGCTTCGCGAACGACGTCACGTAGCGATGATTGCCGGCGGCCCAGTCGCCCTTCGAGTAGCTCGTGACGCCCTGCCACGGCATCTGCATCAAGAAGTCGCCCATCGGCGTGACGTAGTCGGGCGCGTGACCCTTCTCTGCACCCGAGAGGTTCACGAGCCGCACGTTCCACGGCCAATGGTCGGTGATGTTCACCGCGACACCGTCTGGCGTCGACGTGTGGCATCCGACGCAGCGCACGCGACCCTCCGGCACGTTGCCCACCTGCGCGTCGCTGATCGCGGGCTTCCCCATGGCGCCGTTGTCGTTCAGGATCGTCTCGAGCACGTCGAGCGGCTTCAGCGCGACGACGATGCCTTCGTCGCCCGGCGCGAAGCCGTAGAGCGCGTTGGTGTTGGCGCCCGGCTCGGTCGTGATGGCGCTCCAGAACACCATCGAGCCGCCGGCCTTCACGGGGGCGATGCGGAACTTGACGCTGCTCTCGCCGCCGCCGCTCGCGCGCACGGTCACCGTGATGTCCTCGTCGAAGACGTTGCGTGTGAGGCCCTTC
>DATMCL010000317.1:0-5227 GCA_035558375.1 Polyangiaceae bacterium
TCCACGCGCCGGTGAACTACCTCACGAACTACGTGAACATCACGGCGCCAACCGGGGCAACCGTCACCCTCGACGACATGACGGTGGCAGCCGGGACCCCCATCGGCACGACGGGCTACAGCATCATGCGGGTGCAGCTCGACAACTCGGGAACCGGCAACCACACCGTCGAAGCGAGCGATCGCGTCGGCATCACCGTCTACGGCTACGGCAACTACGCGAGTTACTGGTACCCGGGCGGCCTCGAGCTCACCCAGTTCTGACGCTGTAAGCGACGTCGCGACTCTCGTCGCGACGCACTCACAGACCGGCAGTCCCGCCGGTGCCCGCCATGCCCGCGGAGCCACCCATGCCCGACGTCCCGCCCGTGCTCGGCGGCGCGCATCCCGTCGTAGCATCGCAGCCGTTACCCATGCAGTCGGTCACGTCGAAGCCGGTATGCGCGGCGTTGCACGTTTCGTAGTTGCCCATCGTGTTGCATTGCGCGTCGCCGGCGAGGCAAGAGTGGCACGCGCTCGCATTGCAGGTCGTCACGCCGAGGGAGTCGGTGCAGAGCGCCGCGGTCGTGCACGTGTCGCAGTCCTGGAAGCCGGTGCGGTCCGCCTTGCACATCGCAAGCGTGCGGTTACCCGTCCCTCCGCATTGGGTCGCATTGACGGCGCAGCCCGCCTCGCACGTGGTCTCGTTTTTTTGGCGCGTGAGCTCGCAGAGGCCATTGGTCGCGCAGGTGTCGAGCGCCGTCGCTTCCGTGTTGATACGGCTCGCCGGGCATTGATAGAGCGTGAGATTTCCGCTCCCGCCGCACCACCTGTCGGTGAGCGCGCAGCTCGGCTCGACGCATTCGGCAGCGTTGTTCTCGTGCGTGAGCGTGCAGAGGCCGCTGGTCGCGCAGGTGTCGAGCACCGTCGCCATCGTGTTGATGCGGCTCGGCGGGCATTGATAGAGGACGACATTGCCGTTGCCGCCGCACCAACGGTCGGACGGGGCGCACGACGGCGTCGTGCACGCCGTCGCCGTGCACGTGAACGGGGTCTTCTGCGACGCCGTGCAAAGCTCCGGCGTGACGCAGGTCTGGCAGGGCGTGTACCCGGTGCGGCCCTGATTGCACACCTCGAGGACCTTGCCTTGATCGCTGCCAGTGCCGCCGCAATGCGGCGCACCGGCCGCGCACACGGGCTCCTTGCACGACGTCTCGTCGCAGGTCGCGGCGCCGACGGAGGCCGTGCAAAGCTCGGCCGTCGTGCAGACGTCGCATGGCGTCGTCGTGTCCCAATCGGTGAGGTCGTCCTTGCACCGCAAGAGATGGGTCGGATTGTCCGGGTCGCAACGGAGCTGGCCCGCCTGACACTTCTGGTCGCCGCAGGTTCCGGTATCGCGATTGCAAAGTGCTTCGCTCGCGCAGGGGGCACCGTTGGGGACGAAAGCCGTGCGCCCGGGGTTGCAAATCTCGGGCTGCGCGCCGGTACAGCGCGTCTGGTTGGGCTCGCAGACCGGCATGCCACAGGTGCCCGTACCGGCGTTGCAGAGCTCGGCGGTCAAACACGCGGCGCCGTTGTCGCGAAAGTCCGTGCGGCCCGCGTTGCAGATCTGCGGCTGCGCGTCGGCGCAGCGGGTGTCGTTGCCATTGCAAACGGGCGGCGCACAACCCGGGCTCCCCGCGGCGAGCGTCTGCTGGCAGAGGCCGTCCGTCTCGCAGGTAGCCGATGGGTCCCACGCCGTGCTCGTCGCGTTGCACACCTCGAGCACCGCGCCGTTGCACTGGCGGGCACCGGGCGCGCAGGGATCCGCGTTGCAAGTGCCGCTCACCGCGCTGCAGTGCGCCGCCGACGCACAAGCCTGCACGGGGAGCCAGCCCGTGAGGTCGTCGGCGCATTGCTCGAGCCCACCGTCCTCGGTGCAGCGAAAGATCCCCGGGATGGTGCAATTGGCCGTTCCGCAAGTGCCCAGCATCGGATCGCAGAGGGCCTCGCTCGCGCAGTTCTTGACGGTGTCCCAGCCGTCGAGCATCGCGTTGCAGGTTTCGAGCGCGGCGCCCTCACAATGGAAATCGCCTGGCTTACAGGTCGCCTCGTCGCATTTGCCCTTGCCTTTGTTGCAGAGGGCCGCGGATGGGCAGGGCTCTACGTCGTCCCATCCCGAACGATCGTCCCGGCAGACCTGGACGACGTTGCCGTTGCATTGGATCTCGCGGGGCTCGCAGGGTTTGTCGGTGCAGATCCCGCGCTCGGTGCTGCAGAGACCGGCGGAATCGCAAGTCTGGAGCAAGGTCCACCCGTCGCGGGTCGCCTTGCACACTTGGAGCTCCGCGTCCTGACAGTGCCGTTCGTCGGCAGCGCACGTCGGCGGAATGCAGACGCGTTTCGTATCGTCGCAAAGCGTCTCCGAGGCGCAGACCGCCGCGTTGTCCCAAGCGGTGCGGCCGCTATTGCAGGTCTGGAGCACGTTGCCCACGCAGCGCGCGGCCCCAAGGCCACACTTGTGCCCGTCCTCGAGCGTCGTGTAGTCCCCGAGCAGCATCTGGCAGCCACCCACCACGAAACCAACCAACAGAACGACCCACGAGAGCGCACCGCGACGTTCGACTGATGCGCGCTCGGCGCCGTGACCCTCAACGCTTCTAGCGCTGCCACCGGGGAGTGTGTACATGTGAGTAAGAAGCCGTACGTCCCGCACCCCGCCGCACATTGTCCCCCTGGGAACCCAGCGCCGCAAGGCCGCGCGCAGCTCGTTTCGGCACCGGCCGAAGAGTTGCTCACACGAACGCCCCACCCCGCGGCGCCGCGCAACTAGGTTCGCATTTGTGACGGCCGTCCGCTTCACCCAGCGCATCGCGATCCGCGACATCAACCCCTACCTGCGGGTGAGCGCCAGCCATGCCATCGCCCTGAAACCCGCCTGGAAGCGCCCCATGCCGGTTCTCGTGACCATCAACGGGCAGCCGTCGCCGCCGGCGCGCGTGAATCTGATGCCTGCGGGCGACGGTACTTTCTACCTCTACCTGAACGGCCCGATTCGCACGGCGTCGGCAACCGCCGTCGGCGACCGCGTGACCGCAACCATCTCCTTCGACGCGAGCTACCGCGGCGGCCCGACCCACCCGATGCCGGCGTCGCTCCGCCGCGCGCTTGCCCTGCGCTCGAAGGCCAAGAAGGCATGGACAGCCCTCACCCCGAGCCGCCAAAAAGAGATCCTGCGTTACCTCGCGGGACTGAAATCCGAAGCGGCCCGCGAGCGCAACGTCGCGAAGGTGGTCGCGATGCTCGGCAAACCGGACGGCACCTTCCTCGGTCGTGCGCACGAGAGCTCGAAGCGACCCCATCGCTAGTGCAGCTCCGCTTCGAAGGTTGACCGTATCTCCCATGCGCTGCACTAGCGCAGCGCCGAACTTCGAGCTCGTCGCTCGGCTGGTTTGAGCTCACACTCGCTCGGTGAGCGCGCACCCGAGCGAAACGGTACCGCACGTCGCGCCCGATGCCCGCACGCGGGTGCTCGCCGCGCTCGAGCGCTTCGGTTGGAATGCGACGTCGTTCCAAACGCTCGGCTCCGAATTCTCGTACTGGTTCGCGGCGGACGGGAGCCCCGTCGCGTACGTCGACACGGGAAGAGCCTGGGTCGCGGCCGGTGCGCCGATCGCTCCGGAGGCTCTGCTCGGCGACGTGGCGCGCGAGTTCGCTCAGGCGGCGAAACGCGCCGGACGGCGCGTCGTGTTCTTCGCCACGGAGCACCGGGCCGCAGGTCTTCCCGGCTTCACCTCGCTGCTGATCGGCGAGCAGCCGCTCTGGGATCCCCGCGAATTCGACGAGGTCGTGAGCGCGACGCCGAGCCTGCGCGAGCAGCTCCGGCGAGCCCGCGCCAAAGGCGTCAGCGTGACGCTCGCAGACCCACGCGAGGTGGCCGAGCACGGGGCACCCCTGCGCCGCGCGCTCGAGAAGCTCGTCGACGCGTGGCTCGCCACGCGACCCATGCCGCCGATGGGATTTCTGGTGCGCGTCGAGCCGTTCACGTTCGCGGCAGAGCGCCGCCTGTTCGTCGCCCGCCGGGGCGAGGAGCTCGTGGGCTTCGCCGCGGTGGTGCCCGTCTACGCCCGCAACGGCTGGTTCATCGAAGACCTGATCCGCTCGAGCTCGGCGCCGAACGGAACCGTCGAGGCGCTCGTTGCAGCGGCGATGAGCGACGCGTCCGCGCAAGGCAGCGACTACGTGACGCTCGGCCTGGCTCCGCTCGCGGGCGGCGTGACCGACACGCTGCGCTTCTTCGCGCGACTCGGCTCGCCGCTCTACGATTTTTCCGGCATAAAGGCCTTCAAAGCCAAATTCCGCCCGCGCGAGTGGGTCCCCATCTACCTCACCTACCCGAGCGACGAGCGCGCCGAAACGGCCGTGCTCGACGCCCTCTCGGCGTTCTCGCGGCGCGGCCTGCTTCGCTATGGCGTCGAAGCCCTGTTGCGCGGGCCTGCCATCGTCGTGCGCGTGCTCGCGCTCTTACTCGTCCCCTGGACGCTCGTCATGGCCATCGGCGGAGGGCCGCGCTGGTTTCCGTCGCCCGTCGTCAAGTGGTCGTGGATCGCGCTCGATGTCGTGCTCTGCGTCGCCCTGCTCGCCCTGAGCTCTCGCTGGCGTTCCTGGCTCGCGACCACGCTGCTCGTCGTGATCGCGCTCGACGCGGTCACGACGCTCGGCGAGGTGGTGCTTTGCGACGTGCCACGCATCGACGACTGGCTTGCCATCGCCGTCGTGCTCGCCTCGGTCGCGGCGCCCGCGTTTTCGACCGTGGTGCTTTGGAACGCCCGGCGCCGCGCGGAGCGAGCGCGGCTCGGCGCGACGCCGGTGGCACTAATCTAGACTGTAATCTATTATCTGCCACATGCAGCGCGTGCTGATCGTGGCCTTCGACGGAGCCGTGGCGCTCGACATCTTCGGTCCGGCGGAGGTGTTCACGGCGGCTTCGAACCACACGGACCGCGCGGCGTACCGGGTGGAGGTGGTGACTCCCGGCGGGGGCACGACCAGAACCAGCACGTCCGTTCCGATCGTCGCGCGCGATGCATTCGCCGTCCGGCCCAGACCGGGCGACACGATCCTCGTGGCCGGGGGACAGGAAGAATCGATCCTCGCCGCCATGGCCAATCAGGAGCTCCTCGCGTGGATCCGCAGGGCTGCACGCGTCGCCGGACGGGTCGCGTCGGTCTGCTCCGGTGCCTTCTTGCTGGCGGCGGCCGGGCTCCTCG
>DATMCL010000318.1:0-15735 GCA_035558375.1 Polyangiaceae bacterium
GAATGGCGCGACGCTCGAGACTCGACATCTGCTCTGGGCTAGTCAATATTGTACCTTCAATATCAGGTCGCGACCTTGAGCTTTGAACGTCCTGACAAAGGACTGCATCTCGCCATGACCCCGACACCGTGAGCCCGACCATTCCATCGAAATGCCGCGTTCCAAGTGCCCGCCCTGCTGCGCTGCGAACAAATGACTATAGCAGAGTCGACAGTTGCCGAAAGGTGTCCTCGCGCTACGCCGCGCCCTGCAACCTCGGACTCCACGCCGTCACGCGGTCTCTCCCCCCGCGCTTCGACGCGTACAACGCCTCATCCGTCGCCTTGAACAGCGCTTCCCACGTCTGGCCCGCCGCCGGGAACGACGCGACCCCGACTGAGCACGTCACCTTGAGCGGCCCGAGCTCCGTCGGGAAGTTCGTCGCCGAAAGCTCGGTCCGAATGCGCTCCGCCAGCTGGCACGCGCCGCGCTCGTCCGTCTCCTCGCACACGACGACGAACTCCTCGCCTCCGAAGCGCCCGACCGCGTCGGTGTCGCGCTTCACTTTGCGCAACACCTCGCCAAGCCCCTTGATCACGATGTCACCCACGTCGTGACCGTGCGTGTCGTTCACGCGCTTGAAGTGGTCGATGTCGCAGACGAGCACGCTGAGCGGACGCGCGAAGCGGGCGGCGCTCTTCACTTTCTGCACGGCCACGTCAATCAGCGCCCGCTTGTTGTAGAGGCTCGTCAGGCCGTCCGTCGTCGCGAGCTCCTCCAAGCGCTTGAGCATTCGCGCGTTGGCGAGCGACACGGCGACGTGGCTCGTCAACACCTCGAGCGTCGGACGCACGGCGTCCCCAAACGCGCCGCGCCGCTTCGACCCGAGAATCAGAGTCCCGAGTGGCCGCTCATGCACGAGCAGCGGGAGCACCAAGAGCGACGGCATCGGCGGCGGAGTGAGCTGCCGCGTGAAAACCACCTGGCGCGCTGGATCGTAATCACCGCGATAGGGCAGCGCGTGCCGATTCGCGACGACCATCGAGACCAACCCGGAATTGTGCCGATACCGCTGGCCAATGAGCTCCGCGGTGCCCTCGCCGCTCGCGGCGCAAATCTCGTGAACCTGCGTCTGGCGATCGAAGAGCGTGACGACGGCGAAGTCGAACGACGCAAACTCCCGCGCGCCGTTCACGCCTGCTTCGATCACCTGCGCTTCCGTGGTCGCGGCGGCGAGCGCATTCGCCGCGCGATAGAGCTTGCCCTGCTCGACCTTCGCGCGGTCGAGCTGCACGAAGACGCGCTCGTTGTCGATCGCGCGCAGCACGAAGCGCGCAGCGGCCTTCAGCGTCTCCTCCTCGCGCGGCGTGAACGGCTCGCGCGCTTCGCGGTCCACCACGAGTAACCCGCGCGCTCGCCCATGATCCTCGAGCGGCGTCGCACACGCCGAGCCCACGCTCGGACGCGGCGAGTAGTACGGCAAATGCACGGCCGCGCGCGGACCGCTGATGCTCACCTGCGTCAGCGCCTCGAGGCTCGCGCCGAAAATCCCGTCACGCACGCCGAACGGCCCCGGCAAGATCGCGTCTTCCGACGTCGAGAGCTCCAAAATCGTGAGCCCCGCTCCACTCGAGTCCAATCCGAGCAGCATCGCCGTCCGCAGCCCGAGCGTCCGCCGCAAAAGCTCGAGCGCAAACTCCACGGCTTGGTGGATCTCGTCGACGCCGGAGCAAATCAGCCGCTCGGCGTCCGCGGGTGGCGGCGTGTGCGTCGTCTCGCGCGCGCTCGCCGGCGCGCCCAGGAGCCGGTACGAGCGCGCCGCGTCGCGCATCCGCGTGAGCTCTGCATCGATCCGCTGGCGCGACAGGCGCTTGATGCGCGAGAGCTCCGCCCGGAACACGAGCAGGTTCAAGGAAGCGAACAGCGCCAAGAGCGAGCCGTGAATGACGAGCCGCTCCATCTCGAGCTGCCCGAGCACCGCGTACGCCAGTGCGGCCTCGAGCAGCACCGCGAACCCAACGCACAGCGCCGTCGCCACCGCTCCCGTGAAGCTCGCTCCGAGCAGCATCACCGCATACACGAGCGCGTACCCGGGCCCATCGAGCCCCGCGGGCAGACACAGCACGACCGCGTACGCCCCGACCAAGAGGTGCAAGAGGATCTCGGCATCGAGCCGACCGGGCCCGTGCTCCCCCGAGCGCCCCCGGAATCGCGACGCCACGCGCGTCCCGAGCGACACCAAGAAGAGGCCCAGCGCGCCCGCGCTGAGGAGCTCCGGGGGCCGGTTGGCGACCCAGGCCACCAGGTACGCTCCCAGGCCCAGCGCCAAGAGCGAGCCTGCCACCCGGGAGACCAGGCGTTGGACTTGGAGGGCGGCGCGGACGACGGGGTCCATTGATTTTGGCCTATCAAAAGCCACCCCGCGCGGCCCAGTTCCGAGCGGCGCCGCCGACCGGTCTCGCGGCGTGCGTCGACTCGGACGCCCGGGTCCGGCGTTCGAGCGGCCCGTTGATCCAGCGTGATATCGTGCCAGGCGTGCGGGCAGGTCTTCGGTTGCGCCTCCTGCTCCTGCTCGGCGGGCTGTTGATCGTCGCGTTCGTGCCGCTCTTTTTCGCGGTCGCGACCTACACGAGCCTGACGTTGCAGAAGCTCCGCGAGGCGCAGGCGCGCTCGCTCGGCCGCGCCGTGGCCGGGCAGGTTGCCGAAGCGGGGCTCCACCGGCCGGACGACGAGCTGATGCCACTCCTCCGAGCTCAGGTCGGATCGGAGGGTCTTGAAGCGATCGGGGTGTACCGCGGTGACGGAAGGCCGGTCGCGCGCGTCGGGGACCCGGGCGCCGTGAGCGCCCTACCGCCGCTCGCAAAGCCGGATCGCGAGGGGACAGCAGACGTGACGACGGCGCACGGGCGCGCGCTCGCGGTGCTGGTGCCGCACGGGCGCGGAGCCGTGGTCGCCATCGTGCGCACCGACGACGATTCGGCGCACACGACGCCGCTGCTCCGTCTCCTCGCGCTTTATACGGGGCTCGTCGCGCTCGCGCTACTGACGGCGACGTACTTCGCGCTCACGCGGCTCATCGTGCGCCCGCTCGATTCGCTGGGCCACGCCGCGCAACGGGTTGCGAGCGGCGCGCGCCAGCTCGTCGTCCCGAAGACGGCCGTGCGCGAGCTGACGGCGCTCGGCGAGTCCTTCAGCACCATGACGGCTCGGCTCATCGCCGAGGAGGACAAGCTCCGCGCGAAGGTGACGGAAGTCGAGCACGCCACCGAGCGACTCCGTCAGACGCAGGCGCAGCTCGTGCGCTCGGAGCGGCTCGCTTCCGTCGGTCGTCTCGCAGCCGGGCTCGCGCACGAGATCGGCAATCCCATCGCTGCCCTCATGGGGCTCGAGGATCTGCTGCTCGCCGGCGGGCTCGAGCCCGAGGAGCAGCAGGACTTCTTGCAGCGCATGCGGCGTGAAACCGAGCGCGTGCACCGGATCCTGCGCGATCTCCTGGCCTTCGCGCGGCCTTCGAGCGTCGAGAAAGGGGCTCCTCCGCAGCCGGGCGATATCGAGGGCGCCGTGCACGATACGGCGGCGCTCGTGATGCCGCATCCGGCGCTCCGTGACGTGGATCTCGCGCTCGATCTGCATCGCGAGTTGCCGCTGGTCGCGCTCGGGCGCGAGCAGCTCGTGCAGGTGTTGCTCAATCTCGTGCTGAATGCGGCCGACGCGGCGGGACCCGGCGGGCACATCCGCATCGAGGCGGAGGCATCGACCGGCGGCGCTCGGCTCGTCGTCAGCGACGATGGCCCAGGCGTGGCGCCGGAGGTGCGGGAACGGCTGTTCGAGCCGTTCGTGACGACGAAGGAAGTGGGAAAGGGCACGGGCCTCGGACTCGCGGTGTGCCGAGGCCTCGTGGAAGCGGTAGGGGGAACGATCGAGCTCGACGCGACAGTTGGGCGAGGCGCGCGGTTCTTGATCGAGCTACCGCGCGCCTAGCAGGATCACTTGCAGTATTCGCGCTTGTCGTGATCCTTGCAGTAGTCGGCGTAGCAGTCGGCGTAATCGTTGATCTCGCTGTTGCACTTCTTGAACTTGACGCTGCCGTCGTCCTGAGTGTCGGTCTCGAGCACCTTACAGATGTCGTCCTGATCGGCCATACAGTCCTGGAGGGCGTCCCAATCCGAGGTGCACTTGTCGGTGTCTTCCTCCATGTCCTCCTGCTGGATGCAGAGGTGCAGGCATCCGTCGTGGTCCGCGTCGTCGCAGTCACTGTCCTGCATTGCGTCGCAGTTGGACTCACACTTCGACTTGCAGCCGACGAGCGTGGAGAAAGAAAGGGCCGTGACCACCAACATTAGGCTCTTGAAGCGCATGCGATAACTCCTCAGGGTCCCGCAATTGCAGACGGGATTCCCGCACCAATTCGACGATCGAGCCCGCGAGCTTACTCAATTCGGGCCGTCGAGCCAAACACTCGAGGCCCGATTGGTACCCGCCGGCTAGATCTCTGTCAATAGCCGGCCGGCCGCGAAGCCCAGGCTAACGGGGCGGGTTCACGCGCTGGCCGCAACCAAATTGTACGTCGATGCTCGGCATGCCTTGCGCCTTCACTGAATCGCAGAGTTTGCCGCAGAGCTGAACCTGGGTCGGGGGATTGCCGACGTACACCCAGCCGTCGGTCGCGCAGTCGTTGCCGGGATCGCGCGCGATCTCGGTCTTGGTCATGTCGTCGTTGGTCACCGTGACGTTCACGGAGTTCAGATCGAGCGTCATGCCGACGGGCGGCTTCGGGAGGCTGAAGGCACAGTCGACGGGGATCTGCTGGGTGATCGCGCCGAGCGCTTCGGTCAGGCTCGCCGCGAAGTTCATGCTCGTCGTCATATCGAAGTGGCAGTACTCCGGCATGCCGGTGTCCATGCAGCCCGCGGGGCCCGTCCCGCCGACGCGAGCCATGGCAGAGAGGGCACCGCGTGCGTTTTCGCTACCCGGCGATCCGACGACGAACGTCTTGATTCCGTTGGTCGTGTACGCGGTACTGACCGCGTCGATGAGTGGACCGGTCGTTCCCGTATCGACAGGCGTCGTGCCGTCGCCAACGCAACCGAGCGAGTAGGTCGGCTCGCCATCGGTGATGAGCACGATGTACTTGTTGCCCGGCGCAGTCGCCGCAGTCAGCGTCGAGACGGCGAAATTGAAGGCGTCGTGCGTCGGCGTCGAACCGTCGGCCATGGCGCCGCTGACCGTGGTCGTAAGCAGATTGAGCTGGGTCGCGTCGAGGGGCGCGATGTTCACGTCGACCATCGTATCGAGGCAGGGCATCGCGCCGATGGTGACGCCCGGATAGAACGCGAGACCGACGTTGAGCGCAGGGCTCAACGTGGTGAACGCCTGATTGAGCGCCGTTTGAGTAGACGCCAGCTTCGTCATCCCACCGCCGCCCATCATGCCGCGGCCACCCGTCATCCCGCCCGGCGGGAGCGACATCGATTTGCTCGTATCGACCAAGAAGAGCACGACCGCGCCGGCACCCTTCTGACCCGTGGCCGTCGTGCCCGTGCACGCGCCCGCTGCGCCCATCGTGCCTGACGAGCCCGACGTGGCACCGGAGCCGATGCTGCCGCCCGTTCCAACGACAATGGATCCGCCGCTGCCATTGGCCGCACCCGATCCAATGCTGCCGCCCGAGGTCGCGCCGCTGCCGCCACCACCCACGCTGACGCCGCCGCCTTTGCCCACGCTCCCTCCCGTCAGACCTGAGCCCTGATCGGTCGTCGAGCTGCAGCCGATGCCCGCGAGGGTTGCGGCCAACGTGACAGCCAGGGAAACACTAAGTGCGCGCATGGGGGGTTCCTCCTAAGTTGCCTGACCTAACGGGTAAGTCTGGCACACCTGTAAGGGGGCGGGGTCTTAACGGGGTGGCTCCGAGCTTCGGAAATGGGTCAACGAAAAGCCGTTGCGCTCCTCGGCGGCGCAACCGGGCCCTTCGGCCGGCACTTCGCATTATAGTGCCCGGCAGCCCCGCAAACCAGGCAGGGTGAATCTCTCGCGGAATGCGCCTCGGAGTAGATTTCGGAACCACTAGAACCGTCGTCGCCGCGGCGGTCGATGGGCGCTACCCGGTCGCCGTTTTCGAAACTCCCGGGGGTTACGCCGAGTTCATCCCGGGCCTCGCGGTGCGCGGTCGCGGCGAGCTCACGCTCGGTTGGGAAGCGATCGCGGATCTTGGTGCGCACAGCCAGGCGATCATCCGGTCCATCAAGCGCGAGGCGAGCGGGCGGATGCCGGACGAGCGGCTCCGCGATCTCGGGATCGATCGCACGGCTCTCGAGCTCACGACGGAGTACCTCCGCTTCCTGCGGCGCTGCTTGATCGAGCGCTCTAACCTCGAGCTCGACGAGCGCGAGCCGCTCGAAGCGATGGTCGCCGTGCCTGCCAATGCAGCCACGAGCCAGCGCTATCTGACGGTGGAAGCGTTCACGCGCGCGGGGTTTCGCGTGCTCGGCTTGATCAACGAGCCGACGGCGGCGGCGATCGAATACGCGCACAACAATCTGTCGTCGGTCGGCAGGCGCTCGCCGAAGCGTTACGTCGTCGTGTACGACCTTGGCGGCGGGACGTTCGACACCTCGGCGGTGTCGCTCGCCGATCGGCGCTTCGATCTGATCTCGAGCGAAGGGATCGGACGGCTTGGCGGTGAGGACTTCGACGCGATCATCTTGGAGCTCGCGCTCGCAACGGCGGAGGTGAGCCCGCGTGCGTTCGGACCGGTCCAGCGAGCGCAGCTGCTCGAGATCTGTCGTGAGGCCAAAGAGTCACTCGTGCCGACGAGCAGAAGGCTCTCGATCGATTTTGCGAACGTCGTGCCGGGGCTCGAGCACGTGACGCTCGAGATGGCGGAAGTGAATGAAGCTTGCATGCCGCTCGTGCAGCGAACCTTGGAATTGCTGGAGAAAATCCTGGATAGCGTGCGCGCGCACGGCATCGACCCGAACAATCCGCGCGAGCTCGGCGGCGTGTATTTGGTGGGCGGCGGGACGGCGTTTCCGCTCGTCGGACGCTGTCTGCGGGAGCTCTACAAGCGCAAGGTGCTGATCGCGCCGCAGCCCCACGCCGCGACTGCGGTCGGCTTGGCCATCGCCGCGGATCCGGAGGCGCAGATCTTCGTGCGCGAGGCGGTGACTCGCCACTTCGGCGTGTGGCGCGAGGGCGAGGACGGGCGCGCCAAGGTGTTCGATCCGATCATCACGAAGGGCACGCTGCCTGAAGCGGGCGGGCTCAGCGTGGAGCGACGCTATCGGCCGGTGCACGCCGTCGGGCACTTACGTTTCTTGGAGTGCACGGAGCTTGGCGCCAGCGGCGAGCCGCGCGGCGATCTCACGCCCTGGGGTGACATCTTGTTTCCTTACGACCCGCTGCTCGCGGAAAAGAGCGACCTTGCGGCGATCCCGCTCGACCAGCGCCTGGCAGGGGGCGAGGTCGAGATCGTCGAGCGCTACGGGTATGGGCGCGACGGGCAGATCTGGGTTTCGATCGAGAACGCGACGCGCGGCTATTCGCGGCGCTACGTGCTAGGTCAATCGGGTTCCGTTGCTGCGGCTTGACGGCGGCGGGCGGGGCTCGACATCTCTCGAGGCGAACGCGCATGACGACTCACGAACGACCGGGCACTTTGCCTCCCGGCGCCGTCTTCGACGAAAAGGGGGCTTCTTGGGAGGAGTCCCCGCGCAACGAGCGCGGCGAGCCGCACGGCACGTGGTTGTCGTTCACGACCGACGGAGTGCTCCGCGTGCGGCGCTCGTACAAGGAAGGAAAGCTCGACGGCTACGTCTCGCACTTCACGGACGGCAAGCCGGGCTCGCCGCCGCTCCGTAACTGCTGCGTGCCGCCGGGCGCACGGGAGCTTCGCGCGCGCTACCACGACGGTCGCTACGTCGATGAGGTGTTCCTCGACGAGCAAGGGCAGCCGCTCTGCGAGGACGGTTCGCCGTGGCCGGAGCGTCCGCCCGGTCTGCCCGAGCACGCGCTCTGGGTGCGCAATGCGGGCGCGTTCGTCGAGCACATCGATCGGAGCGCGACGCTCGTGACGGTGCGTTACTTCGACACGGCGGGGACGCTCTTCGTCGAGAACGACGTGGTGTCCGGTCGCCTGCGCGCGCGACGACGTTTTGCGCCACGCGGGCTGTGCCTGGAGGACGCCGAGCTCGACGAGCACGGGAAGAACCACGGGAGCTTCGTCGAGCGCTGGGTCCCGGGGGCGAGCCCGTACACGGATGCGCGGATCGAGATGGTGCGCGGCGTGCACGAGCATGGCGAGCGCATCGGGCTCTGGGAGTTCTGCGACGCCGACGGCGGCGTCATCGCGAGCGCGGAGTACGGCCCTGCCTGGGGCGACCGGGCGCCGGGCGTCGTCCTCGGCCACGAGTCCAAGCCGCTGCCCACCGCGGGAGCCCGTTGGCGCGAGGCCGAACGTCTTTGGGACGAACGCAAATCGCGAGAGGCCCTCGCCGTCGCCGCGCGGGCCATCGCCATCGACGGCGCAACGACACGCTTCGCGGCGTTTCTCCTCGACCGCGCCGTCGCGCTCGCTCCCGAGGCGGCACGCGAGCAGGCGAAGTACGCGGACGAAGCGCGCGCCTCCATGGGCAGCTTGCTCGGCGCGCTGCTCGGCGGAGCGGAGCCGGCCGCGATTCTTTGCTCGCTCGCCATGTCGGTGCCGACGACGACGCGCGCCTCGCTCGACTACGTCGAAGCCTCGCTCCGGCTCGATCCGGGGCGGGAGCGGACGCGTGCCGCGCGGGCGCTGTTACGCGTCGAGCACGGGGACCGCGAGGGCGCGCTCGTGGACGCCGCCGCACTGCCCCGCGAGTCCGCGTCGACGTTCGAGTTTCTGCGCGCTCTCGTGCGCGTGGCGTATCCGAGCTTCGCGTTCGCACCGACGGCGGAGCCGCTCGTCGCGCCCGACGAAGAGCTCGTGGCCGTGGAGGCCGCGCAGCCGCTCGAGGCCGTACGCCGCACGGCGAGCCTGTACGCGACGCGCATCGAGCTCGTGCGTCGCGAGATCGTGCGGCGGCTCGGCGTTGCGCCGGCGTGGCTACCCCCGGATTTGAAGGAGCTTCTTCCCGACGGATTGCTCGAGCTCAAGCGCGGAACCGTGCGGATCGAGGACGAGGGAGAGGACGGCGTCGAGGTCACGGACGTCGAGATCAACGAGACGCTCGACTTGGGGCGCACGGTGCGCGGCCTGCTCGAGCTCGCCCGCGGCGACTTCACGGCGCTCTCCTGGCTCTGCTGGTCGGCGGGGCTCGACCGCGTCGCGTTACCGGAATCGCTCACACCACGCGCGCTGTTTCCGGCTGCCGCGCACCGCGCGACCGTGCGCTGCTTCCGCGCCCACGACGAGCTCCGCAGCATCGGGCTCGTCGCCGCGAGTCGCGGCGTTCAACCCTTCGAGTGGGAAGGCATGCGCACGGACACGATGCCGAAGGAGCTCGCCGAGGTCGCCGCACGCGAATACTTGGAGCTACGCGCGCTGTTCTTTTGGTTATTGTTCCCGCAGAACCAGTCGCCATTTCAGGCGGATTTGCGGCAGGTCTAAGGCCCCTACCGGAAACTCTCCGGACTGCACCCGTCCCCGCGGCACGCCTCGACCCTCACGCGCGACAAGCCATGCTTGTCTTTGGCCCAGCACCCGTCACTCGTCGAATCGAAGTGATTCTCGTAAACGCGCTCGCCGGGGCCGCGGTTCGCAAAGATGGGGACGAGCGCGGATTTCCCATCGCCGAATTCGATGCGACTGCGAAATAAATAGACGTTACGCGTCTTCGCGTTGCTCGCGTACGCGTCGGAGGGCGCGTTGAAATAGATGCGGTAGTTCAACGTGCAGTCGGTCGCATCGACTTCGACGCGATGAAAAGAGTGACCATGGACACTCGCGGTGATGTCCGCGCCTTGTGACCAGGCGTAAGCCGCGCCCGTGCCGAGTCCCACGCTCAAAACGACACCCAGGCCGAGACGGTGACGCATGAAAAGAGGTTAGTCCGCGCGCAGGAGCGCGTCCACGGTCACGGGGCGAAGCCCGCGCCGCCCGAGCTCGCGACAAAGCTCGGAGAGCACCGCGAGGCTCGCGGGAACGTGCTCGCCGCGCTCCGGAGCGTCGTGCAAGACGAGCACGGCGCCGTTCGAAAGCGCCCGCTCGGCACGCGCGAGCACGGCTTGGGGCTCGGCGTGGGGCGAGCCGTCACGCGTGCGCGCGCTGAAGCCGACGAGCGTGAGCCCCGCACGATCGGCCGCGAGCGCGACGGCGTGGCTGACGAAGCCGACCGGGGGGCGAAAGAGCGCCGTCGCGATACCGGCAGCGTCGTGCAGCGCGGCGCGCGCGTTTTCGAGATCCGCCGCCACGCGCGCGGACGAGCGCAGCGAGTACAGCCGGTCGTGCGTGTAACCGTGGAGACCGAGGCCGTGACCCGCCTGGACGATCTCGCGCACGACATCGGGGTGCGCGCGGGCTTTCTCGCCGAGCACGAAGAACGTCGCCGTGACGCCGTGCTCGCGTAGGATCGCGAGCACGCGCCGCGTCGTTTCCGGGTGCGGGCCGTCGTCGAACGTGAGCGCGACCTCGGGACGCGTGCGCGGGCCGCGCGAGAGCACGTCCCCGTACACCGCGAGCCCGGGCAAGAGCACACCGAGCGTCGCGACGAGCGCGTGCAGGCCGAGCAGCGGAATCACCCACGAAAGTGGCGGCGCGTGGCCCGAGAGCGCCGAGCCGAGGCACAAAAAGCCCGCCGTGCTGGTGAGCCAGAGCAGGCAACGGACGGGCGGGAACGATGCTCTCACGCGGGGGAGAAGTAGTACTCTGCGCGCGTTCCCTCGTGCTCTTCAATACGCTCGTTTACGCCGAATTCTTCGGCGTCGTGTTCGTCGTCTCTTGGCTACTCGCCCGGCAGCGAAAGCTCCGGCTCCTCTTCCTGCTCGCCGCGAGCTACTTCTTCTACGCGAAGTGGAACTGGCGCTTCGTGCCGCTCATCTGGGGGTCCTCGACGGCGGACTGGTTGCTCGGCAACGCCATCGCGCGCGCCAAGAGCGAGCGCAGCCGGCGCCTCTGGCTCGCGAGCACCGTCGTCCTGAACCTCGGCGTCCTCGGGTTCTTCAAGTATTTCGACTTCGGGATCGAGTCGGCGCGGGCGTTGCTCGCCACGCTCGGCTTTCATCCGCCGGAGCTCGCCCTGCACGTGGCGCTCCCCATCGGCATCAGCTTCTTCACGTTCGAATCGATGAGCTACGTCATCGACGTGTACCGCGGCGATATCGAGCCGCACCCGAATTACAGCGAGTACCTCGCCTTCGTCGCGTTTTTTCCGCACCTCGTCGCGGGCCCCATCGTGCGGCCGCGCGATCTCTTGCCGCAGCTCGCTGGCACGCCGCGCTTCGATCCGCGGGAAGGTAGCGAGGCGCTCTTTCTGATCGCGGTAGGGCTCGTGAAGAAGGTCGCGATCGGCGACTACCTCGCGCTAAACCTCGTCGATCGCACCTTCGACGCGCCGCTCCACCACTCCGCGCTCGAGTGTTACGCAGCGGCGCTCGGCTACGCCGTGCAAATCTATTGCGATTTTTCCGGGTACACCGACATCGCGATCGGCTCGGCGCTGCTCCTCGGCGTGCGCTTCCCGAAGAACTTCAACGCGCCGTACAAGGCGCGCGATCTCGCGGATTTTTGGCGCCGCTGGCACATCTCGCTCTCGACCTGGCTGCGCGACTATCTGTACGTGAGCCTCGGCGGCAATCGGCGCGGGAACGCGCGCACCTACCTCAACTTGATGCTCACGATGCTGCTCGGCGGGCTGTGGCACGGCGCGAGCTGGACCTTCGTCGTGTGGGGCGGGCTCCACGGACTCGGTCTGGTGGTCACACGGGCCGTGCGGGGCGTGCGCGCCGACGCCGGGGCCCTTCGGCTACCAGCGGTCGTCGGGGTCTTCCTGACGTTCCACTTCGTGACGGCGGCTTGGATCCTGTTCCGCGCGGATACGTTCGCGCTGGCGCGCGTCTACTTCGGGCGTCTTTTGACGCTCACGACGTATCACCCGAACCTGACGCCCGAGCTCTGCGGCGTGCTCGGGCTCGGCCTCGCGAGCCATTTCGTGCCTGAGCGCTGGTATGAGGCGGCGCGCTCGCGCTTCGTGCTTCTACCGGCGCCGGCCCAGGGCGCCGCGCTCTTTGCGGCAGCGCTCGTGGTGCGAGAGATGGCGAGTGCCGACGCGGTCCCCTTCGTCTACTTCCAGTTCTGATAACCGATTGTCACCGCGAGGAGCTCCGGGGTATTTTCCGGTCGCCCCCATGTCCGACGAGAAGCCCGAAGAGCCAGTGGAGCCCCCGGTCCAGGAAGGCGCCGCCCCGACGGGTGAATCGGCCGAGGCGGGCGAGCCCTCGGGCAAGCGCAAGAAGCGCAAGCGGAAGAAGGCGGAAGCGGAGGAGGTCGTCCTGCGGCCGTCGCTGCGCCCCGATGGCCGCGAGCGGCCCGCGTTCCTGCTCGCGTTCCCGAGCGATCCCGAGCTCGAGAAGCTGATCCGCGCATTCGAGCTCGGCAATTACGCGCTCGTGCGCAAGGGCGCTCCGGAGCTCGCCGAGCGCACCACCGACGCGAAGGTGCGCGCCGCGGCCGAAGAGCTGGCGCGCCGCATCGAGCCCGATCCGCTCGTGAAGGTGCTGCTCGGCCTGTCGATCGCTCTGCTCGTGGTGCTCACGCTCTGGGCCTACAAGACGCATGGCGGCTAGCCGTCGTCGCCTCGGCGCGCCGCGTCGGCGCGCGGGGCTTTCGGGCGCGTTCGGCGCGCTCATCGCGCTCATCGCGTTCGCTTGCGCGACGCCGCCCCCCGCCGCAAAACCTGCGGAAGCGCCCGCCGCAACGGGTCTCGCCCGCTACCTTCCGCTCGAGGACGGCACCGTGGCGTCGTTCGACACCGTCACGGAGCCCGGCGGCGAGCGCGGCATCCTCGTGCTCGAGATCCGGCGCCCCAACCCCAACACGGCCGAGCTCATCGTCGCGGGCCATGCGAGCCGCTTGAGTCTCAGCAACGGTGTCGTCGCCCACGCTGCCGGCGGCTTCCTCCTGCGCGAGCCGCTCACTGCGGGCGCCGAATGGAAGGGCGACTTCGGTCACGTGCGTTTGACGCGAACCGATCGCAGCGTCACGGTCGCCGCCGGCACGTTCACGGGCTGCGTCGAGACGGTCGAGGAGCTCACGACGCGCGAAGGCCAAAAGCGCACGACCACCGTATTTTGCGCCGGCGTCGGCATCGCCCTGCGCGAAACCGAGGCGGAGCAGGGCGCCGTGCAGCAGAGCGAGCGCATCACTCTGAAGAGCTACGGCCCGAAATTCGACCCCACGGCGAAGTAGCGCCTTCGCGCCTACTCCATCCCGGCATCCATCGGCTCGAGCACCATCGTGCTCTTCACGGTGCAGGCGCCCTTCTCGAGCGCCAGCTCGACCTTCTGCGTTCCGTAGAGCATCGTCACGACCTCGAGCCGCGCGGAACCGTCCGTGTAGAGATCACACCCGAGCGCCTCGAGCGTTCCGTCGCCGCCGGCTTGCCCTCCCTCGCCGCCCGCGCCGCCATTCCCCGCGCTGCCGCTCTGCGTGTGCGCCGCGGTCGGCTTCGCGCCGATCGCGGGACCGCTCGCGTCGTACACGCCGTTCTTGTCGGCTGGGTAGCAGAAGAGCGCTTGAGGGGTCATCGGCTCGGCGACGGTGAGGACCTCCGGATCGTCCGGTGCGCGCCCGCCGTAGTAGAGCTTCACGACGATATCGCTTGGCAGATGGCCCTCCGGTGCCTTGATCACCACCGAAAACTCCGGGACCCCGCCGTTGCACGGCACCGGCGGCGAATCGGGCCCGCACGAGAACACGAGCGCGGGGAGGAGCAGCGCGGCGTAGCGCATGAATCGGGGCGGATCCTACACGCAGCCCGCACAAAACACGAACGGCGAGCACTTCACGTACTCGCCGTTCGCGCGAGCGGCCCGTGCCGCTCATCTCAGGAAGCGTCGATCAGAAGTCGCCGCCGCCGCCGTGCGAGTGACCGCCCGGAGCCGGGGACTTGTCCTCCTTCGGACGCTCCGCGACGAGCGCCTCGGTCGTGAGCATGAGGCCCGCGACGCTGGCTGCGTTCTGGAGCGCGGAGCGCACGACCTTGACCGGGTCGATGACGCCCTCGGCCACGAGGTCACCGTACGTGCCGGTAGCCGCGTTGAAGCCGAACGAGCCCTTACCCTCGCGCACCTTCTGCACGACGATCGAGCCTTCTTCGCCGGCGTTGCCGACGATCTGGCGCAGGGGCTCCTCGATCGCGCGCTCGATGATGCGAACGCCCGCCTTCTGCTCCTCGGTCACCTTCAGGCCTTCGAGCGCCTTCTGCGCGCGGATGAGGGCGACGCCACCGCCGGCGACGATGCCTTCCTCGACGGCCGCGCGGGTCGCGTGGAGGGCGTCCTCGACGCGCGCCTTCTTCTCCTTCATCTCGACCTCGGTGGCCGCGCCGACCTTGATCACGGCCACGCCGCCCACGAGCTTCGCGAGGCGCTCCTGGAGCTTCTCGCGATCGTAGTCGCTGGTCGTGTTCTCGATCTGGTTGCGGATCTCCTGCTGCCGGCCCTTGATCTTGTCCTTCTTGCCGGCGCCGTCGACGAGGGTGGTGTTCTCCTTGTCGATCTTGACGCGCTTCACCTGGCCGAGATCCGTGATCGTCACGTTCTCGAGCTTGAGACCGAGCTCTTCCGCGATGACCTGACCGCCCGTGAGGATGCCGATGTCCTTCAGCATTTCCTTGCGGCGATCGCCGAAGCCCGGCGCCTTGACGGCGGCGCACTGCAGCGTGCCACGGAGCTTGTTCACGACGAGCGTCGCGAGCGCTTCACCGTCGACGTCCTCGGCGATGATGAGCAGCGGCTTCTGCTGGCGCGCGATGGCTTCGAGCACCGGGAGAAGATCCTTCATGTTGCTGATCTTCTTCTCGCTCAGGAGCACGTACGCGTCCTCGAGCGACACTTCCATGCGCTCGGGGTCCGTGACGAAGTACGGCGAGAGGTAGCCGCGGTCGAACTGCATGCCTTCGACGACGTCGAGGGCCGTCTCGGCGCTCTTCGCCTCTTCGACGGTGATCACGCCTTCCTTGCCGACCTTCTCCATCGCTTCGCTGAGGAGCTTGCCGACGGTGGTGTCGCCGTTGGCGCTGATGGTGCCGACCTGGGCGATCTCCGTCGGATCCTTGGTCGACTTGGCCATCTTCTTCAGCTCTTCGACCAGCACTTCGACGGCCTTGTCGATGCCGCGCTTGATCTCCATCGGGTTGTGGCCGGCCGCGACGAGCTTCGAGCCCTCGCGGAAGATCGCCTGCGCGAGCACGGTCGCGGTGGTGGTGCCGTCGCCCGCGACGTCGCTGGTCTTCGAGGCAACTTCGCGCACCATCTGCGCGCCCATGTTCTCGAACTTGTTCTCGAGTTCGATTTCCTTGGCAACGGTGACGCCGTCCTTGGTGACGGTGGGGGAGCCGAAGCTCTTCTCGATCACGACGTTGCGGCCGCGCGGGCCGAGCGTGACCTTCACCGCATTGGCAAGCGTCTCCACGCCGCGCAACATCCGGTCGCGCGCGTCGCCGGCAAAACGTACGTCTTTGGCAGCCATTTCAATTCACTCCATTGTGCTGGACCGCATCCCGGGAGCGGGCGACGCCCGCGGCTTGAAGGATCGGTTGTTGAATACGTTGCCCCCGTCTTCGAGCC
>DATMCL010000319.1:0-12267 GCA_035558375.1 Polyangiaceae bacterium
CCCTCGAGCTTCTCTCCACCGCGTCGATCACGCGCGCTCCCACGGCCCACCGGGACGCCACGTCATCCCGAACGCTGACGGCTCGGCCCCCGCACCCACGACAGGCATGAGGAATGCTCGGAGCGCCATCACGAGCTGGCCAAGCGGCGGAGCCTCCTTCCGAAGCCTCGCTCGGCGAAGGAACGCCGTCCACTGGGTGAGCTTCACGGCATCGGTCGCGAACTCGTCAGAGAGTCCAACGGGCTCTGCGTGCGGAAGCGCTGTTTGGCGTCGATCGAAAGTCGCTCGCACCGCATTGGCTAGAACCTTTCCGTCGAACGAGTACTCGGTCGAGAGGAACCATAGGTCGTAGAAGTCCTTCATGCGGCTGTTCCCGAGCCCCAGCTCCACCATGGCGTGGAACTTCTCCGCGATGGTTGACTCCTGCGCGTAGGCCCTGAGCTGGGGCGGCGGGAAGTCGAGGAGCACGGGAAGCACCATCGGTTGCGGCTCGGGCGTCGTGGCGTCGCCAAACCCGATGTCCACTTGCACGGGGATCTCGGCGGTGCCGAGCTGCGCCAGGAACCGGAGACGAATGCCGTCGTACACGGCGTCTTCCCTGATGGGCTCCGCCACGATCGTCTCCGCGAGGAATGTGACACCGTCGTCGATCGCGGTGACTTGGCAGACCTCGCGAAAGATCCCGGCGAGCCTCGCGGGCTCCGGGACGCCGCTCCCGAGCAGATCGAGATCCTTGGTGGCTCGATGCGGGCGTGCGGACCACGCCACGAAGAGGAGGGCGCCCTTCAACACGAACTCGCCCGCGTGTTGGGAGGCGCCGATCCTGTAAAGGAGCCGCTCAAGAACGTAGCGGACCAGAAGCGAGTTGAAGTCCTCGCCGTCTTCGCGAGCGCGTTGGAGGAGCCGAGCCTTCACGGAAGCGGCGACGTTCGTGGGGGGCTCCCCCTTCTTTCGCTTCACGTCATGGCCTCCAGGTAACCTCGGAGCGTACGCTCTACTCGGCAGAATCGGGCGGCTTCGAAAAGATCGTCGATCGACCGACGGCTGCGGCGGTAGTCGCGCAGCGCCTGAACGGCGACCTCGGTTCCGATCTTGTTCCGGTACTTCAGGCAGTCTGCGACCGTCTTGGCGGGCGACGTGACCCGGAGGACAACTCCACCGACGGTCTTCTTCATGATCCCGAACGACAGAACCTTGTGAGACCACCAGACGACTTCGAGGGGTGGCCAGTCGAGCGTTGGGTGGCGAGCCTTACGATCGATCGCCAGCCAGACCGTTGACGGGTTCTGGTCCGTGAGGTTGTGGAAGCGGAGAGCGGTGAGGAGGCACACGACACCGTCGGGCACGCGCTTGGCGACTTGCACCAGGGCCTCCGATTCGCTGACCTCACGCCCAGGCAGCCCATACAGGCCCCGCCCGATTCGCTCCAGCTCGCCCGCCTTGTGCAGTCGAAGGACGGTGGCCTTGGCGAAACCAGCCTTCTCGAACTCGCGGAGGCGAACAACGCCAGCCTTCCGCACAAATTGGGCGGGGGTAGATGGAGCCTGGGCGCGTTTAGTCGGCATATTTATGGATTAGCCGACATAATGGATCTTTCCGACCCGACAGGCAATGGGCTGGTGCCCGGTTCTTGCGGCAGCGCCATCTCGCCTGCTCTGGCAGGCCATCGTCGGCCTCCACGAGCACATCCCGAGTTCAAGAACTCGAACCGCGAGCCGGCGATATCGTCGGGATAGCCGACCTCAGCGATCAAGAATCGATTTCGCTGACGCCCACTTCGTCAACGTATTCAACTGAGTGCACGAGGAGGGACTTGAACCCCCACACCTTGCGGTACCGGAACCTAAATCCGGCGCGTCTGCCAATTCCGCCACTCGTGCGTGACGGCGGAGCCTAGTGCGCCTCGCTCCGTCGCGCCAGAGCCTCCGTACCACGCGCAACGGTGCTGCGACCCGTTACGGAGCCTCCCCATCCGGGCTCGCAACGACGACGACATAGCCGTCCGGGTCCCGCAGCCAAATCTCGCGGTGCCCCGGCGCCGGATTCACGTGCGGCTTGCGAACGACTTTCGCCTTCATGGCGCGCGCTCGCCGCACCGTGGCGTCGAAGTCGTTCACCTCGAACCAGACGAGGACGCCGTGTCCCACGGGCGCCGCGTCGCGGTCCATGAGGTTCGGATGCTCCTCCTCGTCCCACGCGTGAAGCTGAAGCACGAGCGTGCCGTGCGAGTAGAGGCGATCGTAGAGGTGAGCGTGGTCGCTCTTCATCGTGATCGAAGAGCGCTCCGCGGCGAGAAGGCGCGCGTACCAGCGACTGCTCGCCTTGACGTCGCGGACGGCGAGGAGTGGTTGGGGACGTGCGGGGGCGAGACGCGGCACGTCTTTTGCGAAGCGACCTTGCTTGGCGCGCGGCGTGAGAATTTGGCGCGTGGAGCGTGTCGGCCCCCGACCCACCTTCGCGCGCCCCCCGCGACCCATCGCCCCGCGCCGTCCCGCCGTCGTGCTCGCCGCCATCCGCCTCACTCTCGCGCCGCCGGCTCCACCGACGCAAGCAGCGCCTTCACCACGTCCATGTCCGCGGGTTTCACGATGTGTTGGTCGAATCCCGCTTCTTTCGCGCGACGGGAGTCTTCCGCTTGTCCCCAGCCCGTGAGCGCGACGAGCTTCGTGTGGTGTTCGCCCTCCTGCGCGCGGATCCGACGCGCGACCTCGTAGCCGTCCATGCCGGGCATGCCGATGTCGAGCAGGACGAGGTCGGGGGCGTAGTCGGCGAAGGTGGTGAGGGCGGACGTGCCGTCGTGGACGACGCGGACTTCGGCGCCGAGGATTTCGAGCAGGACACCGAGGGCTTCGGCGGCGTCGACGTTGTCGTCGGTGACGAGGACGCGACGACGGCCAAGGGGAAGTGGGGTCATCGTGCGTTCGGAGGAGCTCATGGGGATTCCAGGCGCGAGGGGGAGACGCACGGTGAACTCGCTGCCTTGGTCGAGACCGCCGCTGCTCGCTGTGATGGTGCCGCCGTGCATCTCGGCGAGCTTTTGCGCGAGGGTGAGGCCGATGCCGAGGCCGCCCCGGCTGCCCGCGCCACTGCCGCGATAGAACATTTCGAAGAGGCCCGGCAAGGATTCGGGGGCGATGCCGATGCCGTCGTCGCGGACGGTGACGACGACGGAGTCGCCCTCGCGACGGGTCGCGAGCCAGACGTGGCCACCGTTGTTCGTGTATTTGGCGGCGTTGTTCAGGAGGTTGCCGAGGATTTGCGTGAGGCGCACTGGGTCGCCGTCGAGGACGAGCGATTCTTCGGGGAGCTGCACGTCCAGGTGGCGGGCTCCGGCGGCGTAAAGGGGCTCGGTCGTTTCGAGCGCACTTTGGACGACGTCCGCGAGCTCGACGCGCTCGCGGCGGAGCTCGAAGGTACCGCGATTGATGCGGGACACCTCGAGCAAGTCGTCGACCAACCGGACGAGGTGGCCGACCTGACGCTCGATCATCTCCCGCAAGCGACCTGCGGACGGATTCGGCGGGCCGAGCAGGTGGAGGGCGTGGAGGGCGTTCCGAAGCGGTGCGAGGGGGTTTCTGAGCTCGTGCGACAGCGTCGCGATGAACTCGCCCTTTCGGCGGTCGCTCTCGCGAAGCTCGTCAATCAGCCGGGCATGCTGCTCGTAGAGGCGTGCGCTGTCGATCGCGACCGAGGCCTGCGATGCTATGCCCGTGACGATGCGCTCGGCCCGCTCGGTGAACACGCCCACGTCGGAATGGCCGAAGAAGAGGCCGCCGATGACCTCGCCGGAGCGAGCCGTCACGGGCACAGCAAGGTAGCTGCGAACCGGCAGGTGCCCCTTCGGCATCCCGTGGTGAGGGGGCAGCGTTCCGTAGCGCGGGTCGCGCGTCACGTCGGCGAGGCGCACGGGGCCTTCGCCCCGGAAGGTCGGAGCGAAGATTGGCGTGTTGCGAGGCGTGCCGAAACCCTCGAACGCTTCGCGCGGCGCGCCGGACAGCGTGTAGAGGAGGTACGCCTCGCCGAGCTCGTTCGTCACGTTGTAGAAGAAGGCGCCAAACTGTGCGCCCGATACAGCGGTCGCCGCGTCGGTGACGGTCTGGAGGATGCGCTCCAGGTCGAGCTCGGCGGCGAGGCTCACGCCGACGCGGTTCAGGATTTCGAGCGATTCGGCATGCTCGCGGATCGTGCGCTCGACGCGGCGCCGCTCGATGAGCGCGGCGATGCGCGTCAGGAGCTCGCGGGCGCTGAACGGCTTCACCAAGTAGTCGTCCGCTCCGAGTCGCAAGCCTTCGACTCTTGCAGACTCTCCCGCGCGCGCGGACAAGAGGATCACGGGGATGGCTTCTAGACGCGTTTCCG
This sequence comes from Polyangiaceae bacterium, assembly GCA_035558375.1. Taxonomy (GTDB): domain Bacteria; phylum Myxococcota_A; class Polyangia; order Polyangiales; family Polyangiaceae; genus PMG-095. Next base: position 4,360 of record DATMCL010000319.1, read on the forward strand.
CGCGCAGCGCGGCGAGGAGGCCGAGGCCGTCGAGCTTGGGCACCATCACGTCGGACAACACGAGATCGGGGATCCGACGGCGCACGGCGTTGAGCGCTTGCTCGCCGTCATTCACGCTCTCCACGTCGTACGTTGAGCCGAGCAAACGCGTGACGTAATCGCGCATGTCCGCGTTGTCCTCGCAGAGCAGGATGCGCAGCCGGGCGCCGGCCGGGCGCGCCGCAGCTTCCGTCGGCGCTTCGGCATCCGCGTCGAATTCCGCCGCTGCTCCGTCGACCCAACCGAGCGCCTCGGTCACGTACGCGTTCTTCGTGGGCGGTGTTGGGGACACGGCGCGCGCCACGACGAGCCGCTCCGCGGGCAGGTGCGCGCGACCAAACGGCAACCAGACTCGGAAGGTCGTGCCGCGACCGAGCTCGCTCTCGACCGTGAGGTTGCCGCCGTGCAGCTTCACGAGCTCGCGCACGAGCGCGAGGCCGATACCGCTGCCTTCGATGGTGCGCCCGCGCGCGCCTTTGACGCGGTGAAAGCGCTCGAAGACGTGCGGCAAGTCCGTCGCCGGGATGCCGGTGCCCGTGTCGGAGATCGAGAGGTCCACGCCCGGCCCGCGTTCCGCAAGCGTCACCGCAATGCCGCCCTCGAACGTGAACTTGAGCGCATTCGAGAGCAGGTTGAAGACGACCTTCTCCCACATGTCCCGGTCGACGTAGACCGGCGCGGACGGGCTAGGGGCGTGCACGGTGAGCGATAGTCCCGCGCGCTCGATGGCAGAGCGAAAGACGCTCGCGAGCTCGCCCGTCAGGACGCCGAGGTCGACCGGCTCGAAGGAGTCCCCCTCGTGACCGGCTTCGAGGCGTGAGAAATCGAGCAGCGTGTTGACGAGCTTGAGCAGCCGTCGAGCGTTCCTGTGGGCGAGGTCGAGGCGTGCGCGGTCGTCGGGTAGAAGCGCCTCGGACTCCCGGAGCGTGTCCTCGAGCGGGCCGAGCATCAGCGTGAGCGGCGTACGGAACTCGTGGCTCACGTTGCTGAAGAACTCGGTCTTGGCTCGGTCGAGGGCGAGCAGCGCTTCGCTGCGCTTGCGCTCCATGGCGTAGGCCTCGGCATTCGCGATGTTGCCGGCGACCTGGTGCGCCACGAGATCGAGGAAGCTGCGGTATCCGGCGTCGAGCTGCCGAAACGGATTCAGGCCCGCGACCAGCACGCCGGCGCGGCCCGTGGTGCCTGCCGGTGGAAGCGGCAGCACGATCGCCGTGCTCGGGGGGCGCGGCCACGCACCCGTGGGCACGTCACCGGCGCTCGCCGGGATCGCGACGAGCTCGGCGTGGTTGTCGAAAAGCGCGCGCGCCGACGGCCATGCGACTTGCGACAGCGAGGCAGCGCCCGGCGTGGACGCGGTAAGCACCAGTGCGTCGGCGTTCGCGTCGGTCAAATACAAGAGGACGAACGGCAGATCACGCGCGTTTTCGGTCAGCGCCTCGACGCTGAGCGCACAGGCCGCCTCCGCGCTGCGCGCATCCGCGGCGCGAACGGACAACTGCCGAAGTGTTTCGAGCTGGCGCTCACCGATCACGCGGCCCGTGTCGTCGGTATTGGCGCAAATGAGCCCCGCAGTGCCGCCGTCGTCACCCGGGATCGGACTGTACGAGAAGGTGTAGTAGGTCTCCTCCTGGTAGCCGTGACGCTCCATGATGAGCATCTGCGCTTCGACGTAGGTGCCTTCGTCGCGCGTCATCACGGTCTCCGCCATCGGACCGATCACGTCCCAGATTTCGCTCCAGACCTCGCGAAACGGCCGACCGAGCGCGCGCGGGTGCTTGCCGCCGATGATCGACTTGTAAGGGTCGTTGTAGAGGTAAGTGAGCTCGGGGCCCCAGCCGAGCCAAAACGGCTGGCGCGAGGTGAGCATGATGCGCACAGCAGTTTTGAGACTTCGCGGCCAGAGCGACGGGGGACCGAGCGGCGTCGTCGTCCAATCGTAGGAGCGCATCAACGCGCCAAGCTCGCCGCCGCCTTCGAGGAACGAGAGCCCTCCGCCCGTCGGCGTATCGCGACCCCCGGAGACGGCGAACATGGTCACGCCCTCGAAGCATCGATCCGGAGACGAGCGCTCGCAAGGCGCTCTCAGGCGCAGGCGCTCGGTCGACCGTGACGAATTGCCACGATCGTCGTCTCCGTCCGTCGGATCCCGGGGGCTAGCTAGCGACGCAGCGAGACGAGCACATCGCGCAAGTCAGCCGGTAACGGAGCCTCGAAATGCAAATGCTGCCCCGTGGCCGGATGCTCGAAGCCGAGCTCGAAAGCGTGCAGCATCAGCCGAGGCGCCGCGATCACGCGACCGCGGTAGTCCTTCGAATACACGCGCTCGCCGAGGATCGGGTGACCCGCCTCGGCGAGGTGAATGCGGATCTGGTGCGTGCGGCCGGTCTCGAGCTTGCATTCGATGAGGGTCGCGCCGTCGAGCGGCTCGAGGACGCGAACGTGCGTGACGGCGTCGCGTCCGAGCTCGGGATTTTCGGTCGAGCCGCGCCGGCCGTCGCCGCGATCGCGCACGAGGCGTGACTCGAACGTGCCGCCCCGAACGGCGCCGTGCGCGAGCGCGACGTAGCGCCGCTCCACGCTGTGGACGCGGAATTGCTGCTTGAGGCCGCGCGTCGCCGCGAGGGTGCGCGCGAACACGATGAGCCCCGAGGTGTCCTTGTCGAGGCGGTGGACGATACCGAGCGGGCTCTGCGGGCCGCGGCTGCCGCGCCGGAGCATGGCTTCGACGAGCTCGGACAGGGTGCCGGTTTCTTCGTCGTTGTACGGCACCGTGCTGATGCCGGCGGGCTTGTGCACGACGATGAGGTGCGAGTCTTGGTGCGCGATGAGCTCCGGCGCGAGCATGGGTGCGCGAGCACGGGGGGCACGCATCGCGACGGAGACTTCGGCGCCGGGCTGAACGGCGTGCGTCGGCTCACGCACGACGTTGCCGGCCACCGAGACTTTGCCGCTCTCGATCAAGCCGCGTACGGCGTTCCAGCTCGCGCCGGGGAAAAAGCCGCGCACGGTGCGATCGAGCGGACCCGCCGCGGCGGCGACATGCGTCCCGTCGACGAAGGTTACCGGAGCCGAGCGCGGCTCGTCGCGATGCTTAGCGTTTCTGGCCACGCGGCGGGCTCCAGCGCGGAGCGAGGTGCGCTTTGAGGATGTCGCGATAGAGCCCGACCTGCGCGCAGTGATCGAGCTCCGCGTTGCCGGCGTAGCCGCGCACGTGGAAGCCACCCTGGTCGTAGCGCGAGACGAGCTCGAGACCCATCGGGTCGGAAGCGCGCGAGCGGGCGGCGCGCGGGCGACCCCCGAGCTCGTTGATCAAGAAATTCGCGGTCTCCGTCGTGGAGGCATAGCCGGGCGGAATGATGGAGGAATGGCTCACCACCATGAGCTTCTTACCGTCGGCGGCGTCGCGCGCAAAGCGCACGAACGGGTCGAGCGTCACGTTCACGAGGCCGGCGCCCGCGTCCGCGTAGTCGCAATGCAGGCCGTCGAGCAGGATCACGGTGTCGATGCGAGCGCGGTGCGCGGGCTGCCGCAGGATTTCTTCGACGGCGCCGTAGCCCGCGCTCCAGGAGCTCAGCGCGATGCGGCGCGCGCGGGCCTTCGCGCGACCGCTGTGCTCGGCGACGGCCGTTTCGACGCTCTGGAGGAGGCGATCGAAGACCCCCGGATCGCGAAAGGTGTTTTCGTAGGCGCCCGAGCCAATACCGAGCGTCATGCCGACGAGCACGACGCCGTTCATCACGTGCACCCACTCCTTGCGCGCGGGGTCGTGGCCGTGAAAATGAAAGACCACGTCGAACTCGCCCGTCGATGTCACGCCGCCGCGCTGCGGCATCATCAAGAGCCCGAGGCTTCCGAGCTTGCTCCAGTGCTCGTAGCTGCCGAAGCCCGGGTCGGGCGTGTTGCACGGATTCACGCCGCGCTCGGCGGAGGATTTTGCGACCTGTGTGCTCGGCGGCGGCTTCTTGAGAAACCAGCGCGTGTCCGTCTTCGGGCCCTGCGCGGTCGCGCTCGCGGAGAGCAGCGCGATGCCGAGAGCGAGCGCTGACGCACCGCGAGAAAGAGCCACGGCTGAGTCTTTTCGCGAATCCAACAAACCTTCAAGTTTTCGGCAAAAACACCCCAACTTGCCTTGCCTTAACCGTTTTAGGTGCGGTAAGTTCCCCGGCGGCTCGCGCCCCGAGCCCTGGCTTTTCAGGAGTACAGACTCATGACTCGTCTTCACCTCTCGCCGACCTCGCCCGCCGTTCTCGCGCTCATCGTGGCCTCGCTCAGTGCGCTTCCCGCGTGCGGCAGCAAAGGCGGCGACGACGACAGCGCGGGCGGCATGGGCGGGACCGGCGGCTCGGGCGCCATGGGTGGCTCGAGCGGCTCGAGCGCTTCGGGCGGCGGTGGCGGCATGATGATGGCGCGCTCCGTCGTCTTCCCCTTCGACAGCGACGAGCAATCCTGGTCGGTGCAGTACACGTCCTCCGGCAAGGACGCGGCGCTGAAGGACATCCCCGCAATCGACACGACGGCGGTGACCGTGCAGTGGACGACGGGCAAGGGCGACGGCGACATGGCCGGCGCGCTCGAAGCGAAGATCCCTTACGCGAGCCCGCGCCAGTACGTCGGCCTCGGCATCCACCTGAGCTTCGAGGATCTGACCGACAAGCTCATCACGGCGCGCGTGAAGCTCGAGTCCGGCATCGTGTCCGACGCGGACATCGCTTCGAAGACGCCGGGAGCCAAAATCTACGTGAAGGCCAGCGGCGACGAATACGTCTATGCGGCGGGCGTGTACCAATCGTTCACGAGCTTTGGTAACTGGACGACGCTTAAGATGGATCTGAAGGATCCCACCTCGTGGAGCTACGTCGACAAGGGCACGACCGACGCGCCGAAGACGTTCGATCCCTCGATGGTCGGCGAGCTCGGCGTGCAGTTCGACTCCCCCGACGACTTGACCACGGCCGTAATCGAGGGCTCCGTGCTCATCGACAACGTCACGTACTGAGACGTCGCGCCCTGGCGCGCCCCTGGGCGCAACGGCGCTCGGCTACTCGCTTCCGCGCAGCCGGTCGTGGATGGCTTGCGCGTACTCGCTGTTCGGAGTCGGGACGTAATAGTCCTGCACGAGCGACCACGCGTGGCTACTGCTGCCGGCCTCGCAGGGGCCGAACGTGTTCCACGACCAGGCGAGGTAGCCGGAGTCGTGCGCATCGAGCCAATCCATCACTGAATTGACGAAGCCCGCCTGACAGTCGTTCTCGCCGATCTCGGTCGCGACGAGCGGGATAGCCGCCGCCACGTCGGCGGGCGCACCGTCGAAGCAGGTCGCGCTGTTGCAGCCGTTGAAGTTGTAGATGTGCCAGGCGGCACCCAGGTTCGACGCGGGGTCGTCGGGGCGGTGCTCGAGCCAGCCGCTCAAGTCGTTCGACCAATCGAGGCCGCCTTGGAGGACGAGGTGGCTCCCCGTGCCCGTTTCCGCTTCGGCGCCGCGGATGGCGTCGAGCATGCCCTGAAAGCCCGTCGCCTCGAAGCCGGGCTGCATGCTGCCGTCTTGAGCGACGCGATCCGGCACGGTGCAGCCGTCGCGCCAGCAGGCCCAAGCGCTCTCCGGATCGCCCTGGAACAGGTAATTGTACACGGGCTCGTTGAAGGGCTCGAAGATGACGCCCGTGTCGTCGGCGAACGTGCGCGTGACGTCGGCCCAGAAGTCCGGGGCATGGTCGAGATCGGGCACGAGCGGCTGGGAGATCGCCTTCTCCTCTCCGGGCGCCGTCCAATGGAGCTCGAGGATGGGGATGAGCGAGTACGCGTGGAGGAGCCCGATGTAGTCGCTGATAGCCGACTTGTAGGCTTCCCCCGAGAACGCTTGCGCCACACCGTTGATGCCGAGCCAGCAGGTCTCGTTCAAGGGGACACGGACGGCGTTCACGTTCCAGGTCGCCATCGCTTCGACCGATTTCTTATCGCTCGCGCCGTCGAAGATGTCGCCCTGCACGCACTTGTACTCGGTACCCGAGCGGTTCACGCCGCGGAGCCGGATGACGTTACCGTCCGCGTCCTCGATGTGATTGTCGACGGCGTGTAACCCCGTTGGGTGACTCATGCTCGCCGGGGGTTCCTCCGGCGTCTGCCCGTTGCCCTTGGACGCGTAGCCCTGGTCGTTCTGCCAATCGCTGCTGCAGCCGAGCCCCAAGAGGGCGCTGAGCACGGAGACCGAGGACGCGATGCACCTCGCCCGGGGCGCCCGCGCCCTACGGATCGTTGAAGAAAGCGAGGTCATCGATCCAGAAATCCCAGTCTCCCGCGTTCACGAGAAACTGCAAGCGCAGGAGCTCCGTGAGGTTCAAGCCCTCGGGCGCGTAGGCGCCGAAACCTTTCTGTCGCAAGTCCGCGAAGCGCAGGGGGACGAACGTCCAGTCGTCGGTGATCGAGACGGCGGCGTTGAAAGCGTCGCACTTCTGATTGTCGGGCTCCGGCATCGGCCCAGTTGCCGGGTCGGTGGCCTTGCAGGAAATCACCTCGCCGTTCTCGGGATCGATCTGATCCACGCTGCCCGCAGCGAAGGAGTCGACCACGAGCACGATGATCGCGCCGCCGCTCTTGCCGGTGCCGCGCTTGATCCAGAACGAGACGCCGTCGTACCCGCTCGCGTCGATGGGGGCTTTCATGTTGCCGGCGCGGTCGCTCGCGAAGTCGATCTCGTAGCCGCCACCCCAGCCGAGGCGCCCGTTCGTGCCCTTGCACATGCCGAGGTTCGTGGCCTTGAAATGCAGGGCGTTGGTCGCGGCGCCGCAGCGTTCGGTCGGCTCGGGAACGCGGGTGATCGTCTCGACGACGCCGCTTTGGACGATCTGGCCGTCGTAGATGAGGTGCTTGCAGTCGCCGCCGTCGGGCGGCGAGTGGGCGTTGTCCTGGTTCTGGTAGGACGTGCACCAGAACGTGTCGGCGCTACCGCACACGAGCGACATGTTGGCGATCTCGAACGCGGTGATGGGAGTGAGCGTCGGAGCGTACGCGTCGCCGAGCGCGCATGGCGCAGGGGGCTCCGCGAACGTCGTCTCCGTCGTCGGCCGGTGCTCGTCCGCGCCGCCGCACGCAGCGAAGCCAGAGAGCGTGAGCGCGAGGAGGGGCAACGTTCGGAGCGCGCGCAGCATGGTCACCACCACATCGTGGCCGAGAGCGAGAAGGTGTCGCTGTCGGGGACGGCGCTCGGATCGGGGAGATCGCGGTAGTTAGGACGCAGGACGACGCCGGAGCCGTACGACCAGTGCGTGTACGCGAGCGTGACCTGATCGCGGCTGTTGTAGTCGGTGCGGAAGATGAGGCGCGGAGTGACGGCCGCGATCGTCTGCGCGTCGTCGTCCGTGTTCGCGACGACGCGGTCGTAGCGGCCGCCGAACGCGAACCACGAGAACGCGCTGTACGTGAGCTCGGCGCCGTATTTCACCTTCAAAACGCCGTCATAGAGCGGCTGGCCGCCGGGAGCATTGAGCAGCAACACGCCGCTCGGGTCGCGCACGAACGTGGTCTTGTCCTCGCTCTGGACGCCCACGAGCATGCCGAACGCGCTCACCAAGAGATCGGGGCCGTAGCCCGAGTACGGGCTCGGATGGCGCACGAGCTCACCAATGCTGAGATCGTATTGGGCGCCAACGGTGGTGAGGGTCCCGGTACCGCGCTTCGAGTTAGGGCCGAAGTACTCCTTCATGAGTCCGGGCCCGCCGAACGCATTGAGCACGCGGATCACCCCCGACACGGCGTGCGAGTGATCGGCGATCGTTTGCGAGAACGCGAGGCCGAGGTGGCCGAACGCGCCGAAGCCCGCATGCGCATCGGCGCCGAGCACCGTGATACCGCCATCGGGCTGGCCGGGAGGCG
>DATMCL010000320.1:0-24136 GCA_035558375.1 Polyangiaceae bacterium
CGTGTCGCAGAAGAAGCGACAGAACTCGCGCACGCCGTCGATGTACGTCCACACCGGACGAAAGCGCATGAGGACCAGCGGTCGCGCGGGCGGGACGGTGTCGCTCTGTTCGGCCATGCTCGCGAGTGAGTCCAACGGCCGGAGGCGGCGCGCGGTTAACGGCGGCTGTGGCGGCGAGTCACACCGGATAGGTCCGCTGGGCCGAGACATTGCTAATCTATTGTTTTTACTAAGCATTATATCAGCGCCTGGACGGGGTGGGTTCCGAGGTTTATTTTCTTTCGTATGATAAAAAACTCGCCGAGGGCAAAGGGTTGGGCGAGGGCTCGAGGCCTCCTGCTCGTGGCGGCGGTGGGGGGCGTGGGGTGTGAGCTCGCCCGCGCGGCGCCGGAAGAGGAGATTTACCAAGGCACCGCCGAGCTCGAGGAGCGGCGGCTGTCGTTCGAGGTGGCCGGGCGCATCACGTCGCTCACGGCGCGAGAGGGTGACGCCGTGCAGCGGGGCGGGTTGCTCGCCACGGTCGACGATGCGCTCGACGAGCAAGCGCGCGCGGCCCGTGACCTCGAGGCTCGGGCGGCGCACGCGCAGGCGACGGTGGTCGACAAGGGCGTGCGACCCGAAGAGATCGCGGTCACGCGCGCCAAGATCCGCGCGGCCAAAGCTTCGGAAGATTTGGTGAAGAAGCAGCTCGAGCGCGAGAAGGATCTCGCCGCTCACGACGTGACCCCGCAGTCGCGCGTCGACGAGCTCGAAGCGCAGTACCAGCGCAGCATCGCCGATCGCGAGGCGCTCGAGAGCTTGCTCAGCGAGCAGCAACGCGGCGCTCGGCCCGAGGAGCGAGCTGCGGCGCGCGCGAAAGCCGACGCGGCGCAGGCGAGCGTCGCGCTCGACGATTTGCGCATCGAACGGCGGGAATTGCGGGCGCCGGAGGACGGCATCGTGCTCGACCGGCACGTCGAATCCGGCGAGGTCGTGCAGGCGGGGGCGCCCGTGCTGACGATCGCGGATCCGAAGCGGCTCTATGCCGTCGTCTTCGTGCCCCAGGCGCGGCTGCCGGGCATCGACGTCGGAGATCGCGCAAGCCTGCGCGCGGACGGCATCGACGGGGCGCTGAAGGGTCACGTCGAGCACATCGCTCGGCGCACGGAGTTCACGCCGCGCTACCTGTTCAGCGAGACGGAGCGAGCGAACTTCGTCGTGCGCGTGAAGGTGCGCATCGATGACCCCGGCGCGCAGCTCCATGCGGGCGTGCCGGTGCGCGTGAGCATCGACCGCAACACGCCGGCGGACCAGCGGGCGCGGATCGATCCTACGCCGGACGCGGTGCCAAGTGCGAGTGCGGCGCCGGCGCTGTCGGCGTCCGCGGCGACGAAATCGAGGCGGCCGTGAACGAGCCCGTCGTCGTTGCACGCGGTTTGTCGCGACATTTCGGCTCGCTCGTCGCCGTGCGCGACGTTTCGCTCGAGGTTTCGCGCGGCGAGATCTTCGGAGTCCTCGGCCCGAACGGCGCCGGCAAGTCGACGACCATCCGCATGCTGTGCGGCATCCTCGATCCGTCGAGCGGGGAGGGACGCGTCGTCGGGTTCGACATCCGGCGCGATGCCGAGCGCGTGAAGGAGCGCATCGGCTACATGACCCAGCGCTTCAGCCTGTACGAAGATCTGACGGTCGAAGAGAATCTGAAGTTTTACGCCGGCATCTACGGCGTGCCGCTCGGTCGCCGCACGCAGCGCGTGCGCGACGTGCTCGAGCGCACCGGGCTCTCGGGGCGGCGCGGGCAGCTCGCCGGTACGTTGTCGGGCGGGTGGAAACAGCGCGTCGCCCTGGCGAGCGCGACCATTCACGAGCCGCCGCTCCTGTTCTTGGACGAGCCGACGGCCGGCGTGGATCCGGTGAGCCGGCGCGAGTTCTGGGAGCAGATCCACCGTTTGGCGCACGAAGGCACGACGGTGCTGCTCACGACCCACTACATGGACGAAGCCGAGCGTTGCCACCGTTTGGCCTTCATTTTCCGCGGAACCGTGCTCGACGTCGGCACGCCGGAGGAGATCGTGGCGCGACGGAAGCTGCGCGGAGCCGAGCTCGAGAGCGACCACGCGCAGGAAGCCGCGGATCGGCTGCGCGCGGACGCGGCCGTCGACGAGGTCGCACACTACGGAAACGTGCTCCGGCTGGTGACGCGCGACGACACCGACCCGACCGTCGTCATCGAGCGCGTGCTGACTGGAGCGCTGCGGCCGAAGAGCGTGCGGCCGGCGCGCGTCGGCGTGGAGGACGCGTTCGTCTCGATGGTGCGCACCGATGCGGACAACGGCGTCGCGAAGGCGCCGTCGTGAGTCTGCGGACGTTCGTCGTGGCTTGGAAGGAGCTGCTCCAGCTCCGGCGCGATCGCATGACGCTCGCCATGATGGTGGCGCTGCCACTGCTCCAGCTTCTGCTCTTCGGCTACGCCATCAACAACGACGTGCGGCACATGCCGACGCTCGTCTACGACCAGGATCAGAGCGCACAGTCGCGGGATTTCGCGGCGAGCATGGCCGCGACGGGCTTCTACGACATCAAAGGGCACGTCGGCGGGTACGCCGAAATCGAGCGCGCCCTCAGGCGCGGGGAGGCGCGGGTCGCGCTCGTCGTACCGCCGCACTACGGCGAAAGGCTCGCCTCCGGGAAGCCCGTCAAGCTGCAGCTCGTCGTCGACGGCTCCGATCCGCAAACCGTGGCCAGTGCGACCAACACGGCGGCGGGTATGGCGGCCGCGCGCTCGAGCGAGCTCATGGTGCAGAAGCTGGCGATGGGCGGTACCGGCTTCACGACGGCGCCCGTCGAGCTCGAGCCGTCCACTTGGTACAACCCGGAGCTTCGCACGGCCGTGTACGTCGTGCCCGGGCTGATCGGCGTCATCCTCACGATGACGATGGTGATGCTCACGGCGATGGCCGTCGCCCGCGAGCGAGAGCGCGGCACGCTCGAGCAACTCATCGTCTCGCCGGTGAGGCCGGTCGAGCTCGTGGTCGGCAAAATCGCGCCCTATGTCATCATGGGCTACGTGCAGATGACGATCATTCTGCTCGCGGGGCGGTTCATCTTCCGCGTGCCGTTCCTCGGGTCCCTGCAGCTGCTCTATGTGCTCGCCTTCGTGTTCATTGCGGCGAATCTGGCGGTCGGTCTCTTCTTTTCGACGGTTGCGCGCACGCAGCAGCAGGCCATGCAGATGTCGTTCTTCTTCCTCTTGCCGAACATCCTCCTCAGCGGGTTCATGTTCCCGTTCGAGGGGATTCCGAGGCCGGCGCAGGTTCTCGCGCAGGCCCTGCCGCTCACTCATTTCATGCGCATCGTGCGCGCCATCGCGCTCAAGGGCGGCGGCTTCGACGACGTGTACGCCGAGTTCATCTGGCTCAGCGGCATCCTCGGCGTGCTCATCGTCGTGAGCTCGCTGCGCTTTCGAAAGAAGCTGCTCTGATGGCGCGCCCGCGTACCGACATCGCTCCGCGCATTCGGGTCGCCGCGCGCCGCCACTTCCTCAAGAACGGCGTCGACGGCGCCACGCTGCGCGCCATCGCGCGCGAAGCCGGCACCAGCATCGGGATGATCTATTACTACTTCGCGACGAAGGACGACCTCTTCTTCGCCGTCGTCGAGGAGCAGTACGCAAAGGTGCTCGCCGACATGGAGCAAGCGCTCGCGCCCGAATTCTCGGTGAACGAGCGGCTTCATCGCCTGTTCGAGCGCATCGCCGAGGTTCGCGACGAGGAAGCCGAAGTGCTGCGCCTCGTCGCGCACGAAGGCTTGCTTGGCACGGCGCGCTTCGATCGTCTCGTCGAGCGCTTCCTCGCGGGGCACGTGCCGCTCGTCTTGCGCACGCTGATGGACGGCGTGCAGGGCGGCGTTCTCGATCGCAAGCGCCACCCGATCGTGCTCTTGCTGGCGACGGCCGGGCTCGTGGCGCCGCCGCAGTTCATCCGGCGCGCGCTCGGCGACCGGATGCCGGTGCCCGGCGCACCGAGCGGTAAGGCGCTCGCGCACGAGCTCGTGGACGTGCTGCTGCACGGGATTGCACCGGCCGGGTAAGGGGCGTGAACAGGAAGGCGGAAGATCGGGAAGGATTTTCTTGTTTGGCTTCCCGCCTCCCGCCTTCCTGTTATCTTGTCTTCTAGCCGTGCTGCCGTTGCCTGCGTCCGCCGTGTTCGTGCCTGACGGCGTGCCTGCCGGAGACGCGCTCGCGCGCACGACGCACCTCGGGGTGGGCGCGCACGCCGACGATCTCGAGATCATGGCGATTCACGGCATTTTGGCGTGCTTTCAGAAGCCGGAACGGTGGTTCACGGGCGTGATCGCGACGGACGGGGTCGGGAGCCCGGGACGTGGCGGTGCGGTCGCTCCCGAGGAGCTTCGCGCGATCCGCCGGCGCGAGCAGGAGCGCGCAGCCGTGCTCGGCGAATACGGCGCCGTCGTGTTCTTGGATCACACGAGTGGCTTCGTGAAGGATCCGTCCGAGCGCACCGTCGTCGAAGAGCTCACGGCGCTCCTCCGCGTGACGCGCCCGAGCGTCGTCTACACGCACGCGCTCAGCGATCTGCACGACACACACGTCGCCGTGACGCTGCGCGTGCTCGACGCCTGCCGGAGGCTCGCGCCGGAGGAGCGCCCCGAGCGAATCCTCGGCTGCGAGGTCTGGCGCGATCTCGATTGGCTCACGAGCTCGGACAAGGTGGAGCTTCCCGCCGATGAGCGCCCGGAGCTTCAGGCGGCGCTGCTCGCCGCGTTCGAGTCGCAGGTGAAGGAGAAGCGCTACGACCGCGCCGCGCTCGGCCGGCGCGCCGCGAACGCCGCCTTCACGGACATCCGGCACGCCGACCGCCACGAGGGGGTCGTCTGGGCGATGGACCTCACCCCCCTCCTCGCCGAAGTTGCCCAGCCGGCGGAGCTCGTGCAGAGCTTCCTGCGGCGGCTCGAGGCGGACATCCTCGGGCGAATCAAAAAGCTTTCTGGCTGATTTTCAGGCCGAGGAGACCTCGGCCACAATCTCGAAACATGGACGAATCCATGCCCCGGCACTGTGGGTCGTCGTGAAGCTCGACGATTACGAGCTCGATCCCAAAAGCTACGACGAGATGTTCACGGCGGGCGGACAGGTCCGACCCGAATACCGCGCGCTCGCCCAACGCTTGCTCGAGATGACCCCTCCCGAGGTCGAGCAGCGCCAGCGCCAGGCCGACCTGCTGCTCCGGAATCAGGGCGTCACGTTCACCGTGTACTCGGACAACGCCGGGATCGAGAAGGTGTTTCCCTTCGACCCCATCCCCCGCCTGATCACGGCGGACGAGTGGGAGCAGGTCGAGCGCGGCCTGGTCCAGCGCGTGCAGGCGCTGAACCTGTTCTTGCGCGACGTGTACGGCGAGCAGAAGATCCTGAACGACGGCATCGTGGACGCGGGGCTCGTCTACGGCGCGAGCGGCTTCCGGCGCGAGATGATCGGAATGCTGCCGCCGCAGAGCGTCTACACGCACATCGTCGGCACGGATCTGATCCGGGACGAAGACGGGCGCTTCCTCGTGCTCGAGGACAACGTGCGGAGCCCGAGCGGCGCTTCGTACGTGCTCGAGTGCCGCGAGGTGCTCAAGCGCGTTTTCCGCGTCTTGTTCGAGCAATACGGCGTGCGCCCGCTCGACGACTACGCCGACTGGCTCCGCGAGGCGTTGCTCCACGTCGCGCCCCGCGCCTCCGACGACCCGACGATCGCGCTCTTGAGCCCGGGCATGTACAACTCGGCGTACTTCGAGCACAGCCTGCTCGCGCGGCGCATGGGTGCGACGCTCGTCGAGGGGCGTGATCTCGTCATCAAGGACGGCGCCGTGTGCATGCGCACGACGAACGGCCTCAAGCGCGTCGACGTGATCTATCGCCGCATCGACGACGACTACCTCGACCCGGTCGTATTCCGACCCGATTCGATCCTCGGGTGCGCCGGCCTCTTCGCGGCGTACCGCAGCGGTGCGGTCGCGCTGGCCAACGCGCCGGGCACCGGCGTCGCCGATGACAAGGCGATCTACCCGTTCGTGCCGGAAATGATCCGCTACTACCTCGACGAGGATCCGATCCTCGAGAACGTGAAGACGTACATCGCGACGCGACCGGACGAGCGGAAGTACATCCTCGAAAATATCGGGAATTTGTGCGTGAAGCAGACGGACGCTTCGGGCGGCTACGGCATGCTGATCGGCACCCAGAGCACGGCCGAGCAACGCGACGAGTTCCGCAAGCGCATCGAGGCGCGGCCCCGCTCCTACATTGCGCAGCCCGTCATCAGCCTCGGGCGACACCCGACGATCATCGACGGCAAGCTCGAGGGCCGCTGCGTGGATCTTCGGCCGTACGTGCTCGTCGGCGACAAGGTGCGGGTCATCCCGGGTGGGCTCACGCGCGTTGCGCTCCGCCGCGGCTCCTTGGTCGTGAACTCGAGCCAGGGCGGCGGCTACAAGGACACGTGGGTGCTTGCGGGCACGGGCGATCGCCCGAGCATCGCGCCCCCCAAACCGGTCGAGAACGGCGTGTGAACGGCATGCTGAGTCGCGTTGCCGACGCACTGTTCTGGATGGGTCGCTACCTCGAGCGCGCCGAGCACGTCGCGCGTGTGCTCGAGGTGACGCGCGCCGTCCTGATCGACATCCACGAGGTCGACCCCGAGACGGCAAAGAGCCAGCTGCAAGGCGCTTTGACGGCCCTTTCGCTGCCGGACGCGCCGATCGAGAAGCTCCTGTTCGACCAGAGCGAGTCGACCTCGCTCGTGTGCAACATCTCGCGCGCGCGAGAGAACGCACGCCAGGTGCGGGAGGTCATCAGCACGGAGATGTGGGAGCACCTGAACCAGGTCTACTGGTCGATTCACGAGGTGCATGCCAAGGGTGTTCACGAGAGCCAGCTCAGCCAGGCTCTGAACACCGTGGTGAGCGCGAGCTTCCAATGGGACGGCGTGGTCGACGGCACCCTGGCGCGCGACATCGGCTGGCTGTTCTTGAAGACCGGTAAATTCGTCGAGCGCCTCGACGGGACGAGTCGGCTCATCAACGTGCGCGCCGAAGGTCCGCCCAAGGGCTGCGCTTCGAGCAGCGAGAACGTGCACTGGATCGCGCTCCTGCGAAGCCTGTGCTCCGCGGAGGGGTACAAGAAGATCCACCCGCAGCGCGTCGATCGGAAGATGGTCTTGGACTTCCTGATCTTCGACTCGAGCTTCCCGCGCTCGGTCCGCTACGCCGCGGAGGCGGCCGCGGATTTCGCCAAGCGTTGCGCGGAGATGCACGGCCAGCGCGGCAAGGCCGTCGAGCGCGCGTTCGGCAAGCTCTCGTCCGAGCTCGAGTATGCGGATCTCGAGAAAGTCGAGGGTAGCGGCACCTCGGAATTCTTGCAGGAGCTCTTGGTCGACTTGGGGGAGGCGACCGGCCTCCTGCAGCGCTCGTATTTCTTGCAGTGAGGTTCTCTAAGAACAGGCGGAGGAACGCATGCTTCTCGGAATTCAGCATCGAACGGAGCTCACTTACGGCGATCGCGTCAGCGAATCGGTCATGGAGCTTCGGGTCATGCCCCGCAGCGACAAGAACCAGACGCTCCGCGCCTTCACGCTGAAGGTGGGTCCCGAGGCGCCCGTCTTCTCGCATCGCGACTGGATGGACAACCAAGCGCACCACTTCACGATCGTCTCTTTCCACGATCGCGTCGTGATCGTCGCGGGGGCGACCGTCGAGACGCATCCGAAGCTCGTCGAGCTCGCGCGCGCGGCCGACCCGTTGCCGCTCGAGGAGCTGAACCCGCGTTTTCAGGACTTTTTGGGGTTTTTGGGGCCGGTGCAGCGCGATCCGCGGCTCGTGCAGTTTGCCGAGGAGGTGGGGCTCTTTCAGTGCACGCGCGTTGCCGAAGCGGTCATGCTCGTGACCTCGCGGCTCCAGGAGCGGCTCGAGTACAAGAAGGGCGTCACTGCGAGCAACACGACGGTCTCCGACGCGCTCGATCTCGGTCAGGGCGTGTGCCAGGACTTCTCGCACCTCGGACTCGCGCTCCTGCGCATGGTCGGCATCCCGGCGCGCTACGTCTCCGGCTACCTCTACCGTGATGCGCCGCGCGAGCTCGAAACGCACGCGTGGTGCGAGGCGTTCGTGCCTTCCGTCGGCTGGATCGGCCTCGATCCGACGCACGGCCAGCTCGCGGACGAGACCCACGTCGCCGTCGCGGTCGGCCGCAGCTACGCCGACGTGCCTCCGAACCGCGGCGTTTACCGCGGCGAGGCGGAAGAGCGCATCGCCGTCAAAGTCACGATGGACCGCCTCGACGAGGACCGCGCGTCTTTGCCGCAAATGGCGCCCGGCGCCTTCGACGTGCCGAGCTACCGCGACGGTCCCGTCCGCGCGGAGCGCCGCATGAACCTGCGCCAGCTCGAGCAGCAACAGCAACAACAGCAACAACAGCAACAGCAACAACAGCAACAGTAGCCAATCGCTCGGCTACGCCCCATGGTTCGGGCGTGGCGCTCGAGTCCATCAAAGCCTTCGTGGGCGTCGATGCTGCGCTCGCCACAGCGGGTCAGCCGAGCGTCGCGGAGCTCGGCGAGGTCGCGGCGAGAGGGTTCGAGGTCGTCGTGAACCTCGGCTTGCTCGATCCGCGGTATTGCCTCGCGGATGAGGCGGGGACGGTGCGCACGCTCGGGCTCGAGTACCACCATGTGCCGGTGGAATTCGGCGCGCCGACCGTCGACGATTTTCGGCGGTTCCACGCGGTGATGCAGACGTGCCGCGGCAAGCGGACGTTCGTGCACTGCGCGGCGAACTATCGAGTCAGCTGCTTCGTAGCGCTCTACGGAGAGGCCGAGCTCGGCTGGTCGCGCGCGGAGGCCGACGCGCACGTCGCGCGTGTGTGGGCGCCGAACGAGACCTGGCTTGCGTTCCTTGGCGCGGTTCGCGATACGATGCGTCCCCCAACAGGAGGAGAGCCATGATCACCGGCGCGCACGCCATCATTTACAGCAAGAACTCCGACGCCGATCGAGCGTTTCTCAAAGACGTGCTCGGTCTCGGCCACGTCGACGTGGGCGGCGGCTGGCTCATCTTCGGCCTCCCGCCGAGCGAGGTCGCCATCCACCCCGGGGACAAGAACAGCGTGCAGGAGCTCTACTTGATGTGCAACGACATCGAGCTCTTCTGCGCGACGCTCGAAGCGAAGAGCATCAAGTCGAGCCCCGTGAAGGACCAGGGCTGGGGCCTGCTCACGACCGTCACGCTCCCGGGCGGCGGCGAGCTCGGCGTCTACGAGCCGCGCCACGCCCGCCCCGGCGCTCAAGCGAAGAGCGCCGCAAAGCCGAAGAAGGCAGCCCCCGCGAAGAAGGCGGCGCCCGCGAGGAAGGCGGCGCCCGCGAAGGCGAAGGCCAAAAAGACGGCGAAAAAGCCGCGATCGTGAGCATCGAGCCGAGCGCGGTCAGCGTTCGCCAATTCGTCCCCGCCGACGAGCAAGGCGTCGGCGCGCTCTGGAGCGAAGTCTTCGCGAGCCTCGGCAAGCGTCTCTGATCCCAAACGTGAACGTGCGCGTGCCCGAACCGTGGCGATGCGCGTTGGTTGAACGTGTCCGTGTCCGTGTCCGTTCACGTTGCAGAGCCGTCAGCCCACGACTTCCGGCGCGTACTTCTCGAGCCGCTCCCCCATCACGCGCACGGCGTCGCGGCTCTCGTCGATCAGCACGAATCCCCGCCCGTGCTTCGCTGCGGCTTCGCCGGTGGTGCCGCTGCCCGCGAAGTAGTCGAGCACGGTGGCCCCCGCTCGCGTGTGCACACGCACGATGCGCTCGAGGATGGCGAGGGGTTTTTGGGTGGCGTAGCCGGTCTTTTCGTGGCCGTTCGTGGGGACGATGGTTTGCCACCACACGTCGGTCGGGGTCTTGCCACGCGCGGCTTTTTCGGGGCCGACGAGGCTCGGCGCCATGTAGGGGATGCGATCGATGGCGTCGTAGTCGAAGACGTATTTCTTGGGATTCTTGGCGTACCAGAGAATGCTGTCGTGCTTCTTGGGCCAGCTCGTCTTGGGGCGGCCGCCGAAGTCGTAGGCCCAGACGATCTCGTTCATGAACGAGGCGCGGCCGAGGAGGGCGTCGAGAGCGACCTTCACGTAGTGGACCTCGCGCGAGTCGAGGTGCACGAACAAGCTGCCGTCGGACGTGAGACACGCAAGGCTTGCCTCGATGCGCGGCAGGAGGAAGCCCGCGTAGTCATCGAAGCGGTCGGCGTAGGAGCTTTCACCCACGTTTTCGACGCGGTAGGCGCGGCCTCCGAAGCCGCGGCGTTGAGCGCTCGGATCGGCGTGGACCTTCACGCGCTTGCGGCGCTGCGTGCGGCCGCTGTTGAACGGCGGATCGATGTAGATGAGCTCGGCGAACGCCCGCGGGAGGGTGGGCAGCACCTGGGCGTTGTCGCCCAGGATGATCTTCTTCGTGAGCATCGGGCGCTGCCTGATCCCGCGTTCGGCTAGACGCGCTCCACGTCGACGGAGACGCTCACGGTGTGCTCGCCGCCGCCGAGAATCACGCCCTTGAGCGGGCTCGCGTCGCTGAAGTCGCGGCCCCACGCGAGCGTGACGTGCTCGTCCGAGGGGATGCAGCCGTTCGTCGGGTCGAAGTCGACGTAGCCGAAATCGGGGCAGTAGACGCCGATCCACGCGTGCGAGGCGTCGGCGCCCGTGAGGCCGGGCTCGCCTTCGTCGCGGCGATTGTAGATGTAGCCGGAGACGTAGCGCGCCGCGAGACCGAGCGAGCGCAGCATGCCGAGCTCGACGTGCGCGAAATCCTGGCAGACGCCGCGCTTGGCGCGCAGGACCTCGCGCACGGGCGTCGCGACCGTCGTCGAGCCGGGCTGGTACTGAAATTCGGCGTGAATGCGGCGCGTGAGATCGAGCACGGCTTCGAGCAGCGGGCGGCCGCGCGTGAACGAGACCTGGGCGTACGCCGCGAGATCCGGATCGATGCGCACGTGGGGCGATTCGAACACGAACTCGTACGCGCCGAGCGTCTCGGGCGAGCGGTCGTCGCGCAGGCGATCGCGCGCGGTCTCCCACGGGCTCGAGAGCGCGGCCGCCGGCGCCTGGAACGGCGAGATGTCGATTTCGCTCACCGCCGTGACGTCGAGGTGGGTGTGCGCCTCCTGCAGGGAGAACCAGTGCACGCCGTTGCCGAAGTAGTCGACGCCGCGATCGTGCGTTGCGACGGCGGGCTCGACGAGGAGCTGGCTGCGGAGCAGGCGCTGGTGGCTCGTCGTGCGCGGCGTGAGCCGAGCCTCGTTGTGGCAGATGGAAACCGCCTGCGAGTACTTGTAGCTCGTGAGGTGGGTAACTCGATAAACCATCCGGCGCTTCCCGCGAGCCTAGTACGACGGCGGGGCGACGAGCGAGTCGCGTCGACGACATCCGGGTGGAATACTGGGGAGAGCGGCGGCGTTTTCGCCGCGGCGCGCATGGTGCGACCGTTTCCGGCACGACCCCTCGCGATGCTGTCGCTCGTCGCGCTCGGGGCGTTTCTCGTCCTCATGACGCTCGCTGCTGCGGCGTATCCCGGCGGCACGTACTGCGAGCCGACTGCCGGCGGCTACCGCTTCTGGGGCAACTACTTCTGCGACCTCACGGCGAGCGTCACGGGGCGTGGTGAGGACAACTCGAAGAGCGCGGCGCTCGCCGAAGCCGCGTTCGTGTGTTTCGCGCTCGCGGCGGCACCGTTCTTCGTGCTGCTCGGGCGCCTGAGCGGACGGGCGCGCGTCGTGGGTGGGCTCGGCGTGGTGTCGGCGGTGGGCACGGTGGTGCTCGCGTGGTTGCCGTCGCGGGCGGGTGCGACGCTGCATGCGGTGGCGGTCTTCTCCGCGACCATTCCGGGGCTCGCGGCAGCGGCGCTCGGTGCGTACGGGTTATGCAACCGCACCCTGCCGGCACGCTTGCGAATCCCCTCCACCCTCGGGATGGCTACTTTTTGCGCGGGGTTCGCCGACGCGGCGGGCTTTGGATATGCGGTCGCGACGCACGCGGGCTGCGTCGTGTGGTTGCCGGCATTGCAAAAAGTAGTCGCGGTGTTGCTGGTCGGGTGGATGGCTTCGACGGCTCTCGTCGCGGCTCGAGAGCCCGCACAGCGCTAGAAGCCGAAGCCGAGCGTCGGGCCGAGCGTGATGGGCGCGTGGGAGTCGAACACCTCGCAGCGGGCCACGATGCCGACTTCGGTCACGCGCCATTGGAAGCGGATCGCGAGCTCGATGCTCTCCGACACGACGTTCGCGCCGCTCGAGACGGCGTCGTAGTGCGTCGGATTCCAGTCGTCGCAGGACTCGGTCTCCGGGCAGGGCGCGGCCCTGTAGCTCGTTTTCTCGTAGTGCCCCGGTCCGACGCCGAAGGAAGCGCTCAGTGCGATGCGCGTGGTGGCATGTGGAGTTGGGTTGGTTTTGGTGAGTCGCTGGTACGCGGGAAATGACCAGCGAAGCGACGCGCGGGCCCGCGCCGCGCGGTGCGTGACCTTCGAGCCTGGCCCGAGGAAGCCGGGCGCCTGCATGCCGCCAAGGACACCTTCGACGCCGAAGCCGAGGAACTGGAGGGGCCAGAGGTCGAGCTGGGCGTAGTACGCCCCTGCGAACCCGTCGTTTCCTTCCATACCGAGGCCGAAGCCGCCGCGCGCCGCGCCGACGCTTGGTCGCGGCCCCGCCGGGGTGCTCGCGGGTGCGACATAGGCACCGCGATCCGGCGGATTGGGCGGGGGCAGCGCGTCCATGCGCGCGTCTTTTGCACGCGGTGTGCCGCGCCCGGTTTCGTGAGAAAAGCCGGCATCGGCGCGTCGTTCCAACTTGCGCAGAGCTTCACCCGCACGGGTGTGTGCGCGGGGGTCACAGCCGTGACGCCGCGCCTACACTGCTTTTTCTTCGAGCGAGCCGAGTGAGACCGAGGGCTCGGCGTGCGCGAGGTAGCTCAACGTGAGCTGGTCCGCGAAGAGCGGGAGATCGGTCTCGAGCGCGGCGAGGAGCTCGTCGAGCTTTTCGCGCTTGCCCTTCGCGTTGATGCGACCGAGCGTCGCGAAGTCGGTGAGGCGCACGCTCGTGAGACAGCGCAGGGCGGTCTTCGCGGCGGGCGAGAGGCCCGCGTTGTTCTCGGCGCGCGGCAGGTGCGACAGGTGCTCGTGGATCGCGGCGAGCTGGAACGCCACGGAGCGCGGGTTCGTCTCGTCCGTCAAGACGAGGTCGACCACGGGCTCGAACGCGAGCAGGCCGCGGTAGCGCGACCGATACGTGATGGTGCTGTCGGCCACCTCGAGCGTGCCCTCGAAGCTCGCGGGGGCGTCGGCGGCGACGAGCGTGCTGCGCAGGAGCCGCGTGACGTGGAACGCGCGCTCGATGCGGCGGCCGAGATCGGCGAAACGCCAGCCCGGACCGTGCGTCGTGTTTTCCATGACGAGGCCGCTGTACGCCGAGAAGCCGAGCACGAGGCGGTTCAGCGATTCGAGCCCGTCTTGGAGCTCGAGCCGCTGGCGGAGCTCGAACTCGAGCACCTGGTCGTGGAGCTGCGTGAGGATGCGCCAGGTGTCGGCGGAGAGCCGGTCGCGCGCCATCGAGCCCGCGCGGTACGTCGCCTCGATCGTGGCGCGGAGGGTGCGATTGTCCGGCGCGATCAGGAGCTCGAACAGGCGGCGCTCGAGGCGACCGGGGCCTGTCGCGCCCGTCAGCGTGCCGGCCTCGATCTCGGTCGAGACCTCTAGCGCGAGCAGGAGCAGGTTGAGCTCGGGGCTGCGGCCGCCGGACGCGTCGTCGGTCAGGCGCATGATGACGCTGCGGAGCAGGCGCGCGGTGCCTTCGGCGCGCTCGGCGTAGCGGCCGAGCCAGAAGAGGTTGTCGGCGACGCGGCTCGGGAGATCCGCGCCGGTGCGGACGATCTCGATGCGGCCGCCCGCGGGGCGCAGGAGCGAGAGCGAGCTCGGCAGGCCGCTCGCGAGGACCCAGGCGTCCTTGCTGCCGCCGCCGCGCTGCATGGAGACGACGAGCGAGTTCTTCGAGCTCGAGACGCGCGTGAGGCCGCCCGGTAGCGCGACGTAGCCGTCACCGGCGCGCGCGACGAACGCGCGGAGCGACGCGTGGCGCGGCTGCACGGCGTCGCCGGCCCAGACGGGCGCCGTCGAGAGCGCAACCTGCTCTTGCCCGACGAACGCGCGGGGCTGCGCCTGGATGCGCCGCGCGAGCGCCGCGCGCTCCTCGACCGAGAGCGCGCCGCCGAAGACGGGCTCGGGCATGTTGGGTCCGAACGTCGCCGGTTTGATCACGAGCTCCGGCAGGTGATCGATGACGTAGCGGAGGGCGGTCTCTTCGCCGCACCACCAGGTGGCGACGGACGGGAGCTCGAGCGTTTCGTCGAGCAGGCGCCGGCACAGGTTCGGCAGGAAGGCGAGCAGCGCCGGCGCCTCGACGAGGCCGCTGCCGAGCGCGTTGGCGATCGTGACGTTACCGCGGCGGGCCGCGCGCACGAGGCCCGCGATGCCGAGCGACGAATCGCTGCGCAGGCTCAGCGGGTCGCAGAAGCCGTCGTCCATGCGGCGCAGGATCACGTCGACGCGCTCGAGGCCGCCGAGCGTCTTCAGGTAGACGTTCTGGTCGCGCACCGTGAGGTCGGCCCCTTCGACCAGCGAATAGCCGAGGTAGCGCGCGAGGTAGGCGTGCTCGAAGTACGTCTCGTTGTACGCGCCCGGCGTGAGCAGCACGACGCGCGGCTGATCGCGTCCGCGCGGCGCGAGGCTCGCGAGCGATTCGCGCAGGGCGCTGAAGAACGGCGCGAGGCGCTCGACGCGACAGTCGCGGAAGAGCTGCGGCAAGAGGCGCGAGACGACGATGCGGTTCTCGAGCGCGTAGCCGGCGCCGGAGGGTGCCTGCGTGCGGTCGCTCATCACCCAGAAGCTGCCGTCGGGGGCGCGGGCGAGATCCGTCGCGTAGAGGTGAAGGTAGATGCCGCCGGGCGGCTCCGCGCCGTGCAACGGGCGGAGGAACGCGGGACAGCCGAACACGAGCTCCGGCGGGAGCAGGCGCTCCTTCAAGCTCTCCTGCTTGCCGTAGAGGTCGGCGAGCAGGGCGTTCAGGAGGCGTGCGCGTTGATCGAGGCCGCGCGCGAGCTTCGCCCACTCCTCGGCGCTGATCACGAGCGGGATCGGGTCGAGGACCCAGGGGCGGTCCATGCCGCGCGGATCGCCGTAGACGTTGTACGTGACGCCGTTCTCGCGAATCAGCCGGCGCCCCTGCTCCCAGCGCTTGGAAATCTCGCTCGCGCCGAGCGCCTCGAGGCCGCGCCAGAGCTCGACCTGATGCGCGCGCGGCCTGCCGTCCGCGTCGAAGGACTCGTCGTAGGTGGTCGTGCGCGGGGCGTAGCGAAAGTTGTCGGGCGGCTGCGATGGGCGCGACGGAGCCGACGGCGGCGGCGCGGGTGGGGCCGGCGGCGCGGCGGACTGCGATTGCGACTGGCTCATGTCACGGCAAGCGTTGGAGCCGTCCGTGCCCGCGCCACGGATCGCTCAGCGAGGTGAACGCGACGACGTTGCCCTGGAATGCGCAGGTCGAGCGGTACTCCACGTTCGTCGGATCGACGACGGTGAGGGAGAAGCCGTCGGCCGCCGCTTGCGTGACGCGATAGTTGCGGTCCACGCTGACGCCCACGCCTTCGATGTGCATCGCGCCCGCGTGGAAGCTGACCTGCAGCTGATTCATCTGCGAGGTGAGCCAGGTCGCGAGCATCGGCTCGAGCGGTGCGTCGGGTTGAAACTCGATCAGGACCCAGCGGCCTTCGAGGCGGGCCGAAGCGTCGGCGACGGCGACCTGCGCCGCATCGGAAGGGGGAACCGACGACGAGGACGACGAGCACGCCGTGCCGAGGGCCGCGAGCACGAGCGCTCCGGAGAGGAGTCCGCTACCCATGGCTGAACGATATCACGCGCCGCTGCGGCGCAAATCGAGCGTCAGCGGGTAATCGGGGTTCGGGAGCGAAAGCAGACGCTTGGGATCGACGCTGCCGTGCGCGTGACCGAACGGTGCGAACAGGGCGCCGCGGCGGGACTCGGCCTCCATCGCGTTCACGGGGAAGTTTTTGTGGGCCAGCCCGCCCGGGTGGCTCACGAACAGGGTGCAGCCGGCGAGCGCCCGCTGCGTCCAGGAATCGACGAGCGAGAAGACGAGCGGCGCGTGCACGGGGATCGTCGGATGCAGCGACGAGGGCAAGCGCCAGCCGCGGAAGCGCACACCGGCCACGGATTCGCCCTGCGTGCCCGTCGGGTGCAGCGGGACCAGCGCGCCATTGCAGGCGACGAGGTGACGCCCCGGGACGGCGCCGCGCACGCGTACCTGGACGCGCTCGAGCGACGAATCGACGGCGCGCGCCGTGCCTCCTCCGTCCGTCTCTTCGGGCAGCACGTGCCAGGGCTCGAGCGCGCGCCGCAGCTCGAGCTCGACGCTCTGCTCGGCGATGCTGCCGACGAACGGAAAGCGGAACTCGAAGTGCGAGTCGAACCAGCGGCGCTCGAACGCGTAGCCGCGCTCGCGGAGCTCGCCGAGCACGTCGCCGAAGTCCTGGTTCACGAAATGCGGCAGCATGAAGCGGTCGTGGAGCTGCGTGCCCCAGCGCGGGAGCCTCGCGCGGTACGGCTTCTCCCAGAAGCACGAGACCAGTGCGCGCACCAGCAGCTGCTCGACGACGCTCATGCGAGCATGAGGCGGCATCTCGAGCGCACGGAGCTCTAGCAGCCCGAGGCGCCCCGTGGGGCCGTCGGGCGAGTAGAGCTTGTCGATGCAGAATTCCGTGCGGTGCGTGTTGCCCGTCACGTCGGCGAGGAGTTGTCGGAACACGCGATCGGTGACCCAGGGGGCGATGGGGCGCGCTCCGAGCTCGCGCACGACGGACATCGCGATCTCGAGCTCGTGCGTCGCCTCGTGGCGAGCCTCGTCGACGCGCGGCGCCTGGCTGGTCGGGCCGATGAACATCCCGGAAAAGAGGTACGAGAGCGCGGGATGATCGTGCCAAAAGCCGATCAGGCTCGCGAGCAAGTCGGGGCGGCGCAGGAACGGGCTGTCCTCCGGCGTGCTCGAGCCGAGCGTCACGTGGTTGCCGCCGCCCGTCCCCGTGTGACGGCCGTCGAGCATGAATTTTTCGGTGCCGAGTCGCGATTCGCGCGCTTCCTCGTAGATCGCCGTCGTGACCGAGCTCATTTGCGCGAAGCTCGACGAAGGGTGGATGTTCACCTCGATCACGCCTGGATCCGGCGTTACCGAGAGCTTCTCGAGTCGCGGATCGTGTGGCGGCGTGTAGCCTTCGATGCGCACGCGCAGATCGCAGTCGGCGGCGGAGTCTTCTACCGCGGCGATGAGCTCGAGGTAATCCTCGAGCTTCGCGACCGGCGGCAAAAAGACGTGCAGGATCCCGTCGCGCGGCTCGGCGCAGAGCGCCGTGCGTACGAGGTCCGCGGAGGACTCGAACTTCTCCGGGCGTTTGCTCGCCGCCTGGCGGGGTGCTTCGCCGGGCTGCTGGCGCATGCGCCGCTCGCTCCGGCGCGGCAGTGCCGTCCGCTCTGCGAACGGATCCGGCGGAATCACGTACGGATAGTCGTTGGGCGCGACCCACGGCAGGGAGTCGACGGGCAGGCGGTAACCCATCGGCGAGTCGCCGGGCGTGAGGAACAGCTGCTCGCGGCGCAAGAACCACGGCCCGGACTCCCAGCGCCCGCCGTCGATCGGCCGAATCGGCAAGGTGTAGCCGATGACGTTCTTGAGCCCGCGCTCGAACACCCGGGAAATGCGAGCGCGCTCGAGCTCGTCCTCCACCCTGCTGTCGAGCACGGAGACGTTCACGGGCAGGCGGCGTTCGCGCAGCATGTAGTAGTAGGCGTCCTCGAAGCCGGGCTGGGCGTGCTTGCCGTCGACGTTCAGGCGCGCGGCGAGCGTCCGCACGAAGCGCGCGGCGTCGTCGCTCGTGACGCCGTCGGACTGGCCGTCCTCCGCGTAGCGCTTCGGATCGACCCAGATGGGCTCGCCGTCCTTGCGCCAGTAGCAGCCGAGCGCCCAGCGCGGGAGCTGCTCGCCCGGGTACCATTTGCCCTGGCCGTAGTGGAGCAGCGGGCTCTTGGCGAAGCGCCGCGCCAAACGCTGGAACAAAACGCCCGCGAGCCGGCGCTTGTCGGCGCCGAGCGCGCCGAAGTTCCACTCGTGCCCGTCCATGTCGTCGATCGACACGAACGTTGGCTCGCCGCCCATCGTGAGCCGCACGTCGTTCTCGACGAGATCGTGATCGACCTCCGCACCGAGTGCCTCGACCTGGCGCCAGTCGTCGTCCGAGTACGGCAACGTGACGCGCGGGGTCTCGTGGATGCGCGTCACCTTCATTTCGTGGATGAGCTCGCTCTCGCACTCGTCGAGGGCGCCGGAGAGCGGCGCCGCGCTGGCCGGCTCGGGCGTGCAGGCGACGGGAATGTGCCCTTCGCCCGTCAGAAGCCCGCTCGTCGCGTCGAGGCCGACCCAGCCGGCACCCGGCAAGTACACCTCCGCCCACGCGTGCAGATCCGTGAAGTCGTGGTCGGTGCCGGAGGGGCCGTCGAGTGACTTCTGATCGGGCTTGAGCTGGATCAGGTACCCGGAGGCGAAACGCGCCGCGATCCCGAGCCTGCGGAACGTCTGCACGAGCAGCCACGCCGAGTCGCGGCACGAGCCGCTCCGGAGCTCGAGCGTCTGGTCCGGGGTTTGAACGCCCGGCTCGAGACGGATGACGTACTTCGTGCGCTCGTGGATGCGGCGATTCAGCTCGACCAGAAAGTCGATCGTGCGCCCCTTGAGCGGTAACGACGCCGCGAGGTCGTCGACGAGCGGCCCCTTCTCCGTGATGCGCAGGTACGGGGCGAGCTCCTCGGCGAGCAGCGGGTCGTAGCGGAAGGGAACCTTCTCCGCCTCCTGCTCGAGGAAGAAGTCGAACGGGTTGATGACGCGGAGCTCCGCCGTGAGCTCGACCTCGATGCTGAGGTGATCCGTCTTCTCCGGGAACACGAGCCGCGCGAGCCAGTTGCCGTGCGGGTCTTGCTGCCAGTTGAGGAAATGCTCACGCGGCGAGACGACGAGCGAGTAGCTCGGGATCCGGGTCCGGGCGTGCGGCGCGGGGCGCAGCCGGACGACTTGAGGGCCGAGGCTAACCCTCCGGTCATAGAGGTAGCGGGTACGGTGTTGCAGGGCGACGCGAATAGTCACGGGTAGGCGACTCTCCTATCCGGCGTAACCCTAGTGGTTTTGCCTGTGTTTCGGAGTCGTATCCTCGATTTTGGCGGTGGCACCGGAATCGCTCCTGAGCAGGCATTCAGCACGAAAATGGCTCATAAAATGAGACTGGCACCCATGTACGGATCTGTGGGTAAATGCGGGCATTAGGGAGTTCGGAAACAATGCCGGCCCGTCAGCACACCCCGATGAGCGGAAGCCCCGTCCTCGCCGATCTGGCTCGCGGTTCGGCCGCGCGCGCCATTGATCACGACAACGGGTACGACGATGCAGCCTCTCCTATTCGGCCTATCGAATTGAAGCCAAAGGTCGCTCCGCGCGGCAAGACGACGGGCTCGTTTGCCGCGCCGCTCCGCGACAGCTTCCGCGAGAGCTTCTTCGATCTCGCACAGCGTTATCAGTCTTTGCGCGATGCGGCACGCAGCGCGACGCGAGCGAAGAAGAAGGAAGCCGCGCCGCTCATGAACACCGCCATTCGCGAGCGCCGCCTCACGGATCTTCCGCCGCCTCCGGACGAGGAGAGCACGGAGGAGCGCGAGCTCCCGGAAGAGCCGACGCTCGTTCAGCCGCTCGCGCTCCGCGCGACGGAGCCGGCACCTCCCGCTTCGGAGAAGCGCCTCACGACGGTGCGTCCTCCGCCTCCGCCCGATCCGCTGCCGCGCATGATGATGCCGAGCACGATGCCGCCGCCCGTGGCGCTGCCGTCGAGCGTACCGCCGCCGCCCTCGCCGCCGCCGAGCGTGTGGCGTCCGATGCTCGCGGCCGCCGCGCTCAGCGCGACGATCGGAGCGCTCGTTGCCGGTGGTTTCATGGCGCTGCGCGGCCTCTCGAGCTCGCGGCCGGTCGCAGCCGCGGAGTCCACGACGGCGCCCCCGATCGGGACGCACGACGCCGCATCCGCCGGACCGTGTCCGGTCGGCGCCGGCACCACGGCCGGCACGCCCGTGACGAGCGGCGCGACGCTCACGTCGACCTCCGGGACGTACACGTCGAGTGGCAGCACCTCGAGCACGTCGCGCGGCTCCTCATCGTCGTTCAGCTCGAGCTCGGGCAACGGCGCGGCTCCCCTGCAGGTGTCGATCGACAACCTGCCGCTCGAGTCCGCGAACGGGAAGGTCATCGAGCCGCGCTCGTCGGTGCTGCCGGCGAACGCGTTCGCGCACGTCCCTCCGGTGACGATCAGCCATTCGGAGAAGCCGGCTCCCGCGCCCGTCGCTCAAAGCGCGCCCGCGCCGAAGCCAGTCGCCGTCGCAACGCCGAAGCAGACCGCTGCCGAGCGCGCGGCCGAGCGCAAGCGCGCGAAGCGTGAAGCTCAAGCCGCCGCAGCCGCAGCGCGCGAGAATCAGAAGGCGAGCGACGACGATGATGACGACGACTCGGAGAAGGCGGCCGCCGCGCCTCCTCCGCCGCCGGCCCCCACGAAGGGCCCGGATCGCGCCGCCATCGCCAAGGCGGTCGGACGCGCGACCGCTGCGGCTACGTCCTGCGATTCCGGTCCGCGCCAGGGCCGCGCCCTCATCACGTTCGCTCCTTCGGGCAACGTGCAGTCGGTCTCGCTCGTGGAGTCGTTCGGCGACAACGCCGTGAACGGCTGCGTGCTCCGCGCCCTCGGTCGGGCCCACGTCCAGCCGTTCGCGGGTGGCCCGATCGAGGTTCGTAAGGGTATCAGCTGGTAATCAGCTGGTCGGGACGCGCTGCGGGCGGCCCATGCCGCGGTAGATGAGCCCGGCGTCGACCACGGCGCCCGGCACGATCACGTTGCGGCCGTCGAACAGGTGACGCCCGCGCATCGCCGCCTTGATGCGCGGCAGATCGGGCGAGCGGTACTCGCTCCACTCGGTCGCGAGCACGAGGGCGTCGGCGCCTTCGCAAGCCGCGTACTCGTTATCGACGAGCTTCACGCTGTCCAGCACACCGTACGACGCGAGGCGCTCGCGCGCGGTGCCGAGTGCCTCCGGATCCGTCGCCTGCACGCGCCCGCCGCGCTTCACGACCTCGCGAATCAGACGCAGGGCCGGCGCCTCGCGCACGTCGTCCGTGCGCGGCTTGAATGCGAGACCCCAGACGGCGATCACCTTGTCCTTGAGCCCGCCGAGGTCGCCCTCCATGTGGCGGAGCAGGAACGTGACCGGACCCTCGTTGGCCGTGACCGCGGCGCGTGCGACGGCGAGCTCGACGCCGAGCTCTTCGCCCGTGTGGACGAGCGCGCGGAGGTCCTTCGGGAAGCAGCTGCCGCCGAAGCCGAGGCCCGGGTAAAGGAACTGCATGCCGATGCGCTCGTCGGAGCCGACGGCGAGGCGCACGTGCTCGGCATCGCCGCCCGCGACGTCACAGAGGCGCGCGATCTCGTTCATGAAGGAGATCTTGGTCGCGAGCATCGCGTTCGCCGCGTACTTCACGATCTCGGCGCTCTTCGGGCTCATCCGCAGCAGGCGATTGCGCTGGCGGTTGAACGGCGCGTACAGGCGCGAGAGCGCTTCGAACGCCTTGTCGTCCTCCGTCCCGACGACGATGCGGTCCGGCTTCAGGAAGTCGTTGACGGCGTCGCCCTCTTTCAAAAATTCGGGGTTCGAGACGACGCTGATGTGGTGCTTGGCGTGCTTGCGCACCACCTCGCGCACCTTCTCGTTCGTGCCGACCGGCACCGTGCTCTTCGTCACGAGAGCCAGATCGTGCTTGGCGGCTTTCGAGACCTGCTCGGCGACCGTGAGCACGTGGCTCAGGTCCGCGGAGCCGTCTTCCTGGGGCGGCGTGCCGACGGCAATGAAGACGACCTCACGCCCGTCGATCGCCTGGGCCAGGTTCGACGTGAAGTCGAGGCGCGACGGCCAATTCTTCTTCACGAGATCGGCCAGGTGCGGCTCGAAGAACGGCACCTCGCCACGGCGGAGCTTCTCGAGCTTCTGCTCGTCCACGTCCACGCACGTGACGTGCGTTCCAGAGTCGGCGAAGCAGGCGCCGGCGACCAACCCCACGTAACCCGTACCAACGACAGCTATTTTCACGCGAACCGATCTACACCGGTCCTCGGTACCCGGCAAAGGGTCGTTGTTCGGTGGGTTCGGGCTCGCCCGAGCCCGCGCCGGTGGGATACTCGAAGGAAAATATGTCGAGGTTGGACCGCCGCGCCCTCGGCGGGCTCGTGCTCGGGCTCGCTGCCCTGGGTCTCGGCTCGCTGGCTCTCGCGGGGGCGCGCGGCGGACGTTCGACAGTGGTGGAAAGCGCGCCCGCGACCTCGCCGCTGCGCCCGGCCCCCGTCCTCCCTGCGACTGCGCTACCTCCGACGACGCCCGAGCCGAGCGCGTCGTCGAGCGCGGCCGCACCCGCCGCTCCGCTCGTGATCGTCGCCGCCGGCGACGTGAACCTCGGCCGCGAATGCGGGCAGGCGATCCTCGCCGACCCTCACTACGATCCGTTTCGCAACATGGGCCCGCTCTGGGGCGACGCCGATCTGCGTTTCGTGAACCTCGAGTCGCAGCTCAGCGATCAAGACGGAGAGACGCAGTCACCCCGCAATCGCCTGATCTTCACGGGGCCGCCCGGTGGCGCCGAGACGCTCGCGCAGGCGGGAATCGGCGTGGTCTCGACGGCGAACAACCATGCCTGGGACTACGGCCGCGGCGCGTTCTTCGAGACGCTCGACAACCTCGCGCGCGCGAACGTGAAGAACGCCGGCACGGGGCGCACGCTCGATCGCGCCTATGCGCCCGTCATGCTCGAAGCGCGCGGGCGTCGCATCGCCGTGCTCGCCGTCACGCAGATCTGGAACGCGGGCCCGATCGAGCAGCACGAGGGGAAAGACTACGTCGCGTGGGCACGCTTACGCCGGCTCCGTGGAGCGCTCGAAAAGGCGCGGCGCGAAGCGGATTTCGTGATCCTCTCGTACCACGGCGGCGTCGAGTACATCGATGCTCCCATCGACGCCACGCGCCGCTTCATCGACAGCGCCGTGAAAACGGGCTTGGTCGACGTGGTCATCGGGCATCATCCGCACGTGCCGCAGGGCGTCGGCTTCCGCTTCGGAAAGCCTGTGTTCTACAGCCTCGGCAACTTCGTCTTCGCCGGACACGATTGGGCGCCCTGGACCCTCTACGGCCTCGTCGCGCGCCTCGAGTTCGGCGCCGATCGCGCCCTCCACGTGAGCGCCTGCCCCGTCGCGATTGACGGCCACCTTCCGAAGCCGGTACCGGCGGGCGACAAGCGCTCGAACGAAGTGCGCGAACACTTGGTCAACACGTCGACGAGCGTCGGCTACGTGCGCATCGGCAACGCGGACGCGCGCGGCTGCTTTTCGATCGAGCCGGCGTCTTGAGTTAGAACCGGCTTCGGCCGGGGGAAGGGCGGCGCAACTTGGGGTGCCTCGCGATCTTGGTGACCTGTCGAAGCAGCAGTTGCCGGCCTCGCCGGTTCTTGTGTTGGGTTGTGCCGGTGCTGAGCCTGTCGATCAGTTCTTCCGAGACCACGACGTCGTCTCGGGCGGGCTTGCGCCCGCCGGCGCGCTGCACATCCGATTGGGGACGTGCTCTATCCCTGGCCGGTTCTTAACTGACCTCTTGATCCTGATCTAACTGATCCAAGATCTGCCCCGAGCGCTCGGGAGTAATTCCAAACCAACCCGCGAGCTGGTTGATGAAGGCGTTCTCTTCTTCGGCGACGTCGTCGTCGGCGAGCGCGACGGCGGCGGCGAGGGCGAAGGCGCTTTCGGCGTCGCCTGGCTCGACGGCGATCGTCTCCGCGATTTGGCGGAGGCGCTCGTCGCGGCCGTCTTGGTCGAGGCGGCGTTGGTAGTTTTGGAGCATGACGGCGATGGTGCCCGAGTGGAGCGCGTCGTCGGTGAGGCCGCGAATGCCGCCGCGCACG
>DATMCL010000321.1:0-3658 GCA_035558375.1 Polyangiaceae bacterium
TGCGGGGGCTGGAAGAAGTCGTTGTCGAACGTGACGCGGATCTCCTGCGAGCCGGCCGTGGCGTTGAAGGCGTACGGGTAGTCCGTGTACGTCGTCGGGCTCACGAACGTCTGGCCGATGATGGCTCCGTTGACCCTCACGACCATGTGCGGAGCCACGCCGTTCGCGGACTGGCCGCGCGCGCGCACGACGATCTGCGTGGGACCGGCAGTGAAGTTGTGGCTCGTCGAGATGTAGCCATTGTTGAAAATGTTCCACCCGGGCGGGGACGCATTGCCCGTCGACTGGAAGATGCTCTCCGCCTCGTACGTTTGAGCGTTGCAGAGCGGGGCGCCGCACGCCGCAAGAGCCGCCGGAATGTCGAGGCGCGGCTTCAGCACGTTGGGCGTCGTCGTCTGGATGTCGATACTGACCGGTGAGGTCTTGAGGCACGCCTCGATGGCGGCGGGCGTCAGCGACGGATCCGCTTGTCGCAGGATGGCTGCGGCGGCCGTGACGTGCGGGGCCGCCATCGACGTGCCCTGGAGCCACTGCGTGCTGTTCCCGAGACCGGTCGACTCGACGCATTGCGTGCCGTCGTGGAGGCAAGGATCGGTGCTCGTGCCGCTCGGCGGGTCGTAGCCGGCACCCGGAGCGAGCATGTCGAGCGCGGCGCTGCGGTCGGTGAAGTCCGCGAAGGCGTCGTTCTTGTCGGTCGCGCCCACGGAGAACACGTCGCTGATGCAGGCCGGCGCGCTCATCCCGTAGTTGTGCATGGCGTTGCCGGAGGCCGCGATCGACATGATGCCGTCGGCGCGGAGGGCGTGGATCGCGTTGGCCATGTTGACGATGTACGTCGGTGCGCCCATGCCGAGGTCGCAGTTGTCGTTGAACACCTGGTACGGAACGCCCAAGCTCAGGTTGACGGCGTCGACCTCGGGGTGGTTGTTGTCGATCCACTCGAGACCGGCCGCGACGTCGTCGAAGGTTCCGCCGAGACCGGCGACCACGACGACCCCCGTGTCCGGCGCGATCCCGCGTGGAGCGATCGTTCCGGTGCTCGTGACGATGCCGGTCACGTGCGTGCCGTGACCGAAGGTCGTGTCCATGTCGGCGGCGGCGCCCGTGCCGACCTGCGAGCTCAGCCCATTCGGACAGCATCCGACACCGGAGTTACAGAAACACGCCTCTTCCACCAGGTTGTTGCTGATGTCGGTGTGAGTGCCTTCGACGCCGCTGTCGAGGATCGCGACCCTGCGCCCCGAGCCGTTGTGTCCCGCCGCGAAGGCGGCGTTGGCACCCGTGATCTCGCGTGTCACGTCGAGAAAGGGCGCGGGCTTCGGAGACACGTCGAAACGGTCAACGTCCGGATTGTTCGCGAGCTCCTCGAGGTCCGCCTCGGAGGCGATGATGACGCTCATGCCTGGGCCTGACTTGAAGTTGTGAGTCACGAGCGAGCGGCCGTCCGTCAGGCGAGCGGCGACGCCGAGGCGTGCCCCGGCGAGCGACGCCGGCGACCCGTCGTCGCGCAGGAGCACGGATACGGCGACGACGCCCTTCTGCTGGAGCTCCGTCCGTGCCTGAGCGAGCGACGCCTCGTTGCGGTCGCTCGAGCCCGAGCACGCTGAAAGAAGAAGTAATGCGCTCGCGGACGCGAGCAGGCTCCCCATGCCGTTGACTGCACCGAAGCGGGTGAATTTGGCCGAGATCATGTCGCTCCTCCACACAATGGCTAACCGTCGCGAGCTCGTCGGAATGCAGCGCGCAGGCGAGCGCTGATCCTCCGGGCCCTTCCCGAACGTGTGGCGGGACCATAGATACGGGTCCAGAGCGGGGATAGGTCGGAAAATTGAGGTAGTCGCGCGCGCCACCCTGGCGCGCTCCGATACTTCTCGTTTCTTTCAAAAGGAAGCGCGCCCGTCGCGGAGCGCAGCGAGCACGAGCTCTCCCCGGCTATGGACGCTCGCGCGCTGAAAGAGCGTTTCGGTATACGTCCGAACGCTGCGCAAGCTCAGCCGCGCCCGCGCACCGATGGCTCGCGGCGAGAGCCCAGCCATGAGCATTACTGCCAGGCGCGCCAAGCGCGGCGGCAAGCCCCACGCTTGCGCCCAATACGTCGCGCCGGCGTCACCGTCCAAGAGATCCGGTCGCTCCGAGGCCCTAAGCCGCTCCAAGCGCGCGATGCCCGCGCGGCTCGCAGGCACGAAGCGAACGCCCGAGGACGTGAGGTGGCCGAGCAACCCCGATTCGACGACGACGCTCGTCGCCGAGCCGCTCTCGAGCGCGACCACGACATGGGCGAGCGCCGAAAACGTGCGTCCCGTGGGCACAATCGAGCCCAAACTGCCCACTTGCCGGCCCTCGAGCAGCACGACCGCCGTGGCGTGGTCGGGCGTGCAGATCCTCCGGATGACTCGGAACCGGCGCTGATCGACCGCGCCCCGGTACTCCTCGTTCGAAACGTCAAGCTCCTCTCCCATGAGACCGAGCAGCGAGGCATCGCGAAAGGTGCACGGCGTGCTCGGCGGCTCGTCGTCCCCGAGCGCGCGCTCGAGCACCCGGTCGGGAAAGGGCGCCTGAGTCATCCGAGTCGAACCACGCCTGCCCGCTCCGCGAGCGCCGTGCGCGAGGGAACCCCGGCTTTGCGCAGAATGGTACGTAAGTATTTGCTCACCGACGTGGTCGCGAGCTTGAGCTCTGCTGCAATCTGCTTGTCGCCGTAGCCGAGCATCGCCAGCTCCGCGACGAGCGTCTCGCGCAGCGTGAGCGCCCAGCGGCGCGCCCAAGGCTTCTCCTCGAGGCCCGCATGCGCCCCCTCGAGGAGGCACGTCTCGGGACGGCGCACCGTGGCGGTGTGCCACAGCTCTGCGATGCGCTCGTCGACCGTACGCAAAGTCGCGATGCCGTGAAGCTCGATGACCTCACCACTCGGATCCGCGCCAAAAAGCGGGCGAACGTGCTGTCCGCGCAGCACGTAGCGCGCGACGAGCAAATCCCCGTCTGCCTCGGTCGCGAGCTCTCCCTCGAGGCCGTCGAGGGCCGCAATCTCGACCAAGACGGCGCGCAGGGCGCCGCTTCCGTCGATGTCGCCGGAAGCGCAATGCGAAATCACCTCTGGTCGAAACACTTCGAAACCGCGATCCACTTCCCCCCGCAGCCAACCGTCATCGAACCATCGCTCGAGCGCCACTTGAACGCGGCCTGAGTTCCCCACCAGAGCCATGGTCAGATGCCGGGCGTCGGCCCACAGTCCCACTCGGGGTAGGGTCCGTCCGCGCAGTCGCAGCCGCCGCAGGACTGACCTTCGTAGCCTTCGCACCCAGCTTGGTGCACGGGCCCTCCCGGCGGGCAACCGGTGCAATCCCAGAACGTCGTGCACCAGCAGCTCGTGTCGTCGTAGGTACAGCTCAGACGCGGGCCTGGCGGACAGTCGTCACCTTCCGTAGGCATATCCATCGGACAGCTCGGGTCGTTGCTCGGCTCGCCTGCGGCCCCTGGCGCGCCACCCTCGGAGCTTCCGCTCGAGCCCGAGGTGCCTCCGTCACCGGAACGCCCCCCACCGGCTTGTCCGGAAGAGGCCGCTGTACCGGCGTTTCCGGCAGGATTTCCGGCATTTCCGCTCGTGCTGCCCCCTTGTGCCGAGCTGCCGGCCTGACCCGCGCTGGCGCCGCCGGTTGCC
>DATMCL010000322.1:0-18536 GCA_035558375.1 Polyangiaceae bacterium
TGCGAGGAGAGTGGCGAGTGCGAGGACGATCTTGGGCGTGGTCATGGTGTTTGCCTTTCGACCAGGCTCTTCAGCAGCATTCGTGCCACGCCGCGCACCGCCCCGGATTCGGCTCGAAATTGCCGATTTTGCGCCGCGGGAACCGGCGGAAAACCCGAATTGCGCAAGCCGTTGCGCAAGTCGAGAAGCGAGCTCGCGAGCAGTTGCTCAAGCCCGCGGAAAGTACGCCGCCAGGCGCGCCGCGGAAATCCGGCAAAAATCGCCCGGCGTCGGCCGGCCACCGCTTTTGGCACGCTCCGTGCTCACGCGATGCGGCATGACTCTCCCCATCTCGGATCCCTCGAAGGAGTCCGTCGAACCACCGCGCTCGGTCGAAGCGTTGTGGCACGCCATCACCACCGGCAGCTTTCGCATCGTCAACTGGTACGATCACGAGGGGCGCCGGTACCTCGTCGCAGAGCCCGTTGCGCCCGAGCACCGCGTCGCGCCGACCGCCCGCCAGCGCAAGGCCCTGGCACTCCGTTCGGCTGGCTGCGCGCTCAAGGTGATCGCGTCCGAGCTCGGGGTATCGCTCACCACGGCGTCGCGCGAAGTGGAAATTGGTTTGGAGCTCCTCGGGCTCGATTCAACGGCGGCGCTCGCCGCGGTGCTCGGTCATGCCGCTTGAGTCAATCCCTGCATCCGTGCGGTTTCGTGTTCCGCCAGGCCTCGTCGTCGAACGACAGGGCGACGCGGGCGCCGGCGGCCTCGTGCTGAGCTTCCCCTTGAGCGAGCCGCCCCTGCGCCCGCACCTCACGCCCGTCGAGCAGGAGATCCTTCGCGATTTGGCGCATGGGCTTTCCAATGGGGAAATCGCCTGTCGGCGCGGCGTCTCGATCCGCACGGTCGCCAATCAGCTGGCGCACCTGTTCCGAAAGCTCGGCGTCCACTCGCGACTCGAGGCCACGCGAATGGCCGGCCACTGGACCCCCGCTCCCCTGCGCGCCGAGATCACTCCTTAGGCTTTTCGCTCACCACGCCGCACCGCGTCGTGCTGCGCTCCGCCGCGCCGAAATTCCGCGGTTTTCCCTGCGTCCCAGCTTGCCAATGAAAAAAAAAGCTCCATGGGGTAGACCACGCGCAACTCTTGCTGCGGAGCCCCCACGCCACCATGAATCCTGCCGTTCGCCAGCGCATCGCCGACGCCGTCCAACAGAATCCCGTCGTGCTGTACATGAAGGGGACGCGCCAAGCGCCGCAGTGCGGCTTCTCGGCGCGGGTGGTCGAGCTCCTCGACGGGCTGCTCGACGACTACGTCACCGTGAACGTGCTCGCCGACGCGGAGGTGCGCGAGGGCATCAAGGACTACTCGTCGTGGCCCACGATCCCGCAGCTCTACGTGCGGGGAGAGTTCGTGGGCGGCGCAGACATCGTGACCGCCCTCGGCGAGTCCGGCGAGCTCGCCGAGAAGCTCGGTGAGCTCGTCTCGACCAGCACCCCGAAGGTGACGCTCAGCGACGCCGCGCGCACCGAGCTCACGGCCGCCATCGAGTCGGCGAACGAGTGCATTCGCCTGGAGGTGAGCGCGACGTTCGAGCACGATCTCGCCGTCGGCGTCCCCGACCCGCGCGACGTGATCGTCGACGCCGGGGGCGTGCGCGTCTCCATGCCGCGCAGCTCCGTGGCGCGCGCCGACGGCATCCGCATCGATCTGATTCAGACGCCCGACGGTCCCGCCTTCAAGATCGAGAACCCGAACGAGCCTGTGCGCGTCAAGAGCATCAGCGCCGTGGAGCTCAAGGCACGGCTCGATCGCGGCGACGACCTCGTCCTCGTCGACGTGCGCCCGGCCGACGAGCGCGAGCTCGCGATGATCGAAGCAGGCCGCCCCCTCGACGAAGCGCTGCACGCCGAGATCGGCAAAGGGCCGCGCGACCGCGCCATCGTTCTCTACTGCCACCGCGGCTCCCGCAGCCAACGCGCCGCGGAAGAGCTCGTTCAACAAGGCTTCCGGGACGTCTATAACCTCACGGGCGGCATTCATGCCTGGTCGCTGGACGTGGACCCAGACGTGCCGATGTACTGATTCAAAATTTCGGCGCCGGGCGCGTCTCTGCGGATTCGCGCACGCGCGCGAGGTCCTTCGTTCCGCGCAGGCAGTCCCAGCAGTCGCCGAGATCGACGAAGCCGCAGCCGCGCGTGATTTTGAAGCGATCGAGGATCGGGAGGACGCGCGCGTCGCCGTATTCGCCGACCTTGGGCAAGGTGGCTTTGACGTCGGCGCAGCGCTTGCGCTTCTCTGCGCGCTCGAGCTCGAAGACGAGGCCGAGCTCGCGCGTTGCGTGCTCGCGCACGGAGCTATCGTCGAGAAACTGGCGCACGCGGCGATTGATGGTGGCTTGCTCGGGGCTCTTTTTCGTCGCGGTCCAGACGTCCCACAAGAGATCGAGCCCCTTCTCGCCGAGCTGATGCGCAGCGAGCCGGAGCGCTTCTTCGTAGCCGCTCGCCTGCTCGGCGGCGCGCCGAACGTCGGCGAGAAGCGCCGGATCGCTCCGAAGTAGCGGGAAGGCGAGCACCGCGCTCTTGTAGGCGGCGAGCCCGTTCGACCACTCGCCGGCGGCGCAATAGCCCTTGCCCAGAGCGCGCGCGTCCTCGAGCTTTCGTCGCTTCTCCGGGATCTCCTCGAGCGCCGAGAGCGACTTGCGATCGCCCGCTTCCGCACGCTTGACGAGCGCGTCGTGCTTCTCGTCGTCGCTGCGCTGGCGCGACGCCGCACCTGTCTCGGGGTGCGCTGCGCTCGCGTCGCTGCCGCCCTTGCCGTGGCGCGAGGGGACGACGAGGATCGTCAAAAGCGCACCGACGAGCGCGAGCGCGACTCCGCCGCCCACGAGCGCAAACAGCGGCAGCACGACGCCCCCGACACGCACCGGCCGCCCGAGCGCCGGCGCGCGACGCACGAGCTCCTCACGCGCACGCTCGAGAATGCTGACGGCGCGGGCCGTCTTCACGACGCTCCGAGCCGGCGCCCCCACCCCGCTCCCGGCGCTCACCCCACGGGCAGCACTCGCGGCGGAACCGCGCGCGGACCCGGCGTTCGGCAAGCTCGGCGCACGACCGAGATCGAGCTCCAAGAGCAGCGCATCGATACGCTCGACGAGATCGGCCGCGGTCTGAACGCGCTCGTCCGGCTTTTTCCCGAGCAGCTTCAGCGTGAGCTCGCGCACGGGCGCGGGAACGGTGGCGGGCAACGGTGGCGGCGGCTCCGTCACGTGCTTCGTGATGAGCACGACCAGATCGTCCCCGTCGAAGGGAAGCTTGCCGACGAGCATTTCGTAGAGGAGCACGCCGAGTGCGTAGAGATCGGAGCGCGCGTCGACCGTGCGCCCCTGGCCCTGCTCGGGCGACATGTACTGCGGCGTGCCGAAGATGGTACCGATCTGCGTGAGCGGCTTGTGCCCGGAGCCCTCGTCGAGGTGAACCTTCGCGATGCCGAAGTCGAGCACCTTGACGATGTCCCTCACGCCGTCGCGCTCGAACAAGAGCACGTTGTCCGGCTTGAGGTCGCGGTGCACGACACCGGCCGCATGAGCGGCCGCGAGCCCGTCCGCGATCTGCCGCGTGATGCAGAGCGCCCGGCCGGCGTCCATCGGCCCCTGATCCATCAGGAGGCCGAGGCTCTTGCCCTCGACGTACTCGAGCACGAGATAGAAGGAGCCATCCGCGAGCCGGCCGAAATCCGTGGCTGCCGCCACGTTCGGGTGCTCGATGCGTCCGGCAGCCACGGCTTCCCGCTCGAAGCGCGCCACGACCTCCAAGTTGGTCGTCATGTGGCGGTGGAGGATCTTCACCGCCACCGATTTCTTCATGTGCACGTGCTCGGCCCGGTACACGGCGCCCATGCCGCCGGAGCCGAGCTGCTCGACCAACCGGTACCGCTCCGCAAGGAGCGTCCCCACGAGGGGATCGGCTTCGGCACGTACGGTATCGTTCACGGAAGCCGCATTCTCACCCGGACCGTCGTCCCCCGTCGAGCGGCCGTCTCTAGCGCTTTCCGGGCAGCAGGCGCGGCGACCCCTCCGCGGCTCTCGCACGAACGCCCCGGTGCACGACCAGGTTCTGGCCCGCCTCGCGCCCGCGTGCGTACGCCTCGGTGCCGGCGTGCGTCGCGTGGCGGGTCATACGGATGTGGGGATGCCGGTGCCGGAAGAACGCGTGGAGCTCGCCGTCGCCGCGCCACACGAGACCTTCGCTCTTGCTCTTTTTCCGCTCGCCCTCGAGCTTGTCGCGAAATCCAGCCATCAGTCCTGCCAGGAAGCGCTCGCGATCGCGGCCGCGAACGCTCCGCCGCGCCTGCTTGAGCTCGCGAAACAGGCGCTCACCGGTGTGGTTGACGAAGGCGTGCACGTACTCGGCGAGCTCGAGATTCGCCGGTGAGCCACAGACCTCGAGCACGCTGCCGCGGCGACCATCGAGCGGTCGCCAGACGGGCACCCAAATCACCTCGACGAAGAAGTGCTCGCCGAGGATGGCCGCGAGCAGGCGCTGGCTCTCCCCGATGCGCCCGCTCGGCGCGCCGAGATGCTTGAAGTCGTAGCTCTTGTCGCTCCCCGCCTCGACGAGGTCGAGGTTGTACTTGAGCATCAGACGCTGAGCTGCGCTCATCGCGGCTTGCGCCTCGTGCTCGTTCTGGCTCTCGGCGAGCGCGAGGAGCTTCGCCACGCGGTCGAGCAGGTGCTGGTTGCCGTCCGAAGCGGAGCGCGGTGCGCCGGTAGCGCGCGGGTCGATGCCGCGCTCGACGCACACGCGTCGAAAGGTCGGACCGTGGGCGCCTTCGCCGTGGATGCCGAGCACCTCGTCCACGTACTGGTGTGCCATCTCGTGCTTGAGTACCTCCACGACGACGCCCCACCCGTGCTCCACGAGGAGAGCGCGACGGAGCTCGATCGTGCGCGAGGCGCCGACCCAGCGCCCGAAGCGGCCTTCGGCGGCGGACAGCTCGAACGTCGGCGTCCGGAGCGCCTCGCGGAAGAGCGACCGATTCAGGTCCTCGTACACGCGGCGCACGGCGCGTAGCGCGAGCCGCTCGAGCTCGAGCGTGAGGGCGTCGGCCGCGCCCGGCGCGCCGTCAGTGCCGGACGCCGGGTGCTTCCATGCCTGTTTGCTCGACGTACTCGCCATAGCCACCGCCGTATGCCTTCACCTTGCCACCGTCCAGCTCGAGCACGCGGTTCGAGAGCCGCCGCAGGAAGTGCCGGTCGTGCGAGACGAACAGCATCGTCCCTTCGAAGCCGGCGA
This sequence comes from Polyangiaceae bacterium, assembly GCA_035558375.1. Lineage (GTDB taxonomy): Bacteria > Myxococcota_A > Polyangia > Polyangiales > Polyangiaceae > PMG-095. The sequence goes on from DATMCL010000322.1 coordinate 5,275, forward strand.
GCGCCTCGATCAGCATCTCCTTCGTGTCGATGTCGAGGTGGTTCGTGGGCTCGTCGAGGATCAGGAAGTTCGGGGGCTCGTACAGCATCAGCGCAAGCACGAGGCGTGCCTTTTCTCCGCCCGACAAGAACTTGCACGACTTCTCGACCGCGTCGCCGCCGAACCCGAACACGCCGCCGAGCGTGCGCAAGGAGCCCACCGACGCCGTGGGAAAGCGCGCGACCAGCGTCTCCCACACCGTCTTCTCCGCGTCGAGCAGCTCCATCGCGTGCTGCGCGAAGTACCCGATCTGAACGCTCGGACCGAGCGAGATGCGGCCCGCGTCGGGCGCCGTGGCTCCGGCGACGAGCTTGAGCAGCGTGGACTTGCCGGCGCCGTTGATGCCCATGACGCACCAGCGCTCGCGACGCCGCACGAGCCAGTCGAAGCCGTCGTAGATCACGCGCTTGCCGTAGGCTTTGGAGAGCCCCTCGATCTTGGCTACGTCTTCGCCGGAGCGCGGTGCGTCGGGAAAATCGAAATGGAGCTTCTGGCGGCGTTTGGGCGGCTCGACGCGCTCGATCTTTTCGAGCTTCTTCACGCGCGACTGCACCTGGGAGGCATGGCTCGCGCGCGCCTTGAAGCGAGCGATGAACGCCTCCTCCTTGGCGAGCATGGCCTTTTGGCGCAGAAATTCGCTCTCGGCCTGCTGATCGAGGAGCGCACGCTGCCCGAGGTAAAATTCGTAGTTGCCCGAGAACACGGTGAGCTCGCCGCCGTCGATCTCGATAATCTTGTGCACGATGCGGTTCATGAACTCGCGATCGTGCGACGTCATGACGAGGGCGCCGTCGTAAGCCTTCAAAAACTCCTCGAGCCACAGGATCGACTCGATGTCGAGGTGGTTCGTCGGTTCGTCGAGCAGCATCACGTCCGGCTTCATGAGCAGGATGCGCGCGAGGGCGACGCGCATCTTCCACCCTCCCGACAGCGCGCCGACGTCCCCGTCCACCTGATCGTCCGCAAAGCCGAGCCCCGCGAGGATCTCCCGTGCACGCGCCTCGAGCGCGTAGCCGCCGAGCTCCTCGAAGCGCGCCTGTGCTTCACCGAACTCCGCGATCGATTGCTCGAGCTCGTCGGCGAACGCCGGATCGGCGAGCTTGTGCTCGAGCACCTTGAGCTTGGCGGCGACGACGGACGCTTCGCCGGCACCGGCGAGCGTGGCGGCGACGACGCTCGAACCCTTCATGTCGCCCACGTCCTGGCTGAAGTAGCCGATGGTCGTGCCGCGATCGACGGCGACCTGACCGTTGTCGGGCGTCTCCTCCTTCACGATCAAGCGGAAGATGGTGGACTTGCCCGCGCCGTTCGGGCCGATGAGCCCCACCTTGTCGCCGCGAAAAATCGCGCATGACGCATCGAGAAAGAGCGCCTGGGAGCCGTGCTGCTTGGTGACGGAATCGAGCCGAATCACGCGGCGGGGGTTAGCAGCACGCGGGAACGGTCGCAAGAAATGGAAAAAGCGGGGCGAAGCTCGTTCGGCGGCACGACCCCGATCGCCTGAAGGAACCCGAGACGGTCGGTTTCGAGCGCCGCGGCGACGATTTTGCCGGCACTCATCTGTGGACGTTGCCGCAGGCGCGACCCGTCACTTGAAGCCGTCGAAGAAGGACCAGATGTTGGCGGCGGCGGTCGAGCTGATGGTGTGATTCCAGTTGCCGACGCACCAAATGACCGGACTCCCCTCGGGGCAGCCGCCGTAACTCTGACAGCCCATGAAGGAGGACGTGGTGCTCGTGCCGCATCCGTTCTGCTCGACCCAAAAATCGCGACTGCCCTCCCCCGAGGCAATCTCGACGATGTCGTCGGCCGTCCCGTGGTGGAGCATGATGGGTGGCTTCGCATTCGCGTTGGAGCAGGAGCCGGGACCGCCGCCGGAGACGGGGGCGAAGGCGCGGAACCAATCACTGTGGGCGCAGGCAAGCGAGTTCGTGAAGAAGCCACCCATACTGAAGCCGGCGATGAACACCCGGCTCGGATCGACGCAGAACCGGTTTTGAATGTCGAGCATGAGCTCGTGGAGGTACGTGTAGTTCGTGTCGCCCGCGGTCCAGGTGGATTCGAGCACGTGGTCGCCCCAGTGGGATACGTCGCCTGGCGGCGGGCCCTCTCCCTGAGGGAGCACGGTGATCGCGCGGCCGTTCGAGCGCGAAGTGAAGTTGAAGAGATCGATGACGGCGACGTTGTTCATGTCGTAGCCATGCAGACCAAAGACCAGAGCGAGCGGGGTCTTGTTGTCGGTGTTGGCGGGAACATCGAGGAGGTAGTACCGGGTCGTGCCTCCCGTCTCCATCGTCTGCTGGGTCCTCGGGTTGGGCCGTTCTAGGGCCGTCCCGCAGCCGGGTGAACGCGTGCTCGGCGCACCGCCGGCGCCGCCGCCCGAGCTTCCAGCACCTCCCGAAGCTCCGCCCGTCGCGGAGCCCCCTGCTCCCGAACGACCTCCTGCGCCGCTCGCCGCACCGCCCGCGCCGCTCGCCGTCCCTCCCGCGCCACTCGCCGTCCCTCCCGCGCCACTCGCCGCACCACCTGCGCCGCTCGCCGCACCGCCCGCGCCGCTCGCCGTCCCTCCCGCACCACTCACCGCGCCTCCCGCACCGCTTGCCGTGCCTCCGGAACCTCCGCTCGGCGTGCCTGCTGCGGAGCCGCTCACGCCACCTGCGTTGACGGACCCCGCCGAACCGCTCTTGCTACCAGCACTCCCACCGTTGGCCGTTCCTGCGGACCCAGCGCTTGCGCTCGCCGCACCCATGCCGCGGCCGCTCGCGTTCTCGTTGCCGCCCGATGACGCATGCTCCGAGCACGCGGCGCAAAAAACGAGGAACGACCCAAGGGCCACCGGGCGCCCAAAAACCGCCGAGCAGCGTCGAGACGACATGCGTGTTCGCGCAATGTACTAAGCTTCCGCGTCCCGTCGATTCCGTCGACGAATGCGCTTTCGCTAGAAGCTCTAGCGCCGCCGACGCGCCAGAATCGACAACTCTTCCTTCCGGAGCGCACATTTGCGCTCGCTTCGGAGAGGACGTGCTCCACGCCTTTATCCAACGCCCCACGCCGTTGCTGGGTCGGAGCGTTTGCCCGGTGCGAAGCACGACCCTAGCGAGCTCTAACTCGGTCTCGCTCGCTCCAAACGAATCGCGTCCTCGGGACACGCTTCCACGCACAGACCACAGCCGTGGCAGTCCCCGGCACGCACCGCGAACGCCTGCTTGCCGCCGTGCGCCCAGGCCTTGAGCCGCCCCTTGAAGGACAGGCCCGAACGCTGCTCGGCGGTCAGCCTACCGATCTCGAAAACGTCGTACGGGCAAGCGCGCACGCAATCTTCCTTCCCCTCGCATCGATTGCGGTCGATGACGGGCGCGAGCAGGCCCTGCTCTTTGCACTCGGAAGGCGGGGGCTTCACGACGTTTTTCTAAGCCGGCAGGATCGCCTGTCAAGCATGGCGTCCCTTCCGCGACGCTGCGCATTAGCGGGCGTGCCCGCCCCCCCGGGTCACTGTCCCTCTCGGCGTTCGGCGCCTGACCCTGTGCCTCGCTCGGCGAGGGCCCTAGTTTTCGAAGATGCGCCGCTGCCACCACGGCTACGTGCTCGACGACGACCTCGGCCGCTTCGATTTCGAGCGTTGCCACGGCTGGCTCACGGGGAGCTACTGGACGCCGGGCATCAGCCGCGTGGAGGTCGAGCGCTCGTTCCGTCGCTCGTCGTTCGTCGCGGGCGCCTACCGCGACGGCGCGCAAGTCGGGTGCGCGCGCCTCGTCACCGACTTCACGCGGTTCGCGTATTTCATGGACGTTTTCGTCGCGCCCGAGCTGCGCGGGCAGGGCCTCGGTCGCGCGCTCGTGCGGTTCGCGCTCGAGCACCCGGACCTCGCGCTCGTCTACAAGTGGACGCTGGCGACGGCGGATGCGCACGGGGTCTATCGAGGGCTCGGATTTCGTCCCCTGCCCGAGCCGGATCGTTGGATGGCGCTGGGGCGGCAGCGCGACTGGATTGTCGAGGGGCACGAAGGCTGAGTAGCGATGCTGAGCGAGAAGCTCTGTGCCGAAGCGCTGGCTCGCGCGTCGTGACCTTTTTTTACTCCGGAGGGTAAACAAAGCTCCGCACAGCGCCGTACACGCACGCCGCATGGGTTCTTGGGTGCGATAGGTCACTGAGTTCGATTCGAAAAGCGGAACGTACGCGACGAAAATGTTGCGTGCTTGCGTTCGTGCTCGCGACTTCGTTCGCGAGTGTTGCGAGGCGTCCTTCTGCGTCCGTCGAGGCGACGGATCCGGGCGATTTCGTGGGGATCCGTGCGTTTTTCGAATCCAGGAGGAGTGATATGTCCGATCAAAAGGTTCTCATCTTCGGCAACGGGTTCGTGGCTTCCTTACTGCGCGACTCGGCACACTTGGGGTTCGATGTCACCGTTTCCACGGTCGACGTGCTCGATCAGACGGCGGTCGCACGGGAGTTTCGTACGTACGTTCCCGATATCGTGATCAATACTGCTGCCAAGACCAACATCGATTGGTGCGAGCAGCACCGCGATCTGACGTTCAACGTCAACGTGCTCGGGGCGGACGCGCTCGCGCGGCAGTGCGTGCAGGCCAGGGCCTATTTCGTCCAGTTTTCGAGCGGATGCTTGCAGGAGAGCCGAGGGCCCGACGACGTGAAGCGCGAGCAGGATGCGATCAATCCGCGCTGCTTCTACGCTTGGACCAAGGCGTGGGCCGAACATCTCATTTCGGATCGCTGCGAGCGTGACGGACTCGAGGCCTTGTTCGTGCGACCTCGACTCCTGCTCTCCTCCCGGCTGAGCAGCCGAAACTCTATCCTGAAGCTCTTCACGTACACGCGCTTCATCGACGTGGCGCAATCGGCGACCGTCGCCGAAGACATGGTCGACGCGGTGTGGAGGCTGATCGAGGCGCGTGCCGTCGGCGCCTGCAACGTCGCCAACCCGGGGCTGATTTCGCCGTGGGAGATCGCCGGTATGCTGCGAGACCTCGTCGACCCGGAGTTCCGGCCGACCCGGATCGACACAGACGAGCTCAACGCGCTGACGCAGGTCCGAAGGATCCGTACCGTGCTCAGCACCGAGCGGCTCAGCGCGCACGGGATCAAGCTGCCCCACATCAAGGCCGGCGTACGCGGCGTCCTCACGGCCATCGCAGGTCAGCTCGAAACCGAAGAGGGCCGCCGAATCCTCGCGCTCACGGAGCGCGACACGAAGAAGAAGCTCAAGAAGCAGGTCCCCGCGCAGCGTCGTGCCACCCGTGACGCACAGCCCGACGCGACCTAGTGCCGTTCGGAAACACGCCCCGCCACCGGTGACGACGAGGGGTCGCCGGTGCCGGGGTTCGATAGTACCGTAGCCGGCAGATGAAAGACGAGGACGCGCTCCGGTATCATTCGAGCGGGCGGCCGGGGAAGATCGAGGTCGTCTCGACGAAGCCGGTCGCTTCGCAGCTCGATCTCTCGCTCGCCTACACGCCCGGTGTCGCCGCTCCCTGTCGCGCGATCGCCGCCGATCCGGAGGCGGTGAATCTCTACACGGCGCGCCGCAACCTCGTCGCAGTGGTCTCGAACGGCACCGCCGTGCTCGGCCTTGGCAATCTCGGACCGCGCGCCGCCAAGCCCGTGATGGAGGGCAAGGCCGTGCTCTTCAAGCGCTTTGCCGACATCGACGTGTTCGACATCGAGGTCGACGAGACGGATCCGGCCCGCTTCGTCGAGGTGGTGCGCGCACTCGAGCCGACGTTCGGCGGGATCAATCTCGAGGATATTCGCGCGCCGGATTGCTTCGTGATCGAGCGCGCGCTGCGCGAGCGCATGTCGATCCCGGTGTTCCACGACGATCAGCACGGCACGGCGATCATCTCGACTGCGGCGCTGCGCAACGCGGCCGAGCTGCAGCAGAAGCCGCTCGACACGCTGAAGGTGTGCTGCATCGGCGCGGGGGCCGCGGCGACGAGCTGCATGCAGATGTGGGTGCGCCTCGGCGTCCGGCGCGAAAACGTCACGATGGTGGACGTGAACGGCGTCCTCGTCGAAGGACGACCCGATCTCGACGAGTTCCGCGCGAGCTTCGCGCGCCCGAAGAGCGATCCGCGCCGCACGCTCGCCGAAGCGCTCGTCGACGCGGACGTGCTGATCGGTCTTTCCGCGGGCGGCCTCGTGACGCCGCAGATGCTGAAGACGATGGCGAAACGGCCGATCGTGTTCGCGCTCGCGAACCCCGATCCGGAGATCGGCTACGAGGAAGCGCTGGCGGCGCGCCCCGACGCGGTGGTGGCGAGCGGGCGCAGCGATTTTCCGAACCAGGTCAATAACGTGTTAGGTTTCCCGTTCGTGTTCCGCGGGGCGCTCGACGTGCGCGCGCGCTCCGTGAGCGAAGAGATGAAGCTCGCCGCCGCCGAGGCCCTGGCCGAGCTGTCGCGCGAAGACGTGACGGACGAGGTCCTGCGCGCCTACGGCCGCCAGCGCATGCGCTTCGGCCGCGACTACCTGATTCCGAAGCCGTTCGACAACCGCGTCCTCTATTGGGTGGCGCCCGCCGTCGCCCGGGCCGCCATCGCCTCGGGCGTCGCGCGCGAGTCGCTCGACATCGACGAATACAAGGAGCGCCTCTACCGGACGATCTCGCCGACGCGGCGCGTGCTCTGGAACATCACCGAAGCGGTGAAAGCGAAGCGCAAACGCATCGTCTTTCCCGAGGGCGACAGCGACGCGATCCTGCGCGCTGCCCACGCCGTGATCGAGGCGGGCATCGCCGAGCCCATCTTGCTCGGCGTGAGCGAGCGCATCCTCGAGCACGCCGACCGCCTCGGCGTGGACCTCGACGGCGCGACGATCATCGACCCGCGCGAGAGCGACGAGCTCGACGGCTACGTCGAGCGCTATTGGAAGAAGCGCCAGCGCCGCGGCATCACGCGCCTTGCTGCGTTCAAGGAGCTACGCCGCTCGCGCACGGCGTTCGGCATGGTGATGGTCGCGGCAGGCGACGCCGACGGCCTCGTCGCCGGCGTCAGGCAGCCGTATCCGGCGACGATTCGCCCTGCGCTCCAGATCGTCGGCATGCGGCCCGGCGTGCGGCGCGCCGCCGGCATGTACCTGGTCGTCACGAAGCAAGGCGTGCGCTTCCTCGCCGACACGACCATCAACATCGATCCGGACGCCGAAGCGCTCGCCGAGATCGCGCTCCTCGCGGCGGATGCGGTGTCCGAGCTCGGCCTCGAGCCGCGCGTCGCGATGCTGTCGTTCTCGAACTTCGGCGACGCCCCGCACCCACAGTCAAAGAAAGTGGCGGACGCGACGGCGAGCGTGCAGCAACGGCGCCCCGATCTGATGATCGACGGCGAAATGCAGGCGAACGTCGCGCTCGACGAGGAGGCACGGGCCGTCTACCCGTTCTCGAAGCTCAAAGGGGCTGCGAACGTGCTGATTTTCCCGAATCTCGACGCCGGCAACGCCGCCTACAAGCTGCTCGCCGTGACGGGCGGGGCCGATGTGATCGGTCCCATGGTGCTCGGCTTGAACCGGCCCGTGAACGTGCTCCAGCAAGGCGCGAGCGTCGACTCCATCGTGCACATGACGGCGATCACGGCGTCGCAAGCGATGCGACTCGACGTGAAGCAACCGCCGTAGCGAGCGGTGCTCAGCGCGCCGCGACCGTGCCGGCCGGCGTCGCCTCGGTCACGCCTTCGGCGACGAGACCCGAGTTGTGCGCAAGGTCGAGCTCTGCGCCCGCGCGCCCCATGCCGTCGAGGAACCCGTACGTCGTGGAGAGCCGTGGGTTGTGAGTGACGCTGACGTGGTGCACGTGGTCGAGCTTGCGGAGCGCTCCAGCGTTGACGAGCGACGCGTTGTGATTGACCTCGAGCCGGTTCACGCTGCGAAGCTGCTCGAGACCGGCGAGCGTGTAGAGGCGGCTCGTGTGCTCGATGGTGAGCGTGCCGTCGACGCTCTTCAGCGACGCGAGCGGAGCGAGCGTCGTCACGCCGTAGAGCGCGAGATCGCCCGAGACGTTGCGGCAGCCCCGGTACGCTTCGAGCTCGGCGTCGTGCAACACGATGCCACCCCCGCAGGTGGAGCTGGCGCTGCGCGGCGCGGCAGGCGCGCGAGCAACACCAGCGGCGGAACATCCCATTGTCACTGTACAGAGTAGATAGAGAGCGATGCGGTTCATGATTGTCCTCCTCGGCCCCAACCCTGGCCCTAGCTGCGTTTCGCGTTGACGCCGCGGAGGTTAACGCAGCCGTACCAAACTTTTACAACTAAATCGCACTCGCCCACCTTTTCGCATACGGTGAGGCTGGAAAGGCGGCGGGCTCCGGCCCGGAAGCCCAGTTGGGCCGCCGCCGGGCGCTCAGAGGAGGACGCCCGCGACGCAGGCCACGAGATTCGTCGTGAGGAGCCCGCCGAGCATCGCCCGCAGCGAGAGCCGAGCGAGATCGCTGCGGCGCTCCGGCGCGAGGCTCGAGTAGCCGCCGATCTGCACGGCGCTCCGCGGGGCAGAGCGCGAACGCGAGCGCGAGCATCGATGGCGAGCATACACGGCGAACCGGCGCTGTAACGCGGGTCGCGGGTCGCGCGCGCTAGGGGCTGCCCGGACAGTCGCGGCTGAGCTCGTCGAGCTTCGCGCGGAGCGGTGCGAGCTCGCCGGGACGACTTTCGGCGACGCTGTAGAGCTCGCCCGGATCCGCCTCGAGATCGTAAAGCTCGTAGAGGCCGAGGTCCGAGCTCCAGATCACCTTGTTCGAGCCGATGCGGAGCGAGCGCAGGTGGTCGCCCTGGAGGTGGCCGATCTCGCCCGGCGCGATGTCGAGCACGGCGTATTGCAGAGGCAAGGACGCTGGCTCGCGGTCGATGACCCCCATGGCGTGGAGCGCGAACCAGGGGACGCTGGGACAGCTCACCCGCTGCTCGACTGGACCGGCCGCGACGTTCGGGCCGCGCACGAGCAGCGGCGTGCGGAGCGCCTCCTCGTAGAGGGTCGTCGCGTGACCGACGCTCACGTGCTCGCCGAAGGCCTCACCGTGATCGCCGAGCACCACGACGGCCCAGCGCTCGGCCGGGGCGTCGCGCAGGAGCCGGGCGACACCGTGCAGGCTCGTGGAGAGCTGGTTCTCGTACCGCTCGCGCGGTGTCCGCCCCGGTCCTTCGTACTCGCCGTGGCCGCCACGCAGATGCACGAACAGCGCCACGCCTTCCCCGCCTTCGCGCAGGACCTCGCCGGCTCGCGCCAGCGTGCGCGGGTCATCGTTCTCGAAGATCTCCTTTCTCTCGAAGGAGAGCCGCGAGTCGGTGAGACCGACGAGCCGGTCGTGATAGCCGGCGGCGCGCAGCAGCTCGAGCATGGAGTGTCCGCGCAGGCCCTCTACGGCGCGCGGGTCGCAACGCCGAACGCCGAGCAGTTGCCCGACGACTTCGCCCGTGCGGCTCGAGCACGACACGTAGCTCTTGTGATCGGCAAAGCCCGCGAAGGCGGCGCGGAGCTCGGCCTGCTCCGCGACCAAGCGGTCGAAGCTGTCGCGGCGCACGGTGTCGACCGTGACCCAGAGGAGGTTCCGGTGCGGAGCCGGCGCGAGCCGCGCGTCGAGCGCGAGCGTTTCCGAGCGACCAGCGCCCGGACCTGCGCTGCGCGGCGTCACGTCGGCACGCGCGTCGTCTGGATCGACTCCCCAAAAGCGAGCGGGTGAGCCGTCCGAGTCACGGTCGAACAGCGGCCAAACCACGCTCAGCATCGTGCGCTTGGCGACGCCGCCCCAGACGAGAACCGCGCGTCGCGTCGCGAATGTGGGCTGCGCACCGAACAGCGCGATAAAGAGCACGCTCGTCGCAAGCGCTCCGAGCGCAAGCCGGCCCGCAAAGCCCCGCAAGCGCGGCACGCCCAGGGCGAGGCCCGTTCCGAGGGATGCCAGGAACGCTACGCAGAAGAGCCCGATGGTTTGAAGATTGCCGTAGTGCCGCACGTAGCGCGCGAGCGCGAACGCGTGGATTCCGAGCGCCGCACCGAGCAGCAAGCACCCGACGACCCGGGGCCGCTCTGCACGGACGCGGAGCAGAGCGGAACCGCCGATGCTGAGAGCAATACCGCCGCCACCCAGCAGCACGACCCAGACCGACGCCGGCAACACCGCCGAGCGCGTCGAAATGCGCACCACGCGGAAGTAGACGAACAAGCCCACCGCGAGACCGACGCCGACCAACGCTGCGAGGCGCACGGGACCACGCGCAGACTTCGGAACGCGTGGCCCGATGAGGAGCGCGCCGTTGACGAGCAACCAGAGCAGGAGCCAAAGCGCGGCGCCGCACGCCACCTCGAGCGCCAGGTGCAAGATCGCGTCGCGGGGACGCGTGTAGAGGTAGGGCACCTCGACCCAGCGGCACGACACCGTGGTGACGGCCAGGACCAGCGAGCCCAGAAACCCCGCGGCGAGGCCGGCGCTGCCGACGAGCACGTCGAACACCGGCGCAGCCGCGACGGCCTGGGTCTTCTCCGCCGTTACCGGAGCCGCAGGGGCTGGCGCGGAGGCGCTCGATGCAAGTTCCCTCATAGAACCCGTGGCGCACCGCGCGCGAGCACGGGTGGCATGCGCCCAAGCGGAAGCAGTAACACAGGTCGGGCGGTCCCCCCAAGCACCTCCGGGCGGCGAATCGCCCGTCAGGCGTCAGGACCGGCACCGTCGGCCTCCTCGCCCGCCCGGGACGCTACCCTTCGCGCGGCTTCCGGATCGCTTCCCACTCCTCGAGTGTCGCTGGCCAGTCGTCTTTCATTAACCTCGAGAGTGAGCGATCGGCGAGCACCTTGCCGCCGGTCTGGCAGCGCGCGCAGTAGTTCGATTCGTTCTCGGCGTGCACGATGCGCTGCACGGGAGAGCCGCACACGGGGCACGGCTCGCGATAACGACCGTGCACCGCCATCTCTGGACGAAACGCCGTGACTTTGGTGGGGAACGCCTCGCCCGTCTGTTTCTCCAGGCGCGCGATCCATTCACGAAGCACGTCCCGCATCGCCGTGTAGAGCTGCTCGAGCTCCTCGTCGGTCAGCCGCGTGGTCCATTTGACCGGCGAGAGGCGGGCGCGGTGCAGGATCTCGTCGGAGTAGGCGTTGCCGATGCCGGAAAGCACGCGCGGATCGGTGAGGGTGCGCTTCACGGTATGGTTCTCTCGCGTCAGCGCCGCTCGGAAGGTCGGCCGATCGATGGAGAGCGGCTCGAGGCCGCCGGGATCGTGCGCACGGAGCCCCTCGCGGCCACGCACGACGTAGAGCGACGCGCGCTTCTTCTTGCTCGCTTCGGTGAGCACGAGCGTGCCGTGCTCGAAGTCGAAGGCCGCGAGCGCGATCTTGCCCCCCGGCTTGGTGTCCGGCTTCGGCGGCTCGAGCCATTGAAATCGCCCGGCGATCATCAGGTGGATCACGAGGAAGAGATCGCCGTCGAGCCCGAGCACGATGCGCTTGCCGAGCCGCTCGAGGCCGAGCACCGTCCGTCCGCCGGCTTCCGACAGCGGAACCTCGAAGGAGCGCAGCAGGAACGGAGAGAACAGCCGCACCCTCGCGAGCGTTCGGCCGACGATCCGGCGCTCGAGCGCGGTGATGTAGAGCGCAACGTCGGGGAGCTCGGGCATGGCGGCGTTCCTCGGCTACGCTAGCCCAGAGTATGGACGGCGACCGGCCCTTCTGGCGTTCGGGCAGCGTGCTCGCGTCGCTCGGCGTGCTCGTGGTGGTGATCGTCACGGACGTGGTGCTCAGGCATCTGGGCGGCACGCCGGCGAACTTCACGCTCTTCCTCGGCCGCTTTCACCCGCTCGCCGTGCACCTGCCCATCGGCGTCGTGCTGCTCGTCGGCGCGGCCGAGGTCGCGACACTTTCGCCCCGCCTCCGCCCCCGGCTCGATCCGGCGATTGGCCTCGCGCTCGTGCCGCTCGTCGTGGTGACGGCGGGGACGTTTCTGCTCGGTCACCTGCTCGCCCGCAGCGGCGATTTTGCGCCGCGGGTCCTCACGATTCACCGCCGCGCCGAGCTCTTCGCGTCCGTCGGCATCTGCTTCTTGCCCCTCGGCTGGGCGTACCAACAGAGCCGCGCAACGACGCGCGCGCGCGGCGCCTACCGCGCCCTCTTGGGCCTGACGCTGTTCAACCTCTCCGCGGGCGCACACTTCGGCGGAACGCTGACGCACGGCGACACCTACCTCACGCGCTACGCGCCGGCGCCGTTACGCGGCCTCCTCGGAGCGAGCGAGCCCAAACCCGCAGCGAGCGCGAACGCACAGGTGAAACCTGCCGAGCCGCACCTCTTCGCCGACGTGCTCGGGCCGCTCCTCTTCGAACGCTGCGCCCCCTGCCATGGCACGGAGAAGGTGAAGGCAGGCCTCCGCCTCGACTCACTCGACGCGATCCTCAAGGGCGGCGAGAACGGCGCCGTCGTCACCCCCGGCGCTCCCGACGACAGCGAGCTACTCCGCCGCGTTCTCCTGCCGGAGGACGACGACGACCACATGCCCCCCGAAGGCAAGCGCGGCCTCACCGCTTCCGAAATCGCGCTCCTGCGCTTCTGGATCGAGCGCGGCGCCAACGACCGCGTCCTCGTGCGTGACCTGCTCGTCCCTCCCGCCGCGCAAAAGCCTCTCGAGAGCTTCACCACGGGCGCCGGCAGCAACGCGCCGCACCCACCGGCTCCGCCAAGCAGCGCGTCCTCCTCTTCACCGGCCCCTCCTCCTTCGACCTCACCTGCCCCCAGCGCCGCAACTCCGACGAGCACGCTCGCACCCTCCTCCACTCCGGCCCCTGCCCATGGCGCCGCCACTGCCTCTGCTCCCTCTCCCGCCTCTGCCACGCCCTCCGCCACGACCGTCCTCCACGAGCACTGCGAGAAGTGCCACGGCGCGGCGAAGCAAAAGAGCAAGCTCCGCGTCGACTCCCTCGACGCCCTCCTCACCGGCGGGAAATCCGGCCCCGCCATCGTTCCCGGAAGCCCCGGCACTAGCGAGCTGATGCGCCGCTTGTCGCTCCCTGCCGACGACGACAAACACATGCCCCCCAAGAAGGAGCCCCAGCTCACCCCCTCCGAGCTCGCCGCCCTCTCGTCGTTCATCCGCTCCCTCCCGTCCGGATCCCAGCCGTCTCGACCCACTCCTTCTTCGCCCGCTCCCTCCTCCCCCAACTCCGCCTCCACCTCTAGCCCTGACTCTTCTCCCGCCCCTGACTCTGCCCCCGCCTCTGACTCTGCCCCCGCCTCTGAT
>DATMCL010000323.1:0-6637 GCA_035558375.1 Polyangiaceae bacterium
ACAAACGCGCGGCGGAGTACTGGCCGAAGGCACTCCCGCTCGCCTTCGCTCATTTCGTCGCGCCCCTCGACGAGCTCCGCGAGCACCACGGTATGCGGCGCACCGGTGGCCTGCTCGAGGCGCTGGTCGACGCCGACTACACGCTCTACCCGGACGTGCCGGAGCTTTGCCCGACCGCCAAGCTCCCACCGAATCATCGCTACCTCGGGCCGATCCTCTGGTCGGCGCCCGCGGACCTGCCCCTGATCCCGCCCGGGCTCGCAGGAGACAAGCCGCTCGTCTACGTGACCGTCGGTTCGTCGGGCCGGGGTGCGGCGCTCACGGCTTTTCTCCGCGTGATCGCTGAGTTTCCGGTCACCGCCGTCGTCGCGACGGGGGGGCGTTTCGAAATCGAGAAGCCGCCGCCGAACGTCGTCGTCGTGCGCTTCGCGCCAGGCGCCGAGCTCGCGAGACGAGCGAGCTTCGTCGTGACGAACGGGGGAGCGAGCACGAGCTACCAGGCCCTGGCCGAGGGCAAGCCGGTGCTCGGCCTACCGTCGAACCTCGACCAATACCTGGCCATGACGGCCATCGAGCGAGCGCACGCCGGACGCCTCGTCCGGTCGGGAGAAGCGACGCCCACCGCGCTGCGCCGAGCGCTCGTCGAGCTCTTGGAATCGGAGCGGCTTCGCGAAGGCGCCCGCGCCGTGGCGCGCGACTTCGCTCGCTGGGATTGCCACGCTCGTTTCGAGGGGCTGCTGCAAGAGGTCTTCCCGGAGCTCAGAAAGGAGTCACGTCATGAAAGCGCGCTACTCGCTTGATTTCCGACGACAGGGACCGCGCATTTTAGCGCTGCTCTCCGCCGCCTTCGCGCCGGCTGCGACCGCCCTCGGGGCGGAGGACACGCCCGGCTCGAACGAAGTGCAGTTTCGCACCCCGCTGCGAGAGAGAGGCGGCGTCGTGCGCTGCGGGCTCTTCGCGCGTGACGGCTGGCTCAAGAAGCCCGTGGGCGCCGCCACCGTGCGCGCCGATACCGCGGCCCCCATTTGCGTCTTTCGAGGCATCCCCGCGGGGACCTACGGGCTCTCGGCTTTTCACGACAAGAACGGGAACGGCAAGCTCGACACGAACTTCCTCGGCATGCCCATCGAGGACTATTGCGCGTCCAATAACGCGCGGGGTTTCATGGGACCGCCTAGCTTCGACGACGCGAAGTTCGCGTTTTCCGGCGGAAGCAAGCGGCTCGAGGCGCGCATGAAGTGACGCCGCCGGCCGTCACCGCCAAAGAGTGCTCGAAAACGCATACTTCACCGTCAGCTGCGCTCGCTGGTCGATGCCGGAGTCGCCGTCGAAATTCGTGCGCTGTCCCCACGTGTAGCTCACTCCGGTGAGCACGTCCGAGCGCGGAGTGCACGTGAGCGTGGCGGAGGCGTAGTCGCCACGGTGAAACGCGCTCGGAGCTTGGCCGCTCGAGTTTTGGACTTGGGTGAAGCTATAGCCGAGCGACGTGCCGAAACGCCGACCGAGCGCGAGGTCGACGAAGCCGACGGTGCCGAGCAGCGGCTCGGCCTCGAAGCCGCCGCCGGCCGTCGGCGCGATGTCGACGCCGCCGTCGTTCATGTAGTTGGCGATTCCGTGGCCGTAGACGGCGCTCAGGCGGAAGGTGACGCTCGAGACTTTTCCGAGGGGGACCGTGCCCACCGAAGAGGCGTGAAAACCCCAGCCGAGCACGTTGCCCTGGCGCTCTTCGGACGCACCTGTCGAGCGATACGCGAGATCGCGCACGATGCCGGCGAGCTGCACGTGGCCGGCCGGGAGAGTGAACCGATAGTGCGCGGTGAGATCCGGCAAAGGCGAGCGACTCTCGAAGGTTCCGGGCAACGAGCCCGCGTCGATCACCGTGCCGGGGCGCTCGAGGGCGAAGGCGAGCGTGCTCGCGCCGCGGATCGGAGAGAAGCGGAGCTGCGGCTGGCGGTAGAGCACCATGCCGGCAGGGCCCCAGTACTCGATCATGTTCGGGAAGATGTCGCCGTCCATGAAGACGGAGTTGGTCTGGCCCGCGAGGAGAGAGCGCCACTCGCCGTACGCGTGACGGAGCCGAATGGTCGTCTGACCCTCGTCTTTTCCGACACCGAAGAAGTCGAACTCGAGCGCGGTATGAACGGGGTCGCCGGCAGCCGGGATGTCGGCATACGCGCCGAGCCGGCTCTGCCGCACGCTGAGAGTCGCTTCGGGCTCGCTGCCGTAGGTCGCCGGATCCGTGGCGATGCGTGACGGGCGCAGCGCGGCCACCCAATTCGGATCGACGCCCTGGAACGCCTGCACGTAGTCGAGCTCTGCGTAGCCGCGCACTTCGAACCGAAAGGGCGCCGCTTCCTCCGCGCGGGCCACGCCTGCCGAGCTCGCGAGCCCAAAAAGGGCGACGGCGACCCTCGCGCGGCGACGGAAGGACGGCTTCGTCATGACCCTCGCGCCGCACCTTACAGCAATTTGCGACTCTTCCGAGGTGGGGGGCGCGCCACGAGGGCTCGCAGGAGCCCCCGCCGGCGGCCCGAGCGGTCACTCCGCTGCCGGGCTTAACCCGGCGGGGCTCAGGGCACGCGCGCGACCGAGCGCGTTCAGCACGGCCTGCAACGCCGCGCCCGTCGTGTCCTCCGCAAAGGCTGCGCCGATGACCGCCGTTTGCCCGAGGCCCAGGCGCACGCATGCCATCGCGGAGGCCGCCGCACCCTGCCCGAGCGCGAACTCGTCGAACGCCTCGACCACGGCGCGGACGCCGTGCGTGCTCGCCATGGCTTGCATGAACGCATCGACGACACCGTTGCCGTCGCCGCGCACGGACTTGCCCGATACGCTTGCATCGACGTGCACGCGATCGCCCACGCGCTGCACCTGATAGTCGCCGAGGGCGAAATCCTGGGGTGCGACCACGTACGCCGCGTCGAAGAGCTCGCGGACACGCGCGCCGTCGACTTCGTTTCCGGTGCGCTCGGCCTCGCCCTGCACGACCTTCGAGAAGGCAATTTGCAGCCAGCGCGGCAGAGTGATGCCGAAATCGCGCTCCAGCACGTGCAGCACGCCGCCCTTGCCGGACTGACTGTTGATGCGGATCACCTCTTCGTAGCGACGCCCGAGATCGGCGGGATCGATCGGCAGGTAAGCGACCTGCCAGGGTTCATCGGCGCGCTGCTTCGCGAGCGATTTCCGAATCGCATCCTGGTGGCTGCCGCTGAACGCGGTGTAGACGAGCTCCCCCGCGTAGGCGTGGCGCGGGTGGGTCTCGATCTCCGTGCAGTACTCGACGGTCTCGATGATGCGCCGCATGTCGGACAAATCGAGCTCGGGGTCGATGCCCTGCGAATACAAGTTCATCGCCATCGTCACGAGGTCCATGTTGCCCGTCCGCTCGCCGTTGCCGAGCAGCGTGCCCTCGATGCGATCCGCGCCCGCGAGGACTCCGAGCTCGGCGGCCGCGACGCCACAGCCGCGGTCGTTGTGGGTATGCAGGCTCAGGCGGATCTTCTCGCGGTGAGCCATGTGATCGTGCATCCACTCGATCATGTCCGCGTAAACGTTCGGCGTGCTCATCTCGACGGTGGCGGGCAGATTGATGATCACGTGTTGGCCCTCGTGCGGGCGCCACACGCCGATGACGCCGTTGACCACCTCCGCCGCGTAGTCGAGCTCGGTGCCGGTGAAGCTCTCGGGCGAGTACTCGAACCACCACTCGGTCTCGGGCTGCTTCGCCGCGTACTCACGCACCCAAGTCGCCCCCTGCTCCGCGATCCGGCGCACGCCGTCGCGCGGGAGCTCGAACACGCGCTCGCGCTGCACGGTCGAGGTCGAGTTGTAGAGGTGCATGATCGCGCGCTTGGCGCCCCGGAGCGACTCGTAGCTCCGCGCGATCAGATCCTCCCGCGCCTGCGTCAGGACCTGGATCGTCACGTCGTCCGGAACCATCCCCTCTTCGATGATCGCCCGCACGAAGTCGAAGTCGGGCTGCGAGGCCGAAGGGAACCCCACCTCGATTTCCTTCACGCCGACATCGACGAGCAAACGGAAGAGCCGCTTCTTCTGCTCGACGTTCATCGGTCGCACGAGCGCCTGATTGCCGTCTCTGAGGTCGACCGCGCACCAAGCGGGTGCACGCTCGATCGCGCGGCTCGGCCAGCGCCGCTCGGGGCGCTCGATGCGGGGGAAGGGGCGGTATTTGCGGAAATCGAAAGCCATGGCTGGGTCCTGGAAACGGCCGCAAGAAGTAGCGCATAAGAGCAGCAATCGGATTGCGATCTGCTCAGCGCCCGGCGTTAGTTTGGTAGTTTATTTCTTCTAGTACGAATTTATGGCAATATTATTGCTACAACTCGTACATGGCCGCTCTCTACAAGCCGGACGACATCGATCGGCGCATCCTCGCCGAGCTGCAGCGCGACGCCGGGCTCACCAATCAAGAGCTCGCCGAGCGGGTTGGGCTCTCGCCGTCGCCCTGCTTGCGGCGCGTGAAGGCCCTCGAAGATTCCGGAATCATCCAGCAGCGCGTCGCGCTGCTCGATCCAAAGCTCCTCGGCCTTTCGCTCACCGCGTTGATCCAAATCGCGATGGACCGCCACACCCCCGAGCGGTTCAATAACTTCGAGGAGATCGTCAAGCGCTGCCCGGAGGTGCGGTCCTGCTACCTCATCACGGGTCAGCAAGCCGACTACCTCTTGATCGTGACCGTCCCCGACATGGAGCACTACCAGACGCTGCTCCTCGAGACCATCACGCGCATCGAAGGCGTGACGGGGGTGCATTCGAGCTTCGTCATGCGGCGGGTGATCGAGAATACCGCGCTGCCGCTCGGGTATCTGTGAGGTGATAAGCTCGGCACCGTGTCCCTCGCGCTGCGTCTCTACACGGATTTCGTGTGCCCCTTCTGCTTCATCGCCGAGCAGAGCACCGTGCCGCGGCTCCTCGCCGAGCTCGAGCTCGTGCTCGACTGGTACGGCTTCGAGCTTCACCCGAGCACGCCTCCGGGCGGCGTTCCGCTCAGTCGCCTGTTTCCGAACACGCCGCTGCCCCCGTTGCACGAGCGCACGAAGCGCTTCGGGGCGACCTTCGGCGTCACGGGCTTCGAGCCTCCGAGCTGGCTTCACAATAGTCGCATGGCGCTCGCCATCGCGGAGCACGCGCGTGACGTAGGCCGCCTCGAGCCGTTCCGGCAAGCGGCCATGAACGCGCACTGGCGGCAGGGCAAAAACATCGAAGACACGAACGATCTCGGAGCGATCGCCGAAAGCGCGGGGCTCGAACGGGCGCAGGCGATGGCCGCGGCGACGGACCCGGATTTGCTGCTTCGCGTGGACGAGCGGCAGGCCGACGCGCGGCGCGCGGGCGTGAGCGGGATCCCGACGTTCGTGTTCGGGAACGAGCGCATCGTGGGCTGCCAACCGTACGAGGCGGTGCTCGCCGCGGCGCTCCGCGCAGGCGCCGAGCGCCGGAGTTAGTCGCCGCACCCGACGCCATGCTCGCCCCTCCCCTCCCCTGGCCCGCCCGCGTCCTGAATGCCGCCGGGCGTGCTCTGCGCCACGGCGGGCAGGAGCTCGTCGAGCTCGACGTGCCCGGCATGCTCGAGGAGGCGCGCCGGCAAGCGCAAGCCGACGACTTCGGTGAGCCCGACTTCATGCCGGCACTCCACGTGCTCATCGAGTCGGCCGAACGCGACGCGAATCTGTCGCTGCTCGGCCGCTCGGGGCTCCGCGATGCGATCGTCACGTCGCTCGCGCAGCGTCTGCTTCGTATCCGCCGGCGACGGGAGCGTCGAAACGGCGCCGCGACGGCGCTCGTGCCGCCGCTGATCGTGATCGGCCTGCCGAGGAGCGGCACGACGCTTCTGCACCGTCTGCTGGCGCTCGCTCCGGAGGCGCGCGCGTTGCGCTATTGGGAGCTCCGCCGCCCTTCGGCTCCACCGGGCCAAGACGACCGGCGCGCCTGGGCGCGCAGCCAGCAGCGTGCATTCAAATGGCTCGCGCGGGGGCTCGATGCCAAGCACTTCTCCGGCCCCGAAGCGCCCGAGGAGTGCCTGTTCCTGTTCGACAGCACGCTCGTCAGCGTCACCTTCTGGGTGGCGGCGCCTGTCTACGGCTACCTCGATTGGTACCTCGCTCAAGATCAGCGGGGGCCGTACCGGACGTACCGCGAGCTCCTCGAGCTGCTCCAAGCGGAAACGCCGGAGCAGCGGCTCACGCTCAAGGCACCGGTTCATACCGCGCATGTCCCCGCGCTGCGCGCTGCCGTGCCCGAGGCACACCTGGTTCAGCTGCACCGCGATCCGCGTCCCGCCCTCGCGAGCATGAACAGCCTGTTTGCGACGCTGCACCGTGTCGTGACCGAAAAACTCGATCTCGAACGCATGGGGCAGGCGAACCTGAATTTCACGGCCACGGGCATGGAGCGATTGCTCGATGCGCGCTCCGGGTTACCCGACGGGACGATCTTCGACGTGTATTACGAGGAGCTGGTGGCGGATCCGGTGGGGACCGTGTGTGGGATTCGGCGGCACTTCGGGTTGTCGTTCGACGCGGAGTATGAAGCGCGGCTGACCGCGTTCATGCGCGAGAACCCGCAGCACCGGCACGGGACGCATCGCTACGATGCGCGGGATTTCGGGCTCGACGAC
>DATMCL010000324.1:0-6202 GCA_035558375.1 Polyangiaceae bacterium
CCCGCGCGCACGAGGAGCCCGGGCGCACGCGGGCTTCGACTCGCGGCTTACTTCGTGGGCGCGGCGGCGGGCGGGGTGATCGACGGCGGGGCGAGCGGCTTCGGCGCTGTCGGCTTCGGTGCGGCGCCCGACTTGTCGGCCTTGGGCTCGGCCTCGACCGCGCCGCCCTGGTTGAAGAGCGTGATCACGCGGTCGGTCACGTCGAGGTCGCTGCGCGAGTACGGGACGGCCTGCTTGTCGACGATGACGTCGAAGCCGTCCTGCGTCGCGAGGCGGCGGATGATGCCCATCGCCTTTTGGAAGATCGGCTGGGTGAGCTCGCCCTGCTTCTTCTGCAGCTCTTTGTTGTAGTCGACGAACACCTGCTGCAGCTGAACCATCTCGCGCTGCCACTTGTCCATGCGCTTCGCGAGCGCGACCTTCGAGAGCACGTCGCGCTGCTTGTCGATGTCGTCGCGCTCCTTCTGCAGATCTTCCTGCTTCTTGTCGAGCTCGCGCTGGCGGCTGTCGAAGAGCTTCTTGAGGGTCGCCTGCATGCGGAGACCGTCCTCGGTCTCCATGACGGCACGCTGGGTGTCGACCACGCCCACGCGCATGCTTTGAGCGAACGCAGGCAGCGAGAAGCAGGTAAGACCGAGAGCGAGAGCGAAAACGCGGAGGAGGGCCGAAACGGACATGGCGCGGGGCGTACCGTTTGGCCCCTCGGCCGTCAAGGGCACGGGGCTGGATACCGGGCTTTCCCGCCCGGGGGCCGGCTAGACCAACACGCTGTCGTCGAGCTCGACCGTGGCGAGGCCGGCGACGCTCGCCGTCTCTTCGTCGCGCTTCGACGCGAGCTCATAGAGATCGACGAACATCTGCGGGTGCGCGCGCACGGCTTCGAGGAAGCGTTCGCGCGGGAGCATGAGCGTGATCGTCGGATGCTGGGCGATGACGCTCGCGTTCGCGGGGCGCCGGAGCATGAGGGCCACCTCTCCCGCTACCTCGCCGGGGCCGAGGCGTGCGACGACCGTTTGGTCCCCGTTCGGCTCGCGGTGGACGATCCCGACCTCGCCCGATGCGATGAGGAAGAGACCGTCCGTCGGCTTGCCCTGCGTGATGAGGCGGTCGCCCGGCTCGAAGGCGCGAATCGCGAAGCGCTGCACGAGATCCGGGCGCTCGCCCGGGTTCACGCTGCGCAAGATCGGGCTCGTCTTGATCAAGTTGTCGAGCATGCGGCGGCGGCAGTGCTCGGCGAACTCGCGACCGAGCTCCGGGCTCTTCTTCACGGCCTGGTCGAGCTCGCGCTTGCGCGCGGTGAGCAGCAGCACCGGGCCCGTCGCCGTGACCGTCGCTGCGCGTGGTGCGCGTGACAAGAGCGCCATTTCGCCGACGAGTGCGCCGGCGCCGAGCCGCGCGAGGTGCACGATCGACGAGTGCATCGCGTGGCGGCTCACGTCGAGCTCTCCGCGCGCGACGACGAACGCTTCCGTCCCCGTGGAGCCCTCCTCCACGACGCGCGCGCCGTTCGCGTAGAGCTTCGGCTCGAAAATCTCGACGAACGGGCGCAGCGCGACCTGGTCGAGCGACGAGAAGAGCGGCGCGGCGGGCAGCGGCCCCTCGCCGCCCGGCAACGTGAGGAGGTGCTCGGCGGCTGCGCGCACGGCCTTCTGCGCGCGCGCTTTGAGCTCGGCGTCCTTCAGCGAATCGGGCAGGTTCTTGAGCGACGGGCCCGCCGACGGAAGAGCGGGCGGCGCCTGGCGCTTGATGCGGGCGGAGCCACGGGAGTACGCGGTGGCGGCAGCCTCGTAGAGCGCGGTCGCATCCACGCCGAGCTCGCGCGCAAAACCCGCAGCCGCGATCGCGAGCGGGAGATTGCCGACGTCGATGGCGCGCTCGGCCGCGGCACGGAGCCCGTCGGCAAACGCGGCCGGCTCGCCGAGCTTCGCGCCGAGGTACGCGCAGGTGAACAGCGCGACCGCGTCGGACGGCTGCGCCTCGAGCACCGGCAGCGCCGCGCGCAGACCCGCTGCGTGATTACCCGCCGCCCAGGCTTCGAGGGCGCGATCCAGTGAGCTTTGCTCCGCGGCCGCCATCGAACACCGAGGCTACACCGGAGACCGTGCTGATCGATCGTGAATTTTTGGGGCCCGCTTCGCTCGAAGCCCCAAAAATTCACTAGCTAGTCCCCAGGTCTGTCTGCCGGCTGTTCCCTTGTTCCATCCACCCAAGCGAGCTTGGGTGGAGCACAGCGGCCCCCGCCGTCCCTACGGCTTGTTCGGGTCGCGCGGCTCTTGAATGCGCGCGATCGCGGCGCTCATCGCTTCGGCAGCGGCCGCGACGAGCGGTACCATCACGGGATAGTCCATGCGGGTCGGCCCGATCACACCGACGGCGCCGCCCGGCTCGCCCCGCTCCTGATAGCGCGCCGCGACCAGGCTCACCGGGTATCCGACGGCGGCCCCCGTCTCCTCGCCGAGGAACACCTGCACGTGATCCGTGCTCACCGCGCGATCCAGAAGCCCGACGAGCCGCTAGCGATCGTCGAGCGCGCGCAGGAGCTCGCGCATGCGGTCGACACTGCCGAACTCCGGCCGATCGAGCAGCAGCGTCTGCCCCTCGATGACGACATCCGCCGTGCGCCCGGCGCCTTCCGCGGCAGAACGCACGAGCTGAAGGCCAAGCTCGTGCAGCGCTCGGAGCTCGGCGCGCTGCTCGCTCATGCTCTCGCGCATGAAATCGCGGAGCGCGGGCAGCGTGCGTCCCTCCACGACGGCTTCGAGCAGGCCGTGCAAACGCTCGAGATCGGCCTCGGGGATCGCGCTCTCGACGCGAATGAAGCGGTTCTCGACGGTGCCATCGAGGAAGACCGCCACGGCGAGCATCTCGCCCGGCCGCGTCCCGATGAAACGCAACTTCAATAAATTGCGCGTCTCGGCGCGCGGCCGCAGAATCACCGCCGGTGCCCCGCTCAAGTCGGAGAGGAGCTTGCCCGTTTCGCGCGGGATGTCCGCGTCGGGCCTGAGGTCGGAGAGCCACTCGCTGATGCGACCCGCGTCGTCGTCGGGGAGCTTCTGCACTTGCATGAGCGCGTCGACGAACAGCCGGAAGGCAAGCTCGGTGGGCACGCGGCCGGCCGAGGTGTGCGGCTGTGCGAGAAACCCGGCGTCCTCCAGATCGGCGAGCACGTTGCGAATCGTCGCGGCCGACAGCGAAAAGCCGTACTTCTTGCTCAAGAGGCGGCTGCCGACCGGCTCGCCGGATGCGATGAACTCCGTGACGACCGCATACAGAACCGAGCGGGCGCGCTTTCCGAGGGGGTTCACTAAGCTTATTTTGGCTCCGCCCCGTGCGCTGGGTCAAACGGCCCCTAAAACCTGAGATTTCCTTGACAGTATTCTAGCCGGCCCCGATGATCCCGCACCGACCGCCGCATTTTTGGGAGCGCTCTTGACCACGACCCTGCTCGCCGTCGACGACAGCAAGACCATGCGGAAGGTGATTGAAATCACCTTCTCGGGAGAGGACTTCCGGCTCGTCATGTGCGGAAGTGCCGCCGAAGCGCTCGGAAAACTCGGGGAACGGCCCAGCGTCGCGCTGGTCGACGCGGGCCTCGACGGGACGAACGGCTACGAGCTCTGCCGACAGCTCAAGGCGCAGCAGCCGGGCCTCGGCGTGCTGATCCTCTCGAGCAAGCAGCAGCCGTACGATCGCGCGCTCGGCGGTCAGGTCGGCGCGGACGATTTCGCCGACAAGCCGTTCGACACGCAGCAGCTGCTCGACAAGGTGAACGCGCTCGCGAAGAAGTCGGCCGGAGCCGGCGCACCCGCGGCCGCACCGCTCCCCCAGCAGGGCGGTCGGGCCACCACGCTTTCTTACGGTGCTCAGGTGCCCGCCGGCCTCGCCGCCGCACCCGCACCGGTCGCCTCGTCCCCACCCGCTGGTGGCGGCGCTCGCCAGACGGCTCCGGGCCTCGCCGCCGGAAGCTTCGCCTCGCGTGCACCGGCGCCCGCCCCCGCAGTGGAGATGCGTGCCGCCCCGACGCCGCCCACGGCTCCGCTCCCCGTGACCTCCCGAGCGCCGCTTCCTGCGGCCGCGGCTGCCGCCGCCACGAACGGCGCGGATTTCGCGCAGAAGCTCGGCTCGCTCGGCCTCACGCCGCAGCAGGTCGAAGGCGTGCTTTCGCTCTCACGCGAAGTCGTCGAGCGCGTCGTGTGGGAAGTCGTTCCCACGTTGGCCGAGACGCTCATCCGCGAAGAGATCGCGCGCCTGACAAAAGAGTAGTTTCCACCGAAGAGGTGGTAGCGAGCTCGCAACGCCGACTCCTTCCGGCAGGTCGACGACGGGAAAGCGTCTGGGGTGCCTCTCGTCGGTTGAGGTGATCCCGACGCTTGGTCTTGTTCGTTTTCGGGGCCCCGGCCCCGAAAACAGATCTTTTCTCACAAGTTCACGCGAGCGCTTGCGTGGGCCCCGGCGCCGCCGGTAGCCCTCGTTGCGCCTTGCGGTTAAAGTCCGCGCCCCCATGTCCGAGCTTCCCAAGGCGTACGAGCCCGCGAGCGTCGAGCCGCATTGGTATTCATTTTGGGAGCAGCACGGCGTGTTCCGCGCGTCGCTCGATCCGAACGACCAGCGCCCCACCTACGCGATCCCGATGCCGCCCCCGAACGTGACGGGGTCGCTGCACATGGGGCACGCGCTCTACACGATTCAGGACGTGATCATCCGGCACGCGCGCATGCGCGGCATGAACGTACTCTGGCAGCCCGGCATCGATCACGCCGGGATCTCGACGCAGGTCGTCGTCGAGCGGCAGCTCAAGCGCGAGGGCAAGACACGCCACGATCTCGGGCGCGACGCCTTCATCGAGCGCGTCTTCCGCTGGAAGGAGCAGAGCGGCGGGCGAATCCTCACGCAGATGCGCGTGCTCGGCTTCTCGGCGGATTGGGACCGCCAGAAGTTCACGATGGACCCGGACATGTCGCGCGCCGTGCGCGAGGCGTTCGTGCGTCTCTACGAGGAAGGGCTCATCTACCGCGCGACGCGGCTCGTGAATTGGGACGTCGAATCGCAGACGGTGCTGAGCGACCTCGAGGTCGAGACCGAAGAGAACGTGCAGGGCGAGCTCTACGAGTTCGCGTACCCGGTGAGCGCGGAGGACGCGGGAGCGGGGGCGAGTGAGCTCGTCGTCGCGACCACGCGCCCCGAGACGATGCTCGGCGACAGCGCCGTCGCCGTGCACCCGGACGACCCGCGCTACCAGCACCTGCACGGCAAGAAGCTGAAGCACCCGTTCGTAGACCGCGAGATCCCGGTCATTGCGGACCCGGTGCTCGTCGACATGGCCTTCGGCACGGGCGCCGTGAAGGTGACGCCGGCCCACGACTTCAACGATTTCGCGACCGGGAAGCGCCACGGGCTCGAGGAGATCGCCGTGATTGGCCCGAACGGCACCATGAACGAGAAGGCGGGCGAGTTCGCCGGGCTCGACCGCTTCGCTGCGCGCAAAGCCGTGAAGAAGCGCCTGCAGGCGCTCGGGCTCGAGCGCGGGTCGAAGCCGCACACGATGACGCTGCCGCGCTCGCAGCGCACGAACAGCATCGTCGAGCCCATGATCTCGACGCAGTGGTTCGTGAAGATGCAGCCGCTCGCCGAGCCCGCGCTGCAGGCGGTGCGCGACGGCCGCACGAAAATCGTCCCCGAGGAGTGGGTGAAGACGTGGGAGCACTGGCTCACGAACATCCAGGACTGGTGCATCTCGCGCCAGCTCTGGTGGGGCCATCAGATCCCGGCCTTCTACTGCAAGGCGTGCGAGCACGTGAACGTGACGCGCGAGGATCCGACGCGCTGCGAGAAGTGCGGCTCCGCGGAGCTCGCGCGCGACCCCGACGTGCTCGACACCTGGTTCTCGAGCGGACTCTGGCCGTTCTCGACGCTCGGCTGGCCCGACAAGACGGTCGCGCTCGACCGCTTCTATCCCGCTCAGGATCTCGAGACCGGCTACGACATCCTGTTCTTCTGGGTGGCCCGCATGATGATGATGGGCCTCAAATTCATGGGCGAAGTCCCGTTCCGGCGCGTGCTCCTGCACGGCATGGTCGTCGACGAGACGGGCGACAAGATGAGCAAGGTGAAGGGCAACACGCTCGACCCGCTCGATCTGGTGCACGGCGCGGACTTCGAAAGTATCGTGAAGAAGTCGCTCCCCGACGCACCGCTCGAGGAA
>DATMCL010000325.1:0-38785 GCA_035558375.1 Polyangiaceae bacterium
AGGTGGCGAGCGGGTCGAAGAACGGACCGTGAGCGGCCGCGGCGAGTCACTTCGGCACCTTGTAGATGCCATGTTGCTGCCGAAGTGGAAGCTGTCGGAGAGGGCGGGATTCGAACTCTGCCTTCACCCCGGCGGATCCCACCAAGCCGCACCCTTCCCCTGCATCGCGACTTTCGCCCGCTCTCGCAACTTAGCAAGCTCCGCCGCGCCCAGCGCCCGAAACCGTTCCGCGGCCGCGAACGCCGCGTCCTGCTCGTTCGGAAAGCTCAGTCCGAGTAACGCGACGTCCGGATCGCACGTCAGCGTGTACCGCACGCAGTCCTCCACGCTGAGCCGCGGCAGCTCCGCGCCATCGTCGCGATCGACGCCCCCCGAGCTCAATTTGCCGCGCGGTCGCGCTTCGAGCGGGCGCCCGTAGCCGCTCGTGTCGCCGAGGAGCTTGCCGGCGCCGAACGTCTTGAAACACACCGTGCCGACGCCGTGTCGCTTCGCGAGCGGGAGCGCTTGCTCGACGTATCGAGCATCGACGAAAGGACCCACCGGGAACATGACCACGTCGCAAAGTCCCGACGGAATGGCGACGGCGAGAACGTCCGGGTGGTGGCAGGAGATCCCGCGAAACCGTGCCTTACCCGCTTTCACGGCCTCACCGAGCTCATCGAACGGGCCGCCCGCGAGCGTGAGCTTCTGCCACGCGTCGAGCGACGAAACCCCGTGAAAGACGAAGAGATCCGGTGCCGTCCGCAAGCGGCCGAGGCTCTCGTCCACTTGAGGGCCGACCGGTTTGTCGAAATGGTCGACCTTGTCGATGACGAAGAGCCCCTGGCGTCGCCCCTCGATAGCGCGCCCGACGATCTCCTCGCTGTAGCCGTTCTCGTAGCTCGGCGCCGTGTCGACGACGTTCACGCCGGCGTCGAGCGCGCGCCGCAAGGTGGCGACGCAGGTGTCGAGCGGAATGCTCCGGTCCGCTAAATCGCCCGCACCGAGCAGCGTCGCGACGAACCCCGTCCGGCCGAGCTCACGACGCGGCAGAAAACGAGGAGCGCGTGCTGACATGACTTCGCCTCAGTTCCCACAGGCACCGTCGAGCCCGAGGTAGACGTTGCCGAGCGGCGTCGGCGAGCCGTCGTCGGCGATGAGCTTGGCGTTCGGGATCGGATCGGCGCTGAACCACGAGTAGCGGAAGACGTGGCTGCTTGCTTCGAGGTACGGCACCGCTTCGCGCATGTACTTCTCCTGGTCGGCGGCGCTCGCCTTGCCGTCGCACGAGAACTCGGTGAGCCAAATGGGCCTTTCGAATTGCTCGAAGCCTTCGAGCGAGCCGCCGGGCTCGAGGTAATCCTTGAGCGACGGTAGATCGCAGTTGTACCAATGCACGGCGACGTAATCGACTTGGCAGCCGGTGCACGCGTCGAAGAAATCGCGGAGGTAGTCGTACGGGCTCGTGCCGTTGTTGCAGGCGTCCGCGGGGCCGCAGAAGTTCACCCCCGGCGACACGATCGGAACGCCGGCGGCGTGCGCCTGCTCCTCGACCTTCGGCCAGAGGGCGGCGGCGTCCTCGGCCGTGATGTTCGACTGCGCGTGGAAGTTCGGCTCGTTGAAGGTGAGGAGGAACCTCGCGCCCGCGGCGACGGCCGTATTCACGTCGCTCTTGCCCCACATCATCGGGACGAATTCGACGCCGTTGTCGCCGCTCCCCTTCGTCGCCCAGTTGTACCACCAGCCGACACCCGGCGAGAAATCCGGGCCCGGCGCCGTATTGGCCGCGATCCCGCGCTTGCAGTCGGTCGTAACGGGTGCGCCGCCCATGCCTGCGTCGCCGCTCGAGCCCGCAACACCTGAGCCGCTTTTCCCCGCGTCGGATTGCGAGCCCGCCGTGCCAGCGCTCGCACCACCGGAGCCAGCACTGCCACCGTTCATCGCCTTTCCCGCGGACCCGGCCGTGTTCGCGCGCCCGGCACCACCGCCCGTTCCGCTGCCGGCATTCGTGGCCTTCCCTGCCGAGCCGCTGCTGGTGCCGCTCGTGCCGCCGCTCGCGCCACTCGCGCCGCCGCTTCCCCCCGATCCGCCGGCTCCTGCACCTG
Source organism: Polyangiaceae bacterium (assembly GCA_035558375.1). Lineage (GTDB taxonomy): Bacteria > Myxococcota_A > Polyangia > Polyangiales > Polyangiaceae > PMG-095. The sequence goes on from DATMCL010000325.1 coordinate 2,085, forward strand.
ACCCTGCTGCCCCAGCGGGTGAGGCGTCTTCGTCACTCGAGCAAGCGGCGAAGGCGAAGAGCAGAAGGAGGCACGGCCGCGCGAGGCGCATGAGCCCAAGGTACCACTTGGTCTATGCTCCGCGAGCCGTGCACGCGTACCCGTCGCAGCTCGCGGATTTCGTGCTCGATCTGTGGCCTGCGGAGCGCCCGCTCGGGATCGATCGGCGCGCCCTCGTCGAGCTTCTCTCGACTTGCTTTCAAGCGTCGCTCACGCGTGAGGAGGGGCGACAGGTGCGCTTCCGGCTCGTGACCGCGAGCCCGGAAGAGATCACGCGCGCGCTCGAGCCCGAGCACTTCTTGCCGCTCGAGCTCGCTCAGCGCGAGCCGCTGAGCCCCGAGCAGCTCACGCGGTTGAGCCCCGCAGCGCCATTTCATTCGAGCTTGATCGGCGCGTCGCTCGGTGCGGGCGGTTGGGTGATCTGGGGCTTGGTGCACACCGGCGCGGATTGGCTCGCGCCGAGCTGGGGCGGACGCGATCACCATCGCACGCTGGGCCTCCCGGAGGTGCACGTCTTGGGACCAGGCCGACTCGGCGTGTATGCCGGCCGCGATCTGATCGCCACGCTCGAGCGCGGCATGATCGAGGCGACCACGACCGACGTGTTCACGTCCGAATGGCTGCCGCGCTTGTTTCGGCCGCTGCTCGCAACGGAAAGGCGCGCACCCGATGCGACCCCGAGCGTCGCGGACGGCGCCCTCGTGCGCATGATCGCGCAGCACATGGTGCGGCGCGCCGTGTTCTTGGTCCGGCAGGCGGGCAACGGCGGGATGATCCTGTTCGCCGATCCCGAGCTCGTGACGAAATGCGTGCTGGCGACGAGCCCGACGCTCAAGCTGAAATACGCGTTTTTAGCGGGTGAGGCGCGCGAGCGCTTCCGCCATCTGCAAGGGCGCCTGGTGCGAGCGCTGGAGGAGCCGGGCGGAGGCCGGCCGGTGAGCGTCGAGCGGTTCCTCGACATGGACACCGCGGAGGTGGCGCGCATCGAGCAGGCGATCTTCGACGTGTCGAGCCTGATCGCGGGGCTCGCCGACGTGGATGGCGCCGTCCTCCTCGACAAGCGCATGGAGATCATCGGCTTCGGAGCCGAGGTCTCGGGTGAGCTCCCCTACCCCGATGTCGTGTGGCAAGCGCTCGACGTCGAGGGGGAGAAGAGGGCACCGGAGCCCGCCAACCGCGTGGGAACACGGCACCGAGCGGCGTACCGCTACGTCACGGCCCATCCCGGCGGGCTCGCGATCGTGATTTCGCACGACGGTGTCGTACGCTTCGTCGCGAACCACGACGGCGAGGTCGTGTGTTGGGATCAATTCCTCAATTGGTGAAAGGGCGGGTCATGGAAAATCCTGGAGATACGTTGGTCGTCGTCACCGGAGCCTCGGGCTTCATCGCCCTGCATTGCGTGCGCGAGCTGCTCGAACAGGGCTATCGAGTGCGCGGCACGGTGCGAAGCCTCGCCTCCGAAGCGAAGCTCCGCCGTGCGCTCTTGCCGCTCGAGCCGGGCGACCGCCTGAGCTTCGTCGAAGCCGACTTGCTCTCCGACGCAGGCTGGACGGAAGCGCTCGCGGGCGCGAAGTACGTGCTGCACGTCGCGTCGCCGCTGCCGAAGGCACCGCCCAAGGACGACGACGAGCTGATTCGCCCGGCGCGCGAAGGCGCCCTGCGCGTGCTGCGTGCCGCGCGCGTGGCGGGCGTCACGCGCGTCGTGATGACCTCGTCGCTCGCGGCGATCGCTTCCGGCCATCCGCACGACAGCGGGCACGTGTTCGACGAGAACGATTGGTCCGATCTCGGGCGGACGACCGGCGCGTACGAGAAAAGCAAGACACTCTCCGAGCAGGCCGCGTGGGACTACGTGCGCGGCGAAGGCCAGGGCCTCGAGCTCGTGGCCATCAATCCGTCTTTCGTGCTCGGACCGTCGCTGAGCGGCGCCGACAACGCCTCGAACGAGATCGTCGGCAAGCTCGTACGGCGCGAGATCCCCGGCGTTCCGCAGCTTGCGTTCGGGCTCGTCGATGTGCGCGACCTGGCCAAGGCGCACCTGCTCGCGATGACCGCACCGAACGCCGCCGGCCAGCGCTTCCTGGTCTGCAGCGACACCGCGTGGATGCGCGAGATCGCCCAAACGCTCAAGGGCAACGGCTACCGCGTCCCGACCTTCGAGATCCCGAACCTCGTGACCCGCTTCGTCGCGCTCTTCGATCCGACGGTGCGGTTGATGGTCCCCCGCCTCGGACGCCCCGCCCTCCTCTCCGCCGAGAAGGCGCGCCGCGAGCTCGGCTGGTCCGGCCGCGGCATGAAGGAGATGGTGCTCGATACGGCCAAGCACATCAGCGAACGTCCCCCAGCCCCGACTGCGTCCTGACTAGCCCCACTCCGACCCCGAACCGACTCGCTGCGGCAGGAGCCCGAGCCCGAACCCGCCTCTCAGGCCGTCACCACCGGAAACCCGGCCTTCCCCCACGCGTCGAGCCCGCCGTCGAGCGCGACCGTGCGCATGAATCCCATCGAGCGGAGCGTGTGCGCCGCGAGCGTCGAGATCTTGCCATGCTCGCAGTACGTGACGATGCGAAGCGTCGGATCCACGAGCTCCCGATCGGCACGGAGCTCGAGCTCGCCGCGCGGGATGTTGACGGCGCCCGGCAGGTGCCGCGCCCGAAACGCGTCGCGCTCGCGCACGTCGAGCACGAGCAGGCCGCGATCGCCGTGGTCGATGCGCGTTCGCACGTCGTCCATCGACATGAAGGCGATGTCGCGAGCCGCTTCCGCGATCAGCTGCGAGACGGTCTTTCCGCCCGTGCGGTTCGTGCGCAGGGCTTCCGTCAGGTGCTGCGGCATCGCGATGTCGAGACCGCGCATCAGCTCGACGAACCCCGCGCGCTCGCGCTGCTGGAGGCGAGGGTTATTCGCCCGCTCCGCGCCGAGGGTCGTGTGGCTGCGGCCCTTGTAGTCGTGGGCGGGGTAGACCAAGAGCGCGTCGTCGAGCGTGAGGAGCTTGCCGAACAGGCTGTCGTAAAGGGCATTGGCATCGCCCGTCGGCAGATCGGTACGCCCCGTACCGCCGATGAGCAGCGTGTCGCCGGTCAGGATCCGATCGGGAAGCACGAGGCAGAGCGAGTCGTCGGTGTGGCCCGGAGTCTCCAGCACTCGCAAGCGGAGCGAGCCCACGACGAGGGTCTCGCCGTCTTCGACGCGCAGATCGACGAACGGCGCGGCGCTCCGGCGATTCATCACGACGGGGATCGACAGCTCGCGCGCGAGCTCGCGCGAGGCCGTGAAGTGGTCGGCGTGCGTGTGCGTGTCGAGCACGTAGCGCAGCTTGAGCCCTTTTTCGGCCGCGAGCGTCGTGTAGCGATCGGCTTCGTCGAGCTCCGGGTCGATGACGATGGCCGCCCGCGTGGTTTCGCAGCCGACGAGGTAGGAGAGACAGCCCCCGTGCCGGATTTGCTCGAAGATCATCGTTGCCGGGAAAATCCTAGGGCCCGCGCGGCGTACCGCAATAGAGAAATCGGCCTCCGCCGGCGCCGTTTCCGAAAGTAACTGTCGCGGCGCTTCGTGCCTGCGACTAGCCTCGCCGTCCCTCGACCCGCTCTCTGCTCCCCGATGAATTGGCTCAATGTCGCTGGCTTCTCGTGCGCGGTTGGGTGCGCACCCGTCGGGCTCGGCCCGCCGAAGACGCTCGATGCGCCGCTCTCGCACCGCACGGGGGAGGTTCCGTACGGGCTCGGCACGGTCGCGAAGCTCGAGCAGCAGGGGTCGCTCGTGAAGGTTTCGGCGTATCGGCGCTGCAAGCTCGTCGAGCAAACCGTGATGCGGCGGACGGTGACGCGCGAGCGCGTCAACCTCGCCCCCGAGCTCGATTGGGCGCTCGGCGCGACGGGGGCCGCGCTCGCCGTGAGCGGCGTGGTCGTGCTCGTGGACTCCGGCTCCGTGTACGAGAGCAACATCGACTCGCGCACGTACAATCCCGTCGGTCCGTCGAACGCGCGGGTGATCGGCGGCACGCTCGTCGCCGCGGGGCTCGGGCTCGCCGCCGTCGCCCTCGTCGATCAGGCGCGCGCCAGTGGGTTCCAGCAGCACACGGAAGCCGTCGCCGTCGACGGCAAGACGCTCGACGATCGCGTTCCGTGCTCGCAGTCCGTGATTGCGGAAGCCGACATAGCGCTCGCGTTCGGCGCGGGTGAGCCGAGCTTCGTCGGCCGCACGGGGAAGAACGGCGTCCTCACCTTCGAGCCCGATGCCTTCATCCCTCAGGCGCTCGAGGTCGGCCCGGACGGCAAGCTCACGATCCTGGTCGACGAGGCACCGGTCGGCGAGCTCTCCACGGCCGCGCTCTACGCCCAGCGGGAAGCGCGGGCCTACGCCGCGCTCGACGCGAAGCTCTGCACCGAACCGTCGCGCGTCGACGCGTGCGCGGGTTGGCAAGCCTTTCTGGCGCGTTACCCGGCGGGCATTCACGCCGCCGCCGCGCGCGACATCCTCGTGGCGGCCGAGCCCGGCCTGGTCGCGCTGCGTGACAAGGCGGCGTGGGCGACGGTCGAGCAGCAGATCCCCGTCTGCAAGGCGCAGAAGACGCTGGTGACGCTCGACGCAGCGTGCAAGCCCCTGCGCGACTACCAAGCCACGTACCCGAGCGGCGTAGGCCGCGAGCCCGTGACCAAAGCGCTCGAGAGCATCGCGCAAAAGCGTCTCGCGCTCGAGAAGAAGAAGGTCCGCTGTACCGCGGCGTGCCTACAGGCCTGCGAGCGCGGGTCGGATCCGGTGACGTGCGCCGCGGCGTGCGACACGAAGTGCACGGAATGACCATGACGCCACGCCTCGTCACTTGCCTGGTCGTGCTGGGGCTCGCGCTCACGAGCTGCTCCGTGCTCAACCGCGAAGGCCCGGCTGTCACGTGCGACGATCTCCACTACGGCGCCATCAACGCGTGCCAGGACGGCATCATCGCGAGCTGTTTGCACGGCAAGGTCACCTACACGCTGTGCGACGCCGACGCGTGCGACGAGAGCTTTCAGGTGCCCGGGGCGTATCGGTGCGCGCCGGAGCTCGAGAAGCCGCCGTCGGACGAGCCGATGCCGCTTTAGGCGCTTTGCGCTAAGCTTCGGGACGCATGGATCGACGGACGTTGCTTTCCGCGCTGGCGACCGCGCCGTTCATCGGGTGCCGGAGTGAGCGGGTGAGCGAGCCCGCCGCGGCGGCCCGGGTGTCGGAGCAACCGGCGATCCTGAGCGTCGAGCCGCTCGGCTTTCAGTGGCGCACCCCGGATCCGTTTCTCTTCTGCGTGCATCACGACGACGGGTACCCCGCGGGCAACGCGGAGCTTGGACCGGCGACGCCGCTCGCGGGGCGCCAGATGGGGAGTGACTTCTCCCATCAGGACGGGTTCAGCATGTACCACGGGGAAATCGTGCCGGGCTTTCCTCAGCATCCGCACCGGGGGTTCGAGACGGTCACGGTCGTCCGGCGCGGGCTCGTCGATCATGCGGACTCGCTCGGCGCGGCGGCGCGTTACGGCGGCGGGGACGTGCAGTGGCTCACCGCGGGCAGCGGCATCGTTCACGCGGAGATGTTCCCGCTGCTCGATCGTCGCGGCCCGAACCCGCTCGAGCTCTTTCAGATTTGGCTGAATTTGCCGAGCCAGAACAAGTTCGTGAACCCGCACTTCTCGATGCTCTGGCGCGACATGATTCCGCACTCGGTGGCGCGTGACGCGAGCGGCAAGCAGACCGAGCTCACGGTGATCGCAGGGGCGCTCGGCGGCGTCACACCCGCCGCGCCACCTCCGCATTCGTATGCGTCGAAAGTGAGCTCGGACATAGCCATCTGGACGCTAAAGCTCGAGCCGAACGCCGTGTTCTCGTTGCCGCCCGCACCCGCGGGGGTCAATCGCATGCTCTACTTCTTCCGCGGCGCGGTGTTGAAGGTCGCCGGCCGGGAGATCGCCGCACGGCACTCGGTGGAGCTCCGGGCCGATGCGACCGTCCTGCTCGAGAACGGCGGCGCGGAGAGCGAGCTTTTGATGCTGCAGGGGCGTCCAATCGGCGAGCCGGTCGTGCAGCGGGGACCCTTCGTCATGAACACGCAGGGCGAGATCCAAGAAGCCTGGCGCGACTACCGCGCGACGGGCTTCGGCGGCTGGCCTTGGCCACGGCACGATCCGGTGCTCGGCAACGATCCGGCGCGGTTCGCCCGGCACGCCGACGGACGCGTCGAGCGCGCGAGCTAGCTCGAATGGCGGCCGATTTCGCGGGGAGCTACCGACCGGTCGTTACGCCGGAGCTCTTGGCGTTCGTCGAACGCGCCTTCGTCGAGCCCGCGCCGGCCGAGCAACGCGACGAGGTTCGGAGCGCCGCGCTCGCCGAGCTCTCGGACGCCGAGCTCGTGCTCGAAGCGGACGGAACGCTGATCTCGCGCTCGCAGGGGGTCGATTTCGTGCGCGTGCAGCTCTCGCCCGCCAGGCTCGGCGCGCAAGAATCGAGCTTCGAGAAGGCTCCCGGTGTCATCGTCACCCTGCGACGCATCGATGCCGACACGCTGGTCGCGGACCAGCCGGGGAAACCAGCGATCACGTTTCGACGGCGTTGAAGGAAATGACGCTCCGGGTGGCGCAACCTGGCACAATAACGGGCGGCACGATGCTTGCTGCCGGAGACTGCATGACACGGTTCCTCGCAGCAGCGTGTGCCACCGCGCTCCTCCTCGGGTGCAGCGGAAAGTCCGAGAGCAACGGCGAGGGCAAGGGCGCGAGTGCCGGGACGGCGGGCGCGGGCGGTGGCACAGCAGGAAGCGGACAGGGCGGGACGGCGACGGCAGGAGCGGGAGCGAGCGCTGGGCGAGCGGGGGACGGCGGGAGCGGAAGCGGAAACGGCGGGACATCGGGTGCCGCGAGCGGGAGCGGAGGAAAGGCGGGCGGATCGGCCGGCAGTGGAGGCTCCGGGAACGCGGGCGTCGGTGGACGCGAAGGCTCTAACGGCGGTGCGGGAGCGGGCGGCACGAGCGGAGCGGCTGCCGGAGGGGCAGGACGCGGAGGGAGCGACGCGGGTGCGGCGGGCGAGAGCGGCACCTACTGCGGCGGCATGCTCGGCGTGGGCTGCCCGCCGCTCGAGTATTGCGACTTTGGCGGCTTTTGCGCGCTGGCGGACGCCACCGGCGTTTGCACCACGCAGCCCGTCGGGGCCTGCAGTGCGGACCGCGTGTGCGGCTGCGATGGCAAGGTCTACGCCAACGATTGCCGCGCGCACTCGGCAGGCGTCGACACGACCGACTCGGGTCTGTGCACGAAGTTCAGCAGCGGTGGCGAGGGCCAGGCCTGCGTGACCGACGACGACTGCACGGGTGAGCTCAAGTGCTGTAGCTCGCCGGTCGGCGTCGTCTCGTGCACGACGCCCATGGGTAGCGGCTGCCCGCTCACACCGTAGGCGTTGGCGCGAAGTCGCTCAGGCGACGCTCGGGAGCGCGCCGGCGGGACGGCTGCGCGGACGCTGCCGCCTCGCCTTGGCTTCGTACATGCGGGCGTCGGCTTCGACGAGCAGGCTCTCCATTGCGATGGGAGCCGCCGGATCGAAGCTCGCGACCCCCAGGCTGAACGCGAGGGAGTACTCACGCCGCGGCTGGCGGTTCACGTCGGCGAGCGCGCGCTCGAGACGCCCCTTCAGGATCTCGACGGACTCGCTATCGACGTTGCTCGCCAAGACGACGAACTCGTCGCCACCGAGACGAGCCACGAGGTCGGTGGCACGACACGTCGAGCGCAGGAGCTCCGCCGCTTCGCCGATCGCGCGGTCGCCGAAGCCGTGGCCGAGCTGATCGTTGATGCGCTTCAAGCCGTCGAGATCCACGAACAAGAGCGCCAGGCCATGCTTCTCGCGCTCGGCGACGCGCACGACCTGCTGCGACAGCTCGAGGAAACCGCGCCGGTTGTAGAGCCCGGTCAGGCCGTCACGCAACGACAGATTCCTGAGCTCCTCGGCCTGAACGGCGAGACGCTGCTCGAGCTGCCGGCGCACCGTGACGTCGCGACCGGCAGACTGGTAGTGGCGAAGCTGCCCGTCCTCGCCGTTGACGCGCGCGACCTTGAACTCGAACCAGCGGTACTCGCTGTCACGCCGGCGCAAGCGACAGGTCACGACGCCGCTCTGCACCTCGCCCGACTGGAACTTCTGCAAGCTGTAGCGCACGCTCGCCGTGTCCTCCGGGTGCAGGAGGCTCCAGGCGGACATGGCGTGCATCTCCGTGGGAGTGCGTCCGAGCAGCGTCTCGACCGACGGGCTCACGAAGCGCAGCTCCCCCTCCGGGCCGTGAATCGCGACGAGATCGCTGACGTTCTCGACGAGCACCCGGTACCGCTCCTCGCTCTCGGCGAGCTCGGCCGCAGCCTCGCGCACCTCGCGCGCCTCGCGCTGCAGGGCGTAGAAGCTCATCCCCAAGAGGGCGAGCATGAGCGCGGCCGCAGCGCTGATCGCGACGATCGTCTCGGTCTGCGTACGGGCCGCGGCCGCCGAACGCCGCTCCAGCAAACGCTGCTCTTCGCGCTCGAGGTCGAGCACCGACGCGCGGAGCTGGTCCATGAGCACTTTGCCCTCGAGGCTCGCCATCCGGGTCTCGACCGCCGCGGCGCCTTCGCGCTCGCGCAGCGCGATGTTCTGCGCAACGAACGCGAGCTTCGCGTGAACGGCCTGCTCCACGCGCGCAATCCGCGCGAGCTGCGAGGGGTTGTCTCGCACCAGGAAGCGCACCCGCTCGACGGCGTCGTCGACCTTGCGCCGCGTCGCGTCACGCCCCTCCAGGAACGTGGTGTCGCCCGTGATGGCGTAGCCGCGCGCCCCCGACTCCAGGTCGCGCACCCCGGCCGGCACGACCTCGGCCGTGTGCACGACTTCCTGGGTGTGCTCGACCCAGTAGAGCGCGTTCAAGTAACGCCGCCCCGAGACGTACGAGAAGCTCAGGACGACGGTTGCGAGGAGCAGCGCCAATGCCCAGGCGATGCGCTTCGTGCGAAGGAGTGCCGACATACTCGAACTTCGGTTCGGTACGGGTCGTCCCGCGCGACGCTTAAGAGCGTCGCTACGTTCGCGATCTCACGAGGGAAACCTCGACCGCCATTGGGACCGGACCAAGGCGGCTTCGCCTACCCGGACCTACACGCAGCACTACTTCGGTAGCGGTCCCGTCTTCGTGCCGCTGAACACGACGAGCTCGGTGCACGGGCGCCCCATGGCTTCCGCTTCCGCTCCGAGCGAAAGCTCGTTGGTGCAGCTGCCGGGCACATCGGGCAGCGGAATGGTTCGGTATTCGCCGCGCACGGTGTCTCCCGTGCGGTGGAGCTCGTGGGAGTACAGAGCACGATCCGTGCACGTGCCGTTGGCAACGACGCTGCTTTGCGCAACATCGTAGAGCGAGCTCTCGTCACGCTGCCGACTGACGAAGGTCCCGTAGTCCCCGCTGATCGGGGCACCACGACGAATCGCGTCGATCTGCTCCCAGCACTGGGCTTCGTCAACGCAGGGATCGAGCCCCATCGTCGCGTGCGGCGCGCCGGCCATGACGAACAGCAGGTTCGTCTCGTCCGCGAGAGTCGACGGCCCCTCGCTATCGCATCCGGCGGTGTTCCGGGTAATCGAGTCGAGCCGATACATGCCCTCGAAGCCCTCGATGGTCGCAGCCGTCAGCGACGGCGTCCCGGGGCCGCCGCCACCGGCGCCGCCGCGATTCTTCGAACCATCGCCGTCGCTGGTCGAGCCACAGCCCCCGAGCGCAACAGCGAGGACTACGAGCGCGATAGCGCGCAGACGTCGAGCCTCCATCCCGCCATGTTACGCGGAACCCGGTTCGTTAGGCCAGATCGAACACGAGTAGCTCGGCGTCGTCGACGCCTTCGATTGCGACGCTCGGCTCTTCGACGAGCGCCATGCCGTCCCCGCGCTCGAGCTCCTGCCCGTTCACGCGGACCTTGCCGCGCGCGACCTGGACCCACGCCTGACGCCCAGCGTCGAGCGAAAGCGTCGCCGTCTCTCCGCGATCGAAGAGCCCCGCATAGAGGCGCGCGTCCGCGTGCATCGACACGCTGCCGTCGTGCCCGTCCGGCGAGGCGACGAGACGGAGCTTGCCGCGCTTGTCCGCCGACGGAAAACGCTTCTGCTCGTAGCTCGGCTGCACGCCGCGCTCGGACGGCATGATCCAGATCTGATAGAAATGCACCCCCTCGGTCTGCGACGCGTTGCGCTCGCTGTGGCGCACGCCCGTTCCGGCGCTCATCCGTTGCACGTCGCCGGGCGAGATGACCGACCCCGTGCCGGTGGAGTCGTCGTGCCGCAGCGCGCCTTCGAGCACGTAGGAGATGATCTCCATCTCGCGGTGGCCGTGGGCCCCGAAGCCCCTGCCCGGCTCGACCCGGTCCTCGTTGACCACGCGCAGGGCCCGGAAGCCCATGAAACGCGGATCGTAATAGTCCGCGAACGAGAACGTGTGCTCGGAGTGCAGCCAGCCGTGATCTTCGCGCCCCCGGTCGTCGGCTTTTCGGACCTCGAACATGGTCGAATGAAAATAAGAACGACTTCTCGTTCTGTCGAGGCCAGGCTAGCTTCCCGCGTTCGACGTGCTTCGCCGCGAAACCAAGACCGCCTCGCTTGCCGCGGCGCTCCTCGTCCTTGGCATTTCCGCTAAGGCCCGGGCAGGAGAGGAAGGCGCCGCTGCAGGAAGTCCCCCGGCGTCCGCAGCACCCGCAACCGAGGCACCGACGCCCGCATCAGCCGCCGACACGCCGCCCGAGCCCGACGAGCGCCTGAGCCTCCATTTTCAGACGACCGTCGCCGTTCAAGCGCACCCCGCCTTCCACGCCGACTATTCCGGCGCCAACAGCCTGAGCCCCGACGCGGAGTCAGCGACCGCGATGGTGATGAACGTCGCCGCCGATCTGCGGCTTTGGCACGGCGGGGAGCTGATCTTCAATCCGGAGCTCAGCGGCGGGGCCGGCATCAGCCGAACGCTCGGCGTTGCGGCGTTTCCAAGCGGCATCGTGTACCGCGTCGGGAATCCGAGCCCGACGCTCTATCTCGCACGCCTCGCCCTCCGCCAGCGCTTCGATCTCGGCGGCGGGCGCGTCCGCGACGAGAGCGCGGCGAACCAGCTCGCGGGCTTTCGCGACCGGGACACGCTCACCTTCTCGGTCGGGCGCTTGGCCGTGACGGACGTCTTCGACGGCAACGCGTACGCGCACGACGCGACCACTCAGTTCTTCAACTGGGCGCTGTTCGCGTCCGGTGCGTGGGACTACGCGGCCGACACGCGTGGCTACACCTGGGGCGCCCTCGCCGATCTCACCGTGGGCGACTACTCGCTCCGCACGGGGCTCGCCCTCTTGCCCAAGTACGGCAATTTGCTCGAGATGGAATGGAACATCGCGAAAGCGCGAGCCATGATGCTCGAAGGGCAGGTCCGCTATCGGATCGGGGCACGAGCGGGCAGCACGCGCGTGCTCCTATTCGCGAATCAGGCGCGCATGGGCAGTTACGAGCAGGCCGTGCACGATCCGGCGGCGGAGCTCGACGTGACGGCCACGCGCACCGACGGCCGGAAGAAGTACGGCTTCGCCGTGAGCGCGGATCAGGAGCTCACCGAGACGCTCGGGGCGTTCCTCCGGCTGAGCTACAACGACGGCCACAACGAAACCTGGGCCTTCACCGAGATCGATCGCTCGCTCGCGTTCGGCCTCGTGCAGAAGGGTGCGCCTTGGTCGCGCGCTGACGACGAGGCCGGTGTAGCCGTCGTCTTCGACGGGCTCTCACCGTGGCACCGGCGTTACCTCGAAGCGGGCGGCTACGGCTTTCTGCTCGGCGACGGCGCGCTCCACTACGGGCTCGAGGTCGTGACCGACGTCTACTACAAGGCGCAGCTCACGCCGGAGATGGCGCTCTCGGCGATCTACCAGCCGATCGTCAACCCTGGGTACAATCAGGATCGCGGCCCTGTGCACGTCTTCTCGGGGCGCTTCCGGGCGGCTTTCTGATGCGCGCGCTCTTCACTCTCCTCGCCTCGAGTGCGCTCGTGCTCGCCGGCTGCGACTCCGACAGCGACACGACGTGCCGCGACGTCGGCAATTGCACGCACGGGGGCAGCGACGCCTGGATCACCGAGTGCCAGGAGCAGGCGGACGCGCTCGCCGACGAAGCCGAAACGATCGGCTGTCAGGCTGAGTACGACGCCTACTTCACCTGCACGGAGGACCGCTTCGAGTGCACCGGCAACAAGTCGGGCTTCCCCGGTTGCGAAGCGAAGCTTGACGCCTACTCGGCGTGCCTTGCTTCGAAGGAGGCGGGGACGGCCTGCGTCGCGCTCGAAACCAAGCTGGCAGCGTGCGACGACGCGAGCGATGCGAGCGACGCGTTTCCGTCTCCGTGCACCGCGAGCGGCGAGTGCTCGGCGCGCTGCTACCTCGACTCGCTCGCCGACGTGTGCGCACCCACGGGCGCCGAGCTCTCGGCCTTCGCCGATTGCGCGAGCCACTGCGTGTTCTAGCTCCGCCCCTCTGTCGCCGTCCCCCTCGCCTCGCCCCCTCGCTCAGAACGCTGCGGCAGCTTCCGGCGCGATCCTCGCGCGGAGCTTCTTCTTCACGCGCTCCTCGAGCTGGCGCGCGCGCTCGCGCGAGACGCCGAGGTTACGACCGATCTGCGCGAGCGAGAGCTCGTCCTCGTCGTCCGCCATCAGGCGGTGCTCGACGATGTAGCGCTCGCGCTCGTCGAGGCTCGACACGGCCGAGTGAATCGGCTTGCGCATGCGCTCGAGGCTCTCGCGCTCGGCGAGATCGACCTCGACGTCGCCGGGCGCCGGCAGCCGCTCGGCGAGCGACGCGGCGCCTTCGGAGGGCGGCAGATCGATCGACACGTCGCGCACCTCGAGCCGGCGAAGCATGGGGGCGAGATCCTTCTGGCTCACACCCACGCGCTCGGCCAAGAGCTTCTCCGCCTGCTCGCCGTCGCCGAGCAGGTTGTGAACGCGCGCTCGCTCGCGCCGGAGCTTGAAAAAGTGGCGCGAGCGGAGGGCTCCCGAACCGGCGCCGACCAGGCTCCACGAGCGGATCACGTAGTCGATGACGTACGCGCGGATCCAATACGTCGCGTAGGTCATGAAGCGGTTGCCGCGGCTGGGGTCGAACTTGGTGAGCGCGCGCATGAGCCCGAAATTGCCTTCCGCAACGAGCTCGCCCTCACGCAAGCCATAGCGGCGGTAACGCTGCGCAATCATCACCACCGAGGGCAAGCTTGCCCGCACGATCTCGTCCGCCGCGCCGCGGTCGCCGGCATCGCGCCAGCGTTCGAAGAGCCGGAGCTCGTATTGTCGATCTAACATGGAAGATGCGTTTCCTTACTTGTTCTTGCCGGCGAGCACGTCTTCGAGACCGTTGAGCGCTTGGTCCAGCACCGTGCGGACGCCGCGCAGGATCTCGGGCGTGAGCTGCCCGCGCCGCGCGCCGCGCTTGAACGTCTTCACGAGCCGAGCGATGCGCCACATCACCTCGGCGAAATCTTCTGCGTGCGACTCGGGGCCGTCGTCACCGAAGCGCTGATAGAAGTCGTCGACGGCGCGGGCATTCGCCTCGAGCTCGGTGCGGCCGCCGTCGGTGATCTGGTAGGCCTTGCGGCCGTCGGTCTCGACCACCTTCGCGTGACCAAGCTCCTCGAGCATCTGGAGGGTCGGGTAGATGACACCCGGGCTCGGGCGGTAGGCGCCTTGGGCGCGCTGCTCGATGTGTTGAATGACCTCGTACCCGTGACGCGACTGGTCACGGATAGCGTCGAGGACGAGGAAGCGGATCTCGCCGCGCTCCGCCCGGGGGGTCGGCTCGTCCATGGCGCCGGCCCACCAAGGGCGACGCCCGAAGCCCATCCGGCCGTGGCCGTGGCCACCATGACCGTGGCGGTGAGCCATCCACATCCACCCGGCGGGCCCGCAGGCTGCTGCTCCTATCATTTGGAAACTCCTTGAGAAATCGATTTGCGTTGCATCTGAGATGTATCTCTAGAAACATCTATAGACATATCTTTAGACACGTCAAGCGCCTGGCCGGAGCATTTCTCGGAGTCCCAACCAACCCAGCGACGAACGGGACAAGCCTGGATCGACAGTTGTTCCGAGGATTCGGACGTCATCGAGCGCGCGGGTGTGGCCGGCGACCCGAGCACGGCCGGCGACCCGGGCACGGCCCTGCTTCATGAGTGGAGAACGAGGAACAGCCGGACAACGTGACGCCGCCGTGACCTGCTGGGGACGAGCCGCACGCCGGGCGGCGATCCTGGCTCCGCTCGCTCCCCTCGCAACAAGGAGACTTCGGCCCCCGCACCCAGCCCTGACGGACCTCCGCTCGTTCGCGCGCCATCGCGAGAAGCCGGGTTGACGGCGCGAGCGCGGTGCTCAGAGAACGAGCATGCGTTCGTTCTTCGAGCAGTTCGCTCATCCCGAAGGATCGCTCGGTTGGCTCGTGGGTCATTTGATGGCGTGGAAGAACGGAGCGCGCAGTCGCTTTGCGCTCGAGCTCGTCGCCGCACGCGAAGGTGAGCGCGTGCTCGAGATCGGTTTCGGTCCGGGTGTGGACGTTGCGCGCCTCGCGGGTCTCGTCGGTCCGACCGGCAACGTCGCGGGCGTCGACGTGTCGAGGGAGATGCTCCGTCACGCGCAGAGCCGCAATCGCGCACTCGTCGCGCGCGGAGCCGTCGATCTGCGCCTGGCGCCTGCGACGGAGCTTCCCTTCGCGGACGCGAGCTTCGACGCCGTGTGCGCCACCAACTCGGCGCAGTTCTGGCGCGACCTCGACCAAGGCTTTTGCGAGATCCGGCGCGTGCTCCGCGCGGGTGGCCGCGCGGTCGTCGTCGTGCAGCCGATGTGGAAGGGCGCGACGTCCTCGGACGCGCAGGATTGGTCCTCGCGTCTGCGCGCGAGCATGCGACGCTCGGGGCTCGTGGAGGTGACGCACGCCGAGCGCGAGCTCCGCCCGGTGCTCACGGTCGCAGCCGTCGGTCGCGCGGCGTGACGACACCGCGCCACGCATCACGACACGTCGTGAGCGGTGTCAGGGAACGATGCGCTCCGTCACCCGGCGCCCGTCGTTGCGTCCGGTGCCGAAGAGCTCGACGTAGTGAACCGTCGGCGTGAGCCCGCGATCGTCGCTCGCGACGTGGATGCGCTCGAGCACGGCGGAGCGACCGACGATCCGCGCCAGCGTGCGAACTTGGCCGGTTTTCTCGCGAAATACCCGCAACTCTCGCCCCGAGAACGCACGCAAGCGGACGAGCAGCTCACCGCGCGCGTCGAACGACGCCGACCACCCGTACGCGAGCTTCTCCTCGAACCACGTCAAGCCTTCGCGACGTCCGTCCTCGGCGCGCATCACCCAATACGCGAGCAGCGGGTGGGCGGGATCGAGCGCGCCGCTCGGCGTGAGGTGCGCTTCGTAGTGGACCACGTTCGCGTTCTTGCTGCGCGTGATCACGAACAGCGGAACGTTCGACGACGTGCCGGCGCGCGCATCGAGCCCGAGACTGCCGAGCGCGGCTCCGACGAGGAGCGCGCGTCGAGTCACAGGGACGGCTTGCATGCTCGGCGAGCTTGCCGAAGTCGATCCGGAGTCCCTAGAAAACGATCCACTTCACGACGTCATTTTTCTGCGCCGCCGCGCGCGCGTCACCGGAGCGACATCGCGCGCGCGACGACGTGAGCTCTCGCGAAGCGCGCACGCACGACGGCGCGCGCTGTCCAGCACCGAGCGCTCGATGCGGGTGTGCCGCGGCGCTCGGGTCTCACGCCGAGACGAGTGGGACGGTCTGCCACAGCGCACATCCCATGGACTCGAGTGCTCGCATGCACACGCAAGTATCGAGAAGCATGGGCTCAATCAATTCAGCCCTTGGCATTCGCGCCGTCGTGCACAAAAAGGATCCTCGGCTTTCCATTGTCTGCGCTCGCTTCATACATACTTTCACTCGCGCTCACCTCGGTTCCTCCCGGCACCAAGGTGCACTCGCTCGAGGTGCTGCCCGCGTGCGGCACCGACAAATCAGCCCCAACCTGCGAGCTTACGCCCGTCTGTGACGAGCCGAGCATCCTGTGTGCGGCCCCGCATTACGACGACGCACTCGGCGCATGGACGCGCGTCGAGAGTCGCGAAACAGGAGCCAAGCGCTTCGAGGTGATCGCGGAAGCGCTCGCCGACGCTGCGATCTACGCGGGCGCGAGCTGGCGTGATGGCCCCGTCGATCTCGCGCGCGCGATGCTCGCCGCCTCCGCCTGGAGCACGGGCCTGCGCGAGGACATTCAGACGGGTCGCAAGCGCGGACCCGCAGGCGAGGTGTGCTTGATGGACATCCAGCCGCGCGTGCTGAAGACGGCCGTGCCGTGGGACCTCGGGAGGCTCGAAGGTGAAGCGCTCGTGCAGAAGGTCGTCGGGCTCGAGTACCCGGAGCTGCGTCGCTGCTTCGACGCGGGCGCCGTGCTCATCGTGCGCGCGCGGCGCTTCGCAGAGCAGCATTGCCGCGATTGGCCGAGCGACTACTCGATCTTCGCGGCGTACGGCACGGGCGTGAGCTGTAACACCGTGAATTTATTCGGTGACTACGCTCGCTTGCGCGCCCGCTCCTACCGCAAGTTCCGCGCGACACGCATGACGGTGTTCCCCGACTGGTACCACCCGTCACGCCGCACGGACGACGATCAGCGCGCCGTCTCGCAAATCGAATAGCGCCCGGCGCCGGCACACAGGGTGCGACAAGCGGGCATCCGGGGCTAAGTTTCGCGAATCACTGAAAAAGATCCAGCGAAGAGCCGCCCCTTGGCCCAGCGGCCTTTTCCCGTCACGAATTGCCTGACGGCCAGGGACGGGGTGGGGCAACCATGTCCATAGCGCGTTGTCCAACCCTCCCTCCCTGAAGATGCCGGCGGCCACGGGCGCGGTCTCGCGCTTCCCGGCGGAGCGGCTCGGGGACGCCGAGCTCGTGCGGGCGGCGGCACGGGGCGAGGGCGACGCCGTGCAGGTCATCTGGGAGCGCTACTCGCGTCTGGTGCGTGGCGTGCTGCGCGGCTCGCTCGGTCCCGATCACGCCATCGAGGATCTCTTGCAAGAGGTGTTCGTCGGCTTCCTCAAGGGCGCCAAGAACATTCAGGAGGGCGCGGCCCTGCGCGGCTACCTCGTGGGCGTCGCCGTGCGGCTTGCCGCGCTCGAGCTCCGGCGCCGTAAGATCCGGCGCTGGGTCACGCTGACTCCAACCGGCACGTTGCCGGAGCGCGCGGAAGCGCCGGCTGACTCGGAAGGGCGCGCCGCGCTCGCCGCGCTCCATCGTGTGCTTGACGGGGTGAGCAGCCGGCGCCGCCTGGCGTTCGTACTGCGCCACGTGCAAGGCCTCGAGATCCTGGATGTCGCGGCATCGCTCGGCATCTCGGAGTCGACCGCGCGCCGCGAGCTCGAGAAGGCACGCACGTTCGTGCTCAAGCGCGCGGAACGCGAGCCCGCGTTGCGTCCTTACGTCGCGCGTGCGACGGGAGGGTCGGCATGACGTACCCGAGCCACGATCCCGAGCTCGGCGGGCTCGCTCAGCTCTTGCGCGACGACGCGCAGGCGAGCGTGCCGCCGGAGGTGGATTTGCGCGGGCGGATGGCGCTAGAGCGCCGGCTGCGCGAGGAAACGGAGCGCGTTCCGGGGAGCGCCCGACCGTTCTACCTGCTGGGTGGCGCGGTGGCCGTGATGGCGTTCGTGGCGCTTTTCGTGCTGCGGATGCGCCCGCTTTCTTACGAGGTGCGCGGCGCGCGCAGCGACGGGCCGTACATCGGCGCGCCTGCGACGACGCCGGTCACGGTCGCGTTCGCCGACGGCAGCTCGATCGAGGGCGCACCGGGCTCGCGCCTGCGCGTGGACGAGACGCGCGCCGCGGGAGCACGAGTGCTCGTCGAGCGCGGCCGCGCGGCCGTGCACGTGGCGCACCGCACGGGCTCGGCGTGGAACTTCGTCGCGGGACCCTTCGACGTGCACGTGACGGGCACGCGTTTCGACCTGAGCTGGGATCCTTCGGGTGAAGCCGTCGAGCTCCGCCTGTACGAGGGCTCGGTCGAGGTGCGCGGGCCGCTCGCGGAGGCGCCCATCGCCGTGCGCGCCGGGCAGCGCTTCCGCGCCGATCTCGGCACGCGCAGCATGACCGTGAACGACGTGGCCGCGGAGGTCGCGACGGCCGTAGCGCTCCCGCAGGCGCCCGAAGCCGCGAGCGCCGCAGAGCCGAAAACACCCGCTCTGCCGACCTCGAACGGCGACGCCCCGTCGCCCGCCGCGACGACCGAGCTCGCGCCAGCGCGGCCTCTGCCGCTGTCTTCGGAGCCGTGGTCGGCGCTCGTCGCGCGCGGGCAGTTCGAAACCGTCGTGGCCAAGGCCGGCGAGCGCGGCACGCACGACTGCGAGGCGAGCTGCGGGGCAGCCGATCTGCGCGCCCTGGCGGACGCCGCGCGTTACACGGGTCGGAGCGCGATGGCCGAAGGCGCGCTCAAAGCGCTGCGCAGCCGCTTCGGCGCGAGCAAGGAAGGCCGCGCGGCCGCATTCACCCTCGGCCGACTCGCGGAGGCGCGTGGCTCGATGAGCGAGGCCGGTCGCTGGTACGACACCTATCTCGGCGAGCTACCGGGCGGCGACTTGGCCGCCGAAGCGCTCGCGGGCAAGATGCGAACGGTGATGGCCACGTCGGGCAAGGCCGCTGCCGAGCCCGTCGCGCGGAAATATCTGTCACTCTATCCGAACGGTGTTCACGCGCAGACGGCTCGAGGGATCGTCGCCGGCACGCCCCACCCCTAGCGCGGCGCCGCGCTCGCGCGTTCTGAGACTTTTGACCGTGGCCCTCTGCATGATGGCCTCCCTGCTCGGCGCCCGCACGGCTTCGGCGCAGAGCGTCGTGCTCGTGCGACCGCCCGAGGCCGATGGCGTCTTGGTCGAGGCGTTCAATCGCCTGCGCGCCGAGCTCGGGCTCCAGTCGTTCGAGGTCGTGGTCGTGGAAGCGCCGGAAGGGCCGAGCACCCCGGAAGCGGTGGAGCGCCTGGCGCAAGAGAAGTCGGCGTTCGCCGCGATTTCGTTCACGCGCCGCGCGGACACGACGACCGCCGACGTCTGGATCGCCGATCGCGCCACCGGCAAGACCACCGTGCGCACCCTCGCCCTGCGCGGCGTGCCGGATGCGCCGTCGGTGCTCGCGGTTCGCGCGGTCGACCTCCTCCGCGAAAGCTTGCACGAGCTCGGACCGGAAGCGCCGCCGCCCGAAGTGGTCAACGTCGATCGCCGCCCCGTGCCGGAAGCGGTGCGTGCGTGGGCGGAGCCACCCCGGCCCCCGTGGCGACTGCGCCTCGAAGGCACGCTGCTCTTCGAGGTGACGGGGCTTTCGCCCGCCTACGGCGTCGGGATTGCGATCGCGCGCCGCCTCTCGGAGCGCGTGAGTCTCGGTCTGGCGTTCGCGGGCCCGCTCGTCGGCGGAACGTACGAGGCGTCGACGGGCACGGCCACGACGCACCAGGAGCTCGGCTGGCTCGAGCTCGGTGTGACCGCCTACCAGAGCTCCGTGGTGGAGCTTGGCGGCACACTCGGCGCCGGCGTCTATCACCTGACGGCGCGCTCCGAGGCGGTCAAGCCGCCGCTTGCCTCGACGAGCGACGACGTCGTGTCCGCAGTCGGGAGCCTGGGCGTGCTCGCGAGCCTCCACGCGAGCGAGGGCGTTGCCTTGAGCGCGGGGTTCTCGGCCCTCTTGCTCACGCCGAGGCCCGCCGTCGCCGTCGGTCCCGAGCAGACGGCGCTGAGCGAGCCGCTCTTCCGCGCGTCGCTCGGGATGGAGGTCGATTTCTGATGGCCCAGCTCGGCCAAAGTACGGGCCTCGGCGCCGGCCTTGCCGCAGCGCTCGGGCTCGCGCTCACGGCGTGCGGCACGGACGTCGCGCAGACGGCGACAGTCGTTCACCAAGAAGCGCCGGCTGGCCTCGACTGCACGCCCCCAGCGGCTCCGCCGGAGCTGCCGAGCGAGCCGCAACTCGGCGGCGACGCCAAACGCATGCCTTGGGTGCTCCAAACCGGCGATTACGTCGCCGACCAGGGTCCGGGCGTCGTGGTCGCGGCGCGCGATGGCTTCCGGCTGTTCGTCAACGGGCACCTGCTCGAGGAGAGCACCGCGTCGCTCGAGCCGGTCTTCGTGCCGCTCACGCTCCTGCCGGGGGACAACGCCGTCTCGGTCGTAGTCACGGCCAGCGCCGGGGCGCCCGCGTTGCTCGCCCTCGTTGACGAGCTCGAACGCCCCTACCCGAGCGACGCGAGCTGGAAGGTGAGCACCGCGCCGAGCGGCGACTGGCCGGCGGCCGGCTACGACGATTCGACGTGGGCGAACGCCACCGACCGCGGCACGCCCGAAGCCAACCTGGGCTGCGACCCCGGCCCCGGCTTCCCCAAAGGCTCCGGCGCCGTTTGGCTCAGCGCGCCGAGCGACGGCACGGCCGTGTTTCGGAAGCGAATCAGCATCGCTCCCGTGGGTTTCGCCGCAGGGACGACAGGCGGCGGCGCCACGGAGCCGGTGCTCGTCGAGACCGAGGTCGCGGAGAGCGAGGTACCCGCCACGATCGACGCCCTCGCCGCCGCGCTGAAGGCCGACGGACCCGCCGTGATCGTGCTCGGCGAAGGCTCGCTCGACGTGCACCGCACCGGCGACGACGTGACCGAGACGAGCGCCTGCCCGACCCCCTGTGCCGACGAGCCGGGAAAATCCACGAAGAACCTGCTCCCGGACGACGCGCCGGCATGCGCGGTCAGCGAGGTGATGGTCGAACGCAGCGAGCGGCGTCTCGAGGTGACCTCCGACAAGACGATCGTCGGACTCGGTCGCGGCGCACAGCTCTACGGCGGCTCCCTCGACATCGGCGACAGCAAGAACGTCATCGTCCGAAACGTCGCCCTCTACGGCGTGAACCCCGACCTCATCGAGGCCGGCGACGGCATCAGCCTCGACGAAGCCGATGGTATCTGGGTCGACCACGTGACGTTCGAGGCGATCAGCGACGGCTTCATCGACGCGACGACCGGCTCCAAAAACCTCACGTTCTCGTGGCTCAAGAACAACGGACACAACGTGTTCGCCTGCGGCGACAAGCACCCCCGCTCGAACGAGCTCGCCGACACGACCGCAACGATTCACCATACGCTCTGGCAACAGGTGTCCGGCCGCGCGCCGCTCGCCCGCGGCGACGCGTCACGCGTACACCTGTTCAGCAACGTCGTGATCGACGCAGCCACGTACGCGGTCGGCTCCGGGTGCGACGCGCAGGTGTTGCTCGAAGCGACGAGCTTCGAGACGGTGGCAGCGCCCACCTCCAAGCAAACCTGCTCCGACCCGATGACGCTCGGGCTCATCCGCGCAGGGGGGAACCAATACGTAGACGCGGGTCCCCACCTCGCGGGGGACATGCCCGCTACGGAGCCGCACGACGACCAGGTGTTCACGCCGAGCTACGACTACGCGCAGGCGGTCGATGCAGCCGATACGGCGCGCTTCATCGTGCCCCAGCGCGCCGGCGCCGGCTCACGCTGGGCGCGCCCGCTCGATTACCCCTAGTTCGACCTGTATTGCGCCCCGGGTGGAACACGGCGCGGTAACTCCCGGCGGTCCGCCGCCGTACCCTTCGTGTCACCCATTCGCGAGGCGAAGCCAGCATGAAGTCACGCCCCTCGTTGCCCTGGTCCCCCATCGTGGCCATCTTGATAGCCGTTTGGGGTGTCGTCGCCTGCGCGCGGCGCCCCGAGCCGAGCGTCGAGCCGAAGACGACCGCCATGGCCAGCGTGCCGGCGCGGCCGGCTGGCTCCGCTCCGGAAGCCCACGCTACGTTAGGAGCCACCAGCATGACCGACCGAGTTTTCACCAAGCCGAACGACGCGGAGCTCAAGAAGAAGCTCTCGCCGCTCGAGTACGAGGTCACCCAGCACGATGCGACCGAGCCTCCGTTCCAGAACCGCTACTGGAACAATCACGAGGCGGGCCTCTACGTCGATTCAGTGAGCGGTGAGCCGCTCTTCTCGTCGACAGACAAGTTCGATTCCGGCACCGGCTGGCCGAGCTTCACCAAGCCCGTCGATGCGAAGCGCGTGATGTCGCACTCCGACAACACGCTTGGCATGCGCCGCACCGAAGTGCGCTCGCGCGACGCGGACTCGCACCTCGGACACGTCTTCGAGGACGGACCCGGCCCCACCGGTCTTCGCTACTGCATCAATTCCGCCTCGCTCCGCTTCATCCCGGTCGACAAGCTCGAGGCCGAGGGCTACGGCGACTACCTACCCGCGTTCGGCAAGGCCGCCGCGACGCCCGCGCCGAGCGACGGTGCCGACAACAGCTGCGCTCGCCCGGCACCCGGCGAAGCTCCCGGCTGCTCGCCCACCCTCGAAACGGCCGTGCTCGCCGGCGGCTGCTTCTGGGGCATGGAGGAGATCTTGCGCAAGGTCCCCGGCGTCCTCGAAACCGAGGTCGGCTACACGGGCGGTACCAGCGCGAAGCCGACCTACGAGGACGTGCGCACCGGTCGGACCGGGCACGCCGAATCGATCCGCGTGACGTTCGATCCGAAGAAGCTCTCCTACGCGGACTTGCTCGAGCACTGGTTCTTCCGCATGCACGACCCGACCACGGCGAATCGCCAGGGAAACGACGTCGGAACCCAGTACCGCTCCGCCATCTTCTACACCTCGGACGAGCAGCGTAAAGTCGCCGAGGAAGTGCGTGCCCGCGTGAACGCGAGCGGCAAATGGAAGCGCCCGATCGTCACCGAGATCGTGAAGGAAGGCGACTTCACCCCGGCCGAGGACTACCACCAGGACTACCTGGAGAAGCACCCCGGCGGCTACACGTGCCACTTCCTCCGCGATTAGCGGCTTGAGCCGCTCGAGCGGGTGACGCATGCTCGGCCCCGCGTGCGCACCGACGAGGAGCTAATGGCGGCATATGTCGCGGGCGACCGCGGCGCGTTTCGCGAGCTCTTCGAGCGCTATGCGGCGCCGCTCGAGCGGCTGCTCGTGCGGGATCTCGGGCAGCGGGAGGAAGCTCGCGACCTCGTCCAGCAGACGTTTCTGCAACTCCACCGCGCACGGCTCGATTTCGACCCGAGCAAGCGCTTGAAGCCTTGGCTCTACACGATCGCCATGAACCTCAAGCGCGAGCTCTTCCGGCGCCGCAAGCGCCGGCCGGAGCGCTCCGACGCCGAGGCCGCAGAGCGAAAGCCCGTCGAGCCGCGAGGCCAGCAGCAGACGGAAGCGCGCCGCTCGCTCGACTGGGCCCTCGAACGGATCCCGAGCGACCAGCGTGAGGTCATCGAGCTCCACTGGCTCGCGGAGCTCTCCTTCCCCGAGCTCGCCGCAAGCATCGGCATCAGCGTGGCGGCCGCCAAGGTGCGGGCTCACCGCGGCTACGTGCGGCTCAGGGAGCTGCTCGGCGAGGCCGGCGCTCCCTCCGGTAACCCGACCCCGGGCGGTGCCCTATGAGTGAAGTGAGCTGCGAACACGTCCGGGATGCCCTGCGCTTGGGGCAGATCCCCCTACCTCCGGCGCTCTTGGCGCACGCCGAGGCCTGCGGAGAGTGCTCGCTCTTGCTCGCCGACGACGCCGCGCTCGGGAAAGCGCTCACCGCCGAGTCGGGAGCGCTCGAGACCGAGGCGCTTCCGTGGGCCGGCTTCGAGGCGCTCGTGAACGAGGAGGTGGGTTTCCGCGCGTGGCTTCGCAGCAGACCGAACCCGGTGCGCTTCCTCGTGGCTGTGGCCGCGTTCGCGCTCGTGACGGCGCTCGGTCTCCGCCACCTGCGCTCGGACTTCGCGCTCGTGCCGGCGCTCGAGCTCGGTGGGCTCCTTGCTGCCTTCGCGTTCTTCGGGGGGATGGCCGCCGCCCGAGCCCTACCGGTCTTCGGGGCGCCGGCGAAGCGGATTTCTTCCGAAGCCATTCTCGCCGCGGCGCTAGGCATCCCCGCGGCAGCGGCTTTCGTGCGAACCGCCACGACGCTCGCCCCGGCCGCGGACAGCGCCGTCTTCGTTCGCCAGGCATGGAGCTGCTTCAGCTACGGCTCGCTCCTCACCATCCCGCTCGTCTTGGTGCTCTGGCTCCTCGATCGCGGCGCGGGGCCGCGCTCGCGCGTTCTCCACGGCGCCGCCGTCGCCGGCCTCGCCGCGAACGCCGCACTGACGCTGCACTGCCCGAACGGGAGCGCCGCGCACCTCGTCGTCGGGCACGCGACCATCGGCCTTGCGCTCGCGGCCGTCGCCGGGCTCCTGCTGCGGCGCCGCTAGGGAGACAAAGGAAACCCCCGGCTCACTCGCAAGCAAGCCAGGGGTCCGATCGAACGGCTCAGTTGATCGTGCAGGTGTACGAGTCGACCGAGCCGCCGCTCGTCGCGTCGAAGAGCTCGAATCCAGCCTGAACCGAGAGCAGGTTCCAGCTCGCGGAGCCCGTGCCGCGCGTGACCGCGTCCTTGAGGAACGCGAGCAGGTCGAGGTCCGTGACGGGTGCCGTCCCGGGCGAGCGCCGATAGGTCACCGTGTGCCAGGAGCCCGTCGCGCCGTACCAGATCTCCCACGTGGTGCCGTTGCCCGTAAACGAGGCGGTCTGCTTGTCGCCGATCGGGTTCGTCGTCATCTGGCTCGAGTAATCGAGCCAGACCATGACCTCGAGCGTGTTGCCGTCGGGCGCCGAGAGGTTCGAGCTTTGCGCCACCCACATGTCGTAGGAGACGTTCCACTTGTTGCCAGCCGGAGGCGTGAACGCGTAGCTGCTCTTCACGCTCGAGAGCGCGGAGATGGCCTTGACGCTGCCCTGACCGTACATGCCGTTCCAGCTGCCCCAGTGCCAGCCGTCGACGATCGACGGATACGACGCCGGCGAGTTGTTGTTGCTCTTGATGCCGGTCGTGTTGACCGTCATCGCCGCGCAGCTGCCGCCGTAATAGCCGGTGACGCTCTGCGAGCCGCTGCCGAGGTTGTTGACGTTGTTCTGGTAGCCGAGGCTCGAACCGAGCGGCTGCACGCCGGTGTTGCTGCTGATGGTGCCGACGCTGTTCGATTTGCAGCCCATGTTGCCGCCACCACCGCTGCCACCCTCCATCACGGGCTTGATGTCCGTGACGCAGAGGCTGAAGGGCGTGCCGGCGGTCGCCTGGTCCGCGGCCACCTGGATCTGGAGATCGTAGATCGCGGACGGATCGGGCGGCGACGGATCGGTTTTCATCCAGTCGGCGGGGATGACGGCCTTGGTGATCACGATCTGATCGGAGCCGCTCAACTTGAGCGACGTGCCGGCGGGGTCGCCGACCGGAATGAACGGCGCGATCGTGCTGCCGTCGCCCGTCGTCGTGAAGCCGACGCGCACGGGCATGCCGCCCGTGTTGCCGGTGAGCGTGATGTCGAAACCGGTGACGTTGCCGCAGGCGGCCGCGCTGGCGTTGTACGCGCTCTTCACGGCGGTCATGCCGTTGGCGTCGCCGCTGTCGTTCAAGCTCAAGCCGATGCCGGCACCCCAATCGGTGCTCATGCCCGAGGCGGTGCCGGAGATGCACATGCCGGGGCCGGGCGTGCCCATCTGGTAGGGCGGCGAGTTCGCCGCGCATGCGGCGCCGTTACACATGAGGGTCGCCTTGGTGACGTCGTCCGCGTACCAGTAGAACGCACCCTGGATGCCGCACGCGTTGCAGCTCTTGTCGACCCAGCCGGTGCTGTCGATGGGGACGATGCTCTTGTCGGTGTTGCTGCAGGTGACCATGCCGCCGCCGGCCGAGCCGCTCATGCCCCCCATCGAGCTGCCGCCCATACCGCCGGCCATCACGTTGCCCGTACCGCCGTTCGCGGACGCGCCGCCCGTACCGCCGTTCATCACCGAGCCGCCCATCGACATCCCAGCGCCGGCGCTGCCGCCCTTCGGCTGCGTGCCGCCGTTTCCGACGTTGGCCGTACCGCTGCCCGAGGAGCCACCTTGCGAGTTCGAGCCGCCGTTGGTGGAAGAGCCGCTCGTGCTGTCGTCGTCGTCGTCGTCTCCGGTCGTGGGGGGCGGGGAGCAAGCGATGGCGATGATCGGACCGAGACCGAGAACGAACGGGAGCGCGTACTTTCGCATTCTTAGATTCCTCGTAGTGACTGTGCGAGCAAGAAAGGCGGCGGGTGCCGAAAGCGGCACTTTAGGAGTGGCATACACTCCACTTTCCTGCCACCGATTCGAAGATTCTAGCTTTAAAACGGCCCTACCGCGAGGCCGACCGTGGCGGCTCGACTGTTCCGCTGGGACCGATTCCAGGTCCGCGTCCCCGCTGGTTTTTTGGGCTTTCCGCGGCCGGCGGATCGCGCGCTCGACCGAAGATCCCGAGTGCGGTTACTACCCCGCCCTTTCGGCGCTCACTTGGGTCGGGAGCTCGGCGGCGGGGTCGAATCGAGCACGCGTTTGACGACGCGCGCGAGTGCTTCCGCGCTGTACGGCTTCGGCAGCCACGTGACGGTGGAGCCCGAGCCCTCGTGCTCGGCGCGTCCGTGGCCGCTCACCATGATGCCGCGCTGCGCGGGGAAGAGCTCGCGGATGAGCTCGAGCGTCTCGAGCCCGTTGCGCTCCTCGTTCAGCGCGTAATCGACGATCACGAGATCGTACGGCGGGATCTCCACCGTGGCCCTTGGGCCCTCGTCCCGGCGCTCGCGCTCGGTCGTGAAATGGGTCACGGCTTCGACGCCGCTGCCGAGCGTGTCCACCTCGTACCCGAGGTGCCGGAGCACGCGCCGCGCGGCCTGCAGCTGGATGGGCTCGTCGTCGATGATCAAGATGCGCGCGGAGCCGTGCGGAATGCCGGCAGGCTCGCGCGCGGCGTCGGAGGGGCCCGAGGCGCGCGGGAAATAGAGCGTGAAGGTCGTGCCGTGACCGAGGTCGCTCACGACGTCGATGTAGCCGCCGTGCTCCTTGACGACGCCGTGCACGATCGCGAGCCCGAGACCGCTGCCGCTGCTGTCCGCGAGTCGCTTGCGGCTGAAGAACGGCTCGAAGATGCGCGTGAGGTCCGCCGGCGTGATGCCTGCGCCGGTATCGGAGACGGTGATCGTCGCGTACTCGCCCGCGGGGATGAGCTCGTAGGCACCGAGCATGGCCGGCAACGCGACCCGCTCGGTCCGCACGCTGATTTGCCCCGTGCCCGGGATCGCCTCCGAGCCGTTCCGCAAGAGATTGCCGAGCGCGCGCAGGAGGTGCGGCTCCGATCCCAGCACGACGAGGGGCTCCACCGAGAGCTCGAGCTGAACGCGCACGGCCGCAGCGCGCGGCGCGAGAAACCTGAGGGACTCGGGCGAAGCCGCGGACGAGACGACCTCGTTCAAGTCGAGCGCCTGCTTGGCCGTAGCGCCCGGCCGTCCGAGCAGCATGAGGTCCTTGATGGTTTGGGCCGCGCGCAAGGCCGACGACTTGATCGTCGCCATGTCGAGCCGGAGCTCGGTATCGTCGGTCAGCGTACCGGCCTTCAGCTCGTCGAGCTCGCTGAGGATGACGTCCGGCAGCGTCACGAGCGGACCGAGCGCATTGTTGAGATCGTGCGCGACGCCGCCCGCGAGCACGCTGAGCGAGGCCATGCGCTCGGCGGTCGCGAGCCGCTCCTGCACGCTGCGCTCGTGCAGCGTGAGCGTGCGCACGATCTCCTGGTGGAGCGCGACGTTCTTCAGCGCGGCGCTGAGCTGGCCCGCCAGCATCGAGAACACGACGAAGCCGGTGCCGAGCTCGAACGCCGCCACGCCGAGCTGCTCGCTCTCGTACGTGAGCGGCATGACGCAGAAGGTGCGGCGCCGTTCCGAGCTGCCGCCCGGGATCAACGCCGCGGCGGGGAAGCTCGGTCCGCCGAGCGAGCGCACCTTCCCTTCGTCGAGCCACAAGAACGGCGTGAGCTCGCGCCGGCTCGCGTCGACGTACAGGGAGACGGCGGCGCTCCGGAGGCGGAGCTCCGCGAGCTCTTCGGCGACGACACGGCGCAGGGTTTCACCGTCGAGCGACGCCGTTGCCAGGCGCTCTCCGCTCCGCAAGAGGTTCTGGAAGACGACGTCGGCCGTGAGGCGCTGGCGCGCCTGCGAGCGCGTCATGGCGGCCTCGATCATGCGCTCGGCGGGCTCCCAGACGGGGTCGAGCGCCGGTCCGAGGCCCTCGCGACGCAAGCTCACGACCCAGCGCTGGAGTTTCTCGAACGCGTCCTGCCCGTCGACGGCCTGCTCGAGGGTGTCCTCGAGCGCGTCCAGGAACTCGCCGGGGGTGCCGTAGAGCTCGACCTCGAGCGCCTCGACCAAGCGCGCGGCCCAGGGCGCCGGCTGCCCGTGTGCATCGAGCGCCCCGACGGCCCGCAGGCGTGCGAGCGGCGCGTCCGCGGCACCCGACGGATTCCGCGACGTTCGCGCCTCGTGCAAGTTGCCGCGCTCGTCGCAGCCGCACGATGCGCGCGCCACGAACTCGACCGGCATCTCGACGACCGCGGGCACGCTTTCACCGCGCAGCTGCGAAAGGATCAGCTCCACGGCGACCATGCCCATGCGCTCGAGCGGCTGGCGCACGGTGGTGAGCGGCGGGCTCGCGAGCCGCGACAGCACGAGATCGTCGAAGCCGGTGACGACCACGTCGCGCGGGATGCGGATGCCGCGACCACGCAAGGCCTCGACGGCGCTCAGCGCCATCGCGTCATTCGCGACGATGAGCCCGTCGAACGGGACGCCCGTCTCGCAGAGCTCGAGCGCGGCCTTCGCGCCCGAGGCCGCGTGAAAGAACCCGGTCGCGACCAGGCGTGGATCGACCTCGACGCCGTGGCGCGCGAGCACCTCGCGAAAGACCTGGTAACGCGCTTCGGAGTCGGGATTCTTCGGATGCCCGCTGATGAACGCGAGCCGCTTGCGCCCGTGGACGCTGATCACGTGCTCGACGAGCGCCTCCATCCCCGGGCGGTTGTCCACGACGACGCTCGGCATGCCGGGCACCGCACTACCGATCGCGCAAATCGGCAGCTTGCCGAGCTTTTGATGCATCTCCGCGAGCCGCTCGACGCCCGAGTAGGCGGCGAGCCCCGCCGCGAGAAGGATCACGCCGTCGGCAGACGTCGCGTCGAGCAGCTCGTACACGCGGGCGTGGGCCGCGCCGACCGGATTCGGATTGTCGGGCGCGCCACCGACGAGCAGCACGAGGTCGAGATCGTGCTTCTGGCACATGGCCTCGAAGGCCGCGCGAAGCTGCGGCTCATAGCCGCCGGTCACATGGTCGATGTGGTCGAGGAGGACGAGCAGGCGCTGGCGAGCCACCCTGCCCACCGCCTCAGTGAAACGCGAGCACCGCGCAGACGACGATCCCGAGCCCAGTGAGGAGCATCACGGGCCCGAGCTTCTGCAGGGTCGCCGCGGCCGCAGGATCCTGCTTTTCGCGCATCCGCTTGATCAGGACCTGTGAGTAGCCGAGCAGGCCCGACAGAATCACGACGAGCAGGAGCTTGGTGTGGAACGCCGGTCCGCCGGACGCGAACACCGTCGCGACGCCGCGCGTGAAGAGCATGCCGAAGCCCGAGAGCAGGAGCAGCCCGAGGCCGATGCCGCCGTTCTTGCTGATCGACAGCGCGTATTTCATCACCAGCCCGCGATCGGCCGGCGGCGCCTCTTTCAGCGCCATTCCGAGGCGCATCATCGCGAAGCTCGTCCCCACGCCGAGCGCGAGTCCCAAGAAATGAAGGATCAGAAGGGTGTCCTGCATGCCCGTCCCCCGAGACTATCACGGCTCTCAGAATGGGATTTCGGCGCCGTCCTTCCAGAACTTCCCGCCCACATCGAAGGGCAGGGTCACGAGCGAAAGCGCCCCACGCGCGGACTCTTCCGGGATGCCCGGAGCGCGCGCGCCGCCGAGATCGGTCTTCACCCAGCCGGGGTCGAACGCATTGACGGCGACCTTTCCGGCAAGCTCGCCCGCGAGCAGCAGCGTGAGCCCGTTCAGCGCCCACTTGCTCAGGCGATACGTGGGGATGTCGGTCATGGTCATGCTCGCGAGATTCCCCGCGCCGGAGCTCACGTTGACGACGCGCGGCTCGCGCCCGCGGAGGAGCGCCGGCAAGAGGGCGCGGCACAGACGGTACGGCGCCCATAGGTTCACGCCGAGCGACACTTCGAGCACGTCCTCGCGCCCCGTGGTGATGCCGCGTGTCGTGCCGTCGATCTGGACGCCCGCGTTGTTGAAGAGCACGTCGAGCGCTCCCCAGCGCTCTTCGACGGCACGCGCGATGCGCGGCGGCGCGTCTTTGTCGCTCACGTCCGCGGCGAGCACGCTGAGGCGCGTCCCGCCGGCGGCGAGCTCTCGCTGGGCCTTGGCGAGCCGCTCCGGATCGCGAGCGACGCCGAGGATCTCGGCGCCTTCGGCGAGAAAGAGGCGCGCCGTCTCGAGGCCGACCCCGCGTGACACGCCCGTGATGAGGATCCTTCGACCGGCAAGCGCAGGCATCCGGCCCTTATACGGCCGCACCCAGCGCGCGGAAACCTCAGGGTCCGTCGAGACCCGACGGCAGCGCTTCGATGAGCTTCTGGGCCTCTTCGCGCCGGTAAGTGCCGTAGCGGCCGTCTGCGAACGGACGGAGCGCCGCGCGCGCCTCGTCGTTCCGGTGCAGGCGCAAGAGGCAGAGCGCGCGATTGTAGCGAGCTTCCGGGGCGAGTGCGCCGCGGGGCGCGGCCTTCAGGTAGGCGTCCCAGCCGCTGAGCGCACGCGCCCAATCCCGATCGACGAAGTGGGCTTGGTGCGCGGCCTTGTAGAGCTCGAAGGTCGGATCCGGAGCGCTCGCGGTGGGCGCCGGTGCGTTGACGGCGGGCGGCGCCGCCTGCGCCTTCGGAGCCGCGGGCGGGACGACGGCGACCGGCGCGGGCTGCTCGGCGACCGGTGGCGGCGGAGCCGGCTCCTCGGTCACGACCGGTGCGGGCACCTCGGCAGCGCGCGGCGGCGCTTGCGGGACGACGGGGGCGGCACTCGCGGAGCGCGGCGCCGTCGCGCGCGGAGCGGGGGGAGCGCTCTTGTGGATCCCGAGCGCGCGCACGACCACCTCGAACGCGCGCTGCGCCGTGCCGCTCGCTGCGCCGAAAGCGCTCGCCGCGACGAAGGTCGCCGCGATCGGGATCAGGAAGGCCCAGCGCGTGCGGCGCTTGACCCGATCCTCGTGCAGGCTCGCCATGATGCGCGAGCGGGTAAAGCGCGCGCCGGTGTCGTCATCCTGCGTCTCCTCGCGGAGCGCGCGGGTCGCTCGTGCCAAAAGGTCGTCGCTCATCGGACGCCCTCCTCTTCGAGCAAGCTGCGGAGCTTCTTTTTTGCGTGGAACAGCCGCGTGCGCACCGTGCCCTCCGGCGCTCCGACGATCCTCGCGACTTCGGTCGAGCTCCGCTCCTCGACCTCGCACAACACGAACGCGACGCGCTGGTCGAGCGGCAGGGCGTCGAGGCAGCGCTCGAGCACCTGAGCGAGCTCGCGCCTCCCGCTGAGCTGCTCCGGATCGCTCACGCCACGGCCGGGCTCGCGCTCGTATCGCTCCATCGCGTAGCGGCGGCGCGCAGCGGCGCGAACGTGGTGCCGGGCATGATTGACCGCCACCGAGATCAGAAACGTGCGCAGCGACGCGTCGCCCCGGTAGCTCTTGATCGCGCGGGGCAGGACGACGAACACCTCGTGCACGAGGTCCTCGGCCGCCGCCGTCTCACCCACGAGGCGCTTGGCGAAGGCCCGGACCGCGCTGTGGTGCGCGTCGTACGCCTCCGCCACGGCCGCGCGATCGCCCAGCGTGAGGCGCGCGATGAAATCGCCCTCCAACGCCCTTTCGCGCTCCACGAACGCCGTGTCCGTCATGGTGACGAGCTGTGAGAGCGCCATCGTAGTGCTTTGTCGCGTCGGGGCCCGTGCGGACTGGGCCAGAGATCACGAGAGGTAGTGCCCGCAGCGTCGCCGTCCGTTCAAAGGCACCCGATCCTTTTTGTAAACTCCTGTTTTTATTGATTTTTAAAGAAAGGAGACGCCGACGGCGTACTCACCGCGGAGGACCGCGCCGCCGCCGTAGACCCGCTGGGTCAGGGTGCCGCCGACGAAGGGCGTGACGCCGTGGACCGGCTCGAAACCCATCCGTAGGTCGTAACGGACCTCCTGGCGCTCGCTGTCGCTGCCCTTGGCGTTGTGGATCTGCGCATAGCCGCCACCGGCTTCGCCATAGAAGCCGTACGGCAATGCGAGGTGGACGCCCGCGCCGACCTCCCAGCGGCCCGTGTCGTTCACGACATCGTAGCCGCCGCCCGCCTGCGTGTACGTGAGACCAGCGATGCACTTGTAGCCGACGTTGAAGACCGCGTGCGGTCCGGAGAACCAGGTGACGGGCTGGAAGCGCCCGTTTCTTGCGATGTTGACGAGACCGATCGCGCCGCCGTCGAGCTCGTCGGAAACATTGACGAGGCCGAGCTGGAGGCCTTTCACGCGGCGCCCCACGTTGACGAGGCTGAGCTGAGCTCCCTGCACGTCGCGCGCGGCGTTGACGAGGCCGAGCTCGACGCCGACCACGTCGCGCGCGACGTCGACGAGGCCGAGCTGGGCGCCTCGGATGTCGCGCCCGACGGACACGCCGACCGAGCCCTGGAAGCCCTGGACGTCGCGCCCCACCACCACGATCGGCGCGCCTTCGATGCCGAGCACGTCACCCGCCGTGGCAACGAACGTCGAGGCCTGGAGGCCTTCGACGTTGCCCTCGCGGTGATTGACGATCGTGGCGAAGTCGATGCCCTTGAGCCGACCGTAGTCTTCGGTTACCAAGAACGAGCCGGCGATCCCGCGCACGTCACCCGTGCGCGTCCAAAAGAGCGCTCCGCCAAAGCCGTCGAGCGACTGGTCGACGCGCAGGTAGCCGAGATTGATGGCGGCGCCGTTGATCGCCCCCACGCGCGAATAGGCGACGCCCGCTTCGAGGTTCAGCTTCCACTGCTCGGTGTGCTTGCGCGCCGTCATCGGGTAGTAGAGCGAGAAGTTCGCGGCAAAGCGCTTCGACTCGTTGAGCTTCGGTGCGGCTCCGGCAACGGGGGGTGGCGCGGTGTTCGGAGCTACCGCGCTCGGGGCCGGTTTGGCTTCGCCCGTGGCCGCAGGCGGTGGCGGCGGTGGTGGCGGTGGTGGCGGCACGTCCGTCGCGCCTTCGCCGGGTGGTGGGGCGAGCTGAGCCAAGAGCTCGCTCGCTTCGTCCCGCGCGAGGTTGCCGACGAGGTAGGCGAGCGTCTCGAGCGCGCGCTCCTCGTCCTTCGGAAGATCGACCGAGCGCGTCACCGGATCGCGCCCCGGGCTCAGGTACGTCACGTTCGCGCGACGCCCGCTGACGACGAGCTCGAGACGCTGCCCCGCATTGGGATCGATCACGAGCGGCACGTGGAGCTCGGCTTCGACCGCCCGCTGGATCGCTCCCGGATCGAGGCCCGACGCGCCCACGCTGATCACGGCCGGGAGGCCCGAGGGGCGCGACTGTGCGCCGGCAACGAGAGGAACGACCAGCACGACGCAGGCGAGCAACGCCGCAAGGGCGGCGAGGACCTGTGCGGGCGCGCGTCGCGCTCTCGATGCCAAGGGACCTGTCACTGTCCGACCACGAAGCGACACGTGTAGCGGATATGCGTCGCGACCGCACGACCGTCGCGATCGCGCGGTGCCGTCCATTGCGACCCCGCGAGCGTCCGCCGGCAAGCCTCACCGAAGCCCTCGAACGATTCCGTCATCAGCTCGACCCGCCGGACGCGGCCGTCCGGCTCGATGCGAACGCGCACCGTCGCGGAGCCGCCGATACCGCGCGCCTTGGCCGTTGCGGGATAGTGGTCGCGAAGGTTCGCGGTGAGCTCGGGCGGCACGGGACGCGTCGAGAGATCGGCCGCGGCGACCTCCGGGACTCCGGACGCCGGGGCTGTGGCCACTGGCGCGGCGGCCGGCGCCTTGGGAGCAGGTGACGCTTTGGCAGCAATGGGACCGACGGGACCTTCGAGCGCGCTGCCGTTGCCGACCACGGAGCTGAACGAGCCGCCACCGGTGTCGTTCGTGAGCGTCACGCCGCGGAGATCGACGGGAGCGACTGCGGGAACGGGAGCGGGAGGCGGGATGTTCGGGGTGGGTTTCGCCTTGGCGGCCTTCGGGGGCGGCTCCGTGTGGATCGGCTCGGGTGCCGGGGGCGGCGGGGGCAGCGAACGCGGCGGCTCGGTGGCACGCACGCGAAACGCGACGCGACTCGGCGGGAGCTCCTTCGGCGGCGGGGGCGCGAACGCGAGCGACGCGTACGCGATGCCGTGGGCGAGCAGGCTGACACCGCACGCCGCGAACAAGCCGATGAACGGATGCTGCGTCATGACCGCTTCAATCCTTCTTCGCCAGATCCTCGGGCCGGACGTCGAGGGCGAATTCGTTGACATTCTCTTGTCTCAAAAGATCGATCAGCTGAACCACGCGCGAGTGCTGCACGCGACCGTCGGCGGCAATCACCGCGCGCAGGTCGGGGCGAGCTTTTTTCGCCGCCGCGACGCTGCCGTGGAGCTCCGCCTCGCTCGTCACGCGTCCGTCGAGGTAGAGCTTGCCGGCTTGGTCGATCGAGATGGCGAGGGTTTTCGTGATGCTCTCGCCCGTCGCGGCCTTCGGTAGGTCGACCGGAATTGCTTTGGAAGCGATGTAGCCGGCGGTCACCATCAGCACGACCAGGAGCACGAGCACGACGTCCACGAGGGGCGTCACGTTGATGCCGACGATTTCCTCGTCGCCGTTCGAGTGTGCGGTGGCTGCCATGACTCACTCCGCATCCGAGGGGGCGAGGTGCGCCTGGGCCTTCAGGTAGGCGAGCACCTCGTGGCCGAGCGCGTCACTGTGCCCGAGCCGCGCCTTGATCGTGCGATGAAACAGGTTGAAAAACGCGATCGCGGGCAGCGCTACCAGGATGCCCACCGCCGTCGCGACGAGCGCCTCGCCGATCTCGGCGAGGAGGGCCGCCGACACCTGCCCCGTGGACTCACTCAGCTTGTGGAACGCGCGCACGATGCCGATCACCGTGCCGAGCAGCCCGACGAACGGCGCGTTCGAGCCGAGCGTCCCCAAGAACCCGAGGTTCCGCTCGAGAGACAGCCGCGCTACCTCGCGCTCGGCAAGGATGCGCTCCTCGGCGCTTCCCACGCCTTCCGCGTCGAGCCCGGCGCGTGCAATCGACGCCTCGAAGCTCGGTGAGCGATCGAGCCGCCGCCGCGCACCCGCCACGTCGCGCGCCGAGAGAAATCCGCGCAGGTCGCGCCGGAGGCTCGCGGCGTTGTCTCGTGACGACACGAACAGAACCGTGCGCTCGAGCACGATCCCGAGCGCGATGACCGAGGCCACGATCAGGACCCAGAGCACCCAGCCCGAGCCGTAAGCGGTGATGTGTTGTATGCGTTCGATGTTCATGATGGATCGATCCTTTTGCTGGTTTTCTTGGCACTTTGGGCGGGCACCCCGGTGATCAGCGCGGCACGAGGCAGATGCGACGCTCGGTGAAGTCCGAGCCGCCGCGGCCGTCGCGGACGACAATCACGAACCGCGCGAGCGTCGGCGCGTCGATGCTGCCCGGCGCGGTCCAGATCGCGCCCGTCGAGCTCGTCGTGTCGGTGCTCTCGATGCCGCTGAAGGCGTGATCGACGTCGCCGCGCGACACGAAGTACGAGAAGAGGAGGCTCTCTCGCCCTGGATCGGCGCCCGTCTCGCGCTCGACGGGGTCGCGCGACGCTTCGTCGACTTTGACGTTCAGACCATGCTTGCCGCCGGCGGGGATCGCGGGCAGCTCGGCGCAATCGGCAGTGAGCGCCGTTTCGGGGCCGAGCTCCGTACCGTCGAAGCTAACGCTCGTGAGCGCGGGGTTCGTGTTCGGGTGGCTCCCGTCGTCCATGTAAAAGTCGAGGGTGGTCGCGCGCACCGCCGACCCGTCGTCGCAGGTGCCTGCGGCCTCGCTCGGCAAGGCGGCGCCGCTCGAGCACACGTTGCCGAGCACGGCGAGGCGCGTCTCCAGAGGCGCGTCGGCGGGTGCTACGAACGCGATGCTCGGCGCGTCCGGCACGGGAGCGAGACTTGCGGCGGTCGCGAGAGGCTCGCCCGCGCAAGTCGTGAGATCGGAGGCGGAATCGGCCGCGACGCACGCCGTGAGGGCGTACGCGAAGCTCGGCGCCGGATCGGGGGAAAGCACGAGGAAACGCACGACCACGTCCTCGCCGGGCAGCGGCGCGGCGCGCGTCGGGTCGCCCGCCACCTCGATCTTCGCGCCGACGACGCGCGTTTTGTCGATCGCTTCGACCGAGGAGAGCGGGTCGTCGCAGGCGCTCGTCGCGACGAGCGTGAGGCCGAGGCCGAGCGCGGCCGGCACACGAGAAAGGAACCGTTCGTTCATAGCTCACCTCGGATGCCGAGGTTCGGGAAGAGACCCAAACCGCCGGCTGCTTCCTTCTTCGAGTAGTCGTAGTTGTACGTGTAACCCTGAGCGTTCGTCGCGTTGTAGACGTTCTGGACGTCGAGGTACGGCGCGAGCGTGAAGACGGAGCCGATCTTGAAGGCCTTCTCGAGCCGCACGTCGAGCTGCTGGAACAGCGGATCGCGATCGCTGTTCACCGCGCCGTAGATCG
>DATMCL010000326.1:0-12958 GCA_035558375.1 Polyangiaceae bacterium
TGCCGACTTGCTCGAGCGACGACCAGAGGGCCGTGCTCGCACGGAGCAGTGCCGCTAGCTCGCGCTGGCTCTCGCGGGACGCGGAGGTTCCCGGCACGAGGCGCGAGGACGTGAGCTTCATCTGTGCGGAGAGGAAGTTCACGGTGCGGTCCCGGCAGCGCGGGGAGACGCTCGCGATCACGGCGAGCGCCGGCGCGAGGGACAGCGAGAAGAAGCCGTGCGACGGCAACCGGCCGACGCGCTCCGGGTGATCGAACAGATCGGCCCGCAACATCTCGAAGACGGCGCTACCGAAGCGCCGGCGATCCTCCGCGAGCTCGCGCCGGCGCGAGGCGAGCGCCAGTGCGGCCTCCGGCTCGACGACGCGCCGCTCGCGCACGACCGGTAGGAACCCCTCGCGGGGGCCGAGCGCGATGCAGCTCGCACCCCAAAACGCCGCGTCCTTCGCCCGTTCGGCGAGGACCGAGTCCTGGAAGCGGTCCGGCAAGAGCGGCTCGAGCGGCACGGCGCGGCAGGCGAGCGGCTTGCGATCGGCGTGCGCGCTACAGCGCTGATCGCTCCCGAGCGCGGGACAACGGCCGAGCAGAGGCTCGTCGAACGCCTGCACGGCGAGGTGCACGAGCTCCCGCCCCGCCGGCCCTTGCACCGGCTCGCACAGCTCCGCCGTCAGCGCCTCGAACGCCGCGACGTCTTCGGCATCCGCGACTGCACCCAGCGAGCCCCACGGCGCGCCCACGCGCAGCGGCTCGATGCGGCGAATGGCGAGCGTCCCGATGAAGCGCGCCTGATGGTGAAAGAGCTCCGGCAGCGAGAGCGTCGGTGCCGAGTTGCAGCACGCGCCGCACGCGGTGCAATGGAACGAGACGACGCCGTCCGGCATGCCTCCGTGTATGCCCGGGAGCTGCTCCGGAGTGTGTGGTTATTTCGTCGCCTGAGCTTCCGGCTCTTGCCAGGCGGGGAGCTTTTCCGGGGTCGGGATCGCGAGACCGCCGCGCAATGCCACCGTGATGGCCTCGGTGAGCTTGCGGCTCGCCTTGTCACAGGCGGCGTCGGGGCTCTTCATCGTCGAGCCGCGGCAAGCGGGACGTTCTTTCGCGCTCGTGTTCTTGACCCATTGGTCGCCGAGCAGCGCTTCCTGCGTCGGCTCGTCGAGGTACTTCCAGGCGATGCGGGGGGTGAACACGGTCGTGTTCGTCGGGTACGGGGCGAGCATCTCCTGGCGAATGGTCGCGCAGGTGCCGTCCCAGCGCAGGATGTCGACGTCGGTCGGCCCGCTCACCTGCACGCCGCCGTGTCCGCCCGGCCCCCGCGTCCGGAGCACGAGCACTTCCTCACCGAACTTGAGCCACTCCTCGCCGCGCTCGCCGTCGTACATGTTGACTGGCTCGAGCGTTTCGACCTTCAGGTAGCCGCGACGCCACGGCGTCCCTTTCGAGAACATCGACAGCGCGAGATCGGGGTAACGACCCCGGCACACCTGCTCGACGAACTTCGACGGAGTCGCGCACGGCTCGACACCCTTCGCGCACTCGGTCGGCAGCGCACGCCCGAGCTCCAGCCGAGCGGGAGCCACCGGCGCAGCTGCGACGGCCGCTTCCGGGTGTGCATCCGTCACGCGCGTCGGGCTCTGCGCCGAGGCCACACGCACCGGCGGCGCTGCGGCAGTTCTTGCCGGCTCGCTCGGTGTCGCGCCTCCGCAGCCCACCATCACGACGGCCCCAGTCGTTGCCGCCATCACCTGCCACATGGATCGCCCCGACAGAAAATGTGTCCTCATCGAACACCTCCCAACGGCTCAGCGGAGCACTCCTTGACTCGAGTCGTCAACGGAGTTTGCCGCGCAAAACCACGTACTTTGCCGCACTCTCGGGGGTCGGCGCGCACCTCGGCGCACACCGCATGATGGTGATTCCGATACTTACGAGTCGATGCGTACGACGAACAGCGTGAGGCCGAGCACTCACACTGGAACGCACCATGCGGTCATGCGGAGCCGGGCTCGCACCTTTCGAAGCGCGGCCCGGCCCGGCATGATCGTTCTCACGTTTGCGTTACGGGCAGGCCGTAACGGTCTGGCAGCTCGTGAGCGTGCTGGAGTTGCCGCCCGTCGTCGTGCCCTTGCAGGTGTTGGTGCCGGCGTTGCCGTTGAGCGTGTTGTGGTTGGTGCAGTCGCTCAGCGAATCGTCGCCGTCGCCGCCCTGCAGGTTGTCGTCGCCGCCCTCGCCGGCGAGCGCGTCGTTCCCGGCGTCGCCGAAGAGACGATCCTGTCCTTCGCCGCCCGAGAGCGTGTCGTCGCCGTCGTTGCCGTGGAGCACGTCGTCGCCGTTCTCGCCGTTCAGGGAATCGTTGCCGGCGTTGCCGTTCAGGGTGTCTTGGCCGCCGCCGCCGTAGAGCTGGTCGTTGCCGTCGCCACCGTTGACGATGTCGTTGCCTTCACCGGCAAAGACGATGTCGTCGCCACCGCCGCCGTTGATGGTGTCTTGGCCGCCGAGCCCGACGATGCAGTCGGCCGCCGCCGTGCCCGTGATCGTGTCGTTGCTCTGCGTGCCGATGATCACGTTCAGGCCGGAAGCCTGGCAAAACGCGATCGGATTGGCCGGTGAGGACAGCGCCTCCGACGTCTCTGCAACGCTGCCTTCTTCGTCCGCCGCGCCGCAGCCGGCGAGGCCGAGCCCGAGCGCCGCAAGACCCACCACACTGCCCACGATGATGCTGATTTTCATGATGTCCCTCGTCCCTTCTTTTGTTTTTGCGCGGACGCCCGCCCGACCCTTCGATCACGCAGCCGCGCCACCGCGCGCCAAGAGGTAGCGCTCGCCCTCGACGAGGTCAACGCGTTTCGCCAGGCGACATCCAGACTTTGCGCAACGTTCACCCGCGCGACGGGGGAGCGTCGTTCCGATGCCGACGCGTGCTGCACGGAATTCGTACACTCGTTATTTTTGATGTGTGCACTTCTGCCATCGCGATTCCGATCGATTGCGCAAGCGCTGTGCGCGAGCGTGGCAAGCTTGCCTGCGCTCATTTCGGTCGAGCCGTGAGGATCGTTGCAGCTTCGGTCAGCCGTCGATCGCCGCGAGCAGCCTTCGCACGGCCCGCTCGCAGTCGTCTCGAATCGCGGTTTCGTGCGACTCCAATTCGGTCGCCAGGAGGTGTAGTCGAAGCCGCCCGCCGAGCGTGCACGCGGTCACGACGCTCGCGTCCACGATGCCCATGACGGCGCCGAAGAAGCCTTCGATCTTGAGTCGCCCTTGGCCGAGGCCGAGCGCCGCCGCATCGAGATCGCCGAGGTTCGTGATCCCGAACGGACGCCCGCCGCTCGTGAGCTCGACGATGAGCGGACCCATGCGTTGCACGAGCTCGACCGGGACGGCCTTGGAAAACAGGCGAAATATGCCGAACGGGTCGTGCAGCTGGCGGCGAAGCTTGCGCCGGAACCGCCGCGCGTTGGTCCAGAAGCCGAGCGCGTCGTGGTACGCAAGCTTCACCTCGGCGGCGCCGACGAATAGACCAACCGACTCCCCCACGGGACGCGCGAGGAATGAGCGCAAGCTCACCGGCGTATGTACGGCGGGGAACGCGGACAGAAACGCGGTGCAGATCGCCGCGTGCATCGAGACGCCTTCGCGCCGGCACCGCGCGCGGAGCGCGGTCGTTTGCTCGGCGGTGAGAACCCAGGTGCGATGGCGAAGCACGTGCCTCGCGGGTGTCTGCGGGCGCCTACCGGAAATCAACGCGCGCCGGACGCGGCTGTAGAGCGTCGCGAGCGCGAGAACGAGTTGAAAGCGGGTCGGTGATGTCGAAACGCGACGCCTAACCGTACGGGGCAACACGTCGTCGGCGCTCGCTGGCGCATTCAGAACCGGGAGCTCGGCGTCCGGGTCCTCGATCCAGCGCAAGAGATCGCGAACGAGGAAGACCATCGAGAGACCGTCCGCGATCACGTGCTGGACGCCGAGAACCAGGCTACAGGTCTCGCCGGCGGCGGGCGGCAGGAACAGCGCGACGCGAAGGAGCGGAAGCCGTGGCGAGCCCGCTCGATCGCGCTCGAACGAGGCGGTGAGCTCCTGCTCGGCAAACGCGCGCGCCTGTTCGTGCGACGAGTCACGGACGACGCTGAGCGGGATCGGGCCCACGCCGTCCGAGGTGAACCACGGCACGCCGTTCGACCCGAGCTCCGTGTTGACGGCCAGGAGCGGGTGCCTCACCTGCGCTTTTCCGAGTGCGAGGCGGAGCCGCTCGGGCTCGATCTCGCCGCGAATTTCCACGGCGACGACCATATTGTACGGCTGCGCGATGCACCAGTTCAGGTACTCGATCTCGTTCAGCTCACGGTGAACCTGAGTCACGTTGCGCTCCGTGCCGTACCTTCCTTTGGAGCAAGCACGCTCCCCACTCGTTGGTGCATGCGGCATGCCACGGCGGCGCCCAGCGGAAGCGCGAGAGTTCGGGAACCTAGGTCACGTGACTTCTGCGCCGTGGCTTCGCGCGTGCGCACGAACTGCGTCGCGAATGCTGCTCAGAACTCGAAGCAGGCGACCGCGCGCACGCGCACGCCGTCGTGAATCGGCAGCGTGACCAAGATGGAGCTACGCGGAGGTTGTCCGGGCTCGGCGCTCACGGCCGGGCCCGGCG
Organism: Polyangiaceae bacterium; assembly: GCA_035558375.1. GTDB lineage: Bacteria > Myxococcota_A > Polyangia > Polyangiales > Polyangiaceae > PMG-095. The sequence goes on from DATMCL010000326.1 coordinate 4,636, forward strand.
AGATGATCGGCAGGCGCGAGTAGCGCGCCTCACGCGCCAGGATCTCTCGCGCTCGCGGCGCGGCCTCGACGGCCTTCCCGGCGGGAGGGCTCGACCAATCGTCGAAGCACACCTTGCTCACGAGCCCCTGCTCCCCTTGGACGAAGAGCTCGAACGCGCCGACGAAAGAGCCCACCTCGGCGCCGAGCAGCGTGACGACGTGAACCACCTTGCGCTCGCGATAGATCGGGATCCCAATCGCGCGCTTGAGCCCGGCGCGCGCGGCGAGCTCGGCTCGGACGAACTCGCTCGAGGCGCGCACGTCGTCCACCACCACCGGGATCCCGCTCGACCAGGTCGAGCCCGGGAGGCCTGCGGCGTACGGAAACTGAACGAGCGGGCTCACGCGCGCGAACTCCTCGGCGTGCGCATAGAGGCCGCCCCCGTGGCGCAGCACGGGCACCGACTCGTCGTGGTTCCAGATCTCGATGCAGGCGGCGGCGTCGGTCGACACCGTGAAGAGCAGCGTGATGACTCCGGCGAGCTCTCGGCCCGCGTACCAGGGAATGCCGAGCGCCGCGTCGATGCCCGCGGCCGCCGCGTACTCGGCACGAACGAAGTGCGTCCGGAGATCACGCCACACGAGCGCCCGCTGCTCTGCCCAGACCGTCCCGGGAAGCCCCTCATTGCGGGCGAACCGCGTGCGGGCGCTCACGCGCGCAAACTCGGTGTGGGGACCGTAAGCTCCCGCCCGCAGCACGAGCTGATCGTCTTTGGGCACCCAGAGCTCGGCGCCTTGGATGGGGCTCCGCGCGTCTTGCATCGAACCTCGACACGAGGAGTTTCGCGCGCGGGGCGTACGCCCGAGTTTCCGTTTTTTTTCGGGTCAGTTCTGGAGGCTTCCCGCAGCTTTTGCGCCGAATTCGCGCGCCCGGGCCAGGAGGAGCGTTTGCTCGCGGCTGTTCTCCGCGAGCGACGCTGCCCGCTCGAGCTCGCTCTTGGCCTCCGCGTAGCGGCCGAGGCGCGACAAGAGGTCCCCCCGGACGCTCGGCAGGAGATGATAGCGGCGCAGCGCGGGCTCTTCGACGAGCGCGTCCACGAGCTCGAGACCCGCAGCGGGTCCGTGCGCCATGGAAACCGCCACGGCACGGTTCAGCTCGACCACGGGCGAGCCCGTGAGCTCGACCAGGGCGTCGTACAGGGCGACGATGCGGTGCCAATCCGTCTCGTCGGCCGTCCGGGCGCGCGCGTGGCACGCGGCGATCGCGGCCTGCAGCGTGTACGGCCCGAGGGGACGCGCGAGCGACTCGGCCCGCCCGAGCGCAGAGAGTCCGCGCCGGATCAGGAGCTGGTCCCAGCGCGAGCGATCCTGGTCGAGCAGCAAGATGGGCTCTCCGTCCGGACCACGCCGGGCGCGCGTGCGCGACGCCTGCAGCTCCATCAGCGCTACGAGGCCGTGCACCTCGGCCGCTCCGGGCACGAGCTCGGCGAGGATGCGGCCGACGCGCAGCGCGTCGTCACATAGATCGGTCCGGATCCACTCGTCGCCACGTGTTGCCGCGTAGCCCTCGTTGAAAATCAAGTACACGACCTCGAGCACCGACGGTAAGCGTGCTGCGAGATCCTCGCCGCGCGGCACTTCGAACGGCACCTTGGCCTCGGCGAGCGTGCGCTTCGCTCGCACGATACGCTGCGCGATGGTCGGCTCCGGCAGCAGGAACGCGCGCGCGATCTCGTCGGTGGTGAGCCCGCCGAGCAGGCGCAGGGTCAACGCGGCGCGCGACTCGGTCGAGAGCACCGGGTGACAGGCAACGAGCAGCAGCCGCAGCAGATCGTCCCCCACGTCCTCGTCGAGCGTCCGCTCGATGTCCGGGACGTCGACGGACGGCGACGCCGACGCTTCTTCTCCGAGGGTCTCGTGCTTCTGCTCGACGCGACGGCGGCGGCGCAGCTCGTCGATGGCGCGATTCTTCGCGGCCGCCATCAGCCAGGCCCCCGGGTTGTCGGGGATCCCGGTGTTCGGCCAGTGCGAGAGCGCGAGGACCAGCGCTTCCTGTGCGAGGTCCTCGGCGAGACCCACGTCGCGCACCATCCGGACCAGGCCACCGAGCACCCGGGCGGATTCGATTCGCCAGACTGCCTCGATGGCCTGATGGGTCGCTGCTGCTGCCACGTCCGTCACCTCGAGCGACTCACGAGCTCTTTTGGCTCTGGAGCTGCGCGCGCAGGCGATCTTGCTGAGCTTGCAGCTCCGGCGTGAGCTCACCGAAATCCGCCAGCTCGAAGAGCGGCCGGATCTCGAGCACCGACTCCTCGCCCGGCATGGGATCGGGGCAACGGCGGCACCACTCGAGAGCCTCGTCCATCGACTTCACCTGCCAGATCCAGAAGCCGGCCACGAGCTCCTTCGTCTCCGCGAACGGGCCGTCGATGACCGTCTTCCGGCCGTTGGCGAAGTGAACCCGCTTGCCCTTCGCGCTCGCCTGAAGGCCGTCGCCCGCGAGCATCACGCCCGCCTTCACGAGCTCCTCGTTGAACTTGCCCATCGCGCCCAGAAGCTCTGCGCTCGGCATGATCCCCGTCTCGGAATTCTTCGTCGCCTTGACAATCACCATCACTCGCATTGTCGTGCTCCTCTTCTCGGGAGGCTGCTCCGGCCGATAGTGGCCGGGTAGCACCTCGTATCGCTGGGGCGACGATTGAGGGGGGCCTCCGATCGACAACTCGACCTCTTATTTTTTTCGAGGCTGCGGCCCCAGGCAAAAAGAGCTAGTTATTTCCGCTGGTTATGGAGACCCCTGCCGCGCTCGGCCATGGGCGAAAGGCCCTCTACGTGACCGCTTTCGTGCGGGCCGCGACGACGAGCCTCGTCGGGGTGCTCATCGGCGTGTACCTCGCCCGCCTGCGCATCACCGGCGCGGCCTTCGGCAGCATCGTCTCGGCGGGCCTCGTTGGGGCAGCCCTCGCCGCTGTCGCCGCGACGTTCCTCGGCGACCGGCTCGGACGCCGGCGCTTCCTGATGCTGCTCACGCTCGCATCGATTGCTGGAACCTTGGTGTTCGCGACGACGAGCTCGCCGCTCGTGCTCGGTGTCGCGGCCTTCGCCGGCATGCTGAACGGCATGGGCAAGGATCGCGGTGCGGCGCTCATCCTCGAGCAGGCGGCGCTCCCCGGCACGACGACCGCCGTGAACCGCACCCAGGTCATCGCCTGGTACACGATGCTCCAGGACTTCGGACACGCTGCCGGCGCCGCACTCGCAGGCCTGCCGACCCTGCTGTCGGCGACCACGACGCTCAAAGGGTCCGAGCCCCACCGCGTGATGCTGCTCACCTGCGCGGGCCTCGGTGCGCTCTCGCTCGGTCTCTACGCGCTGCTCGGCGCCGGCATCGACGCACCCGCCGGGCGCGAGCGCGTCGTCGTGAGTCCGAAGACGCGCGCGATCTTGACGAAGATCTCCGCTCTTTTCGCGATCGACAGCCTCGCCGGCGGGTTCCTCACGACGGCGATGCTCTCGTATTTCTTCTTCGAGCGTTTCGGCGTGAGCGAGGGCCTGATCGGCGGGCTCTTCTTCGGCGCGCGGCTGATGAATGCGCTCTCACACCTCGGCGCGGCGTGGCTCGCCAAGCGCATCGGCCTCGTGAACACGATGGTCTTCACCCACGTTCCGTCGAGCCTCCTGCTCATGACGGTGGCGTTTGCGCCAACCTTTCCGATCGCCGCCGTGCTGTTCCTCTTGCGCGAGGGGCTCGTGGAGATGGACGTTCCGACGCGGAGCTCCTACGTGCTCGCCGTGGTCGCGCCGGAAGAGCGCACCTTCGCTTCCGGCATCACCAACCTCGTGCGCCTGGCTTCTTGGGCGGTCGCCCCCGCGTTTGCCGGCTTCTTGATGCGCGGCGATTCGATGTTCTTGCCGCTCGTGATTGGGGCGGCCATGAAGATCAGCTACGACATCCTCCTTTATCGGGCGTTTCGGGCCGTTCGACCGCCGGAGGAGCAGGGAGCAACGTGAGCGGCTTGACCGACTAGGACAACTGTCCTAATCGTCGATGGGTGCCGTGCTCCCTGGGGCTCGGCCAGGAGAACCCGTCGGCGCGATGCTGGAACAAACGACACGCGAGCAGATCGTCCGGGCCGCAGACGGGCTCTTCTATCGACACGGCTACGAGCATACGTCGTTCGCCGATATCGCCGCCGCCGTGGCGATATCGCGCGGGAATTTCTATCACCACTTCAAGACGAAAGACGCGATCCTCGACGCCGTGATCAGCGTGCGCCTTGCGCAGACACGCGAGATGCTCGACCGCTGGGAGCTCGACGGAACCACGCCCGAAGCGCGGATTCGGAGCTTCATCGACATCCTGATCGCCAACCGCGCCGACATCAAACGCTACGGCTGCCCCGTCGGCACGCTGTGCAGCGAGCTCGCCAAGCTGGGCCACCCCTCCCGACCCGAAGCAAATCGGCTTTTTACGCTATTTCGCGTGTGGCTCGCACGGCAGCTCACGTTGCTCGGCTGCGGAGGCGACGCGGACCCGCTCGCGATGCACTTGCTCGCGATGAGCCAAGGCGTCGCCACCCTCGCGAGCGCTTTCAAGGACGACGCGTTCATCGCCGCCGAAGTGGAGCGCATCCATCTCTGGCTCACGCATCAACTCAAACCGCGGCGACGCCGCTGACTCGAGGAGCTCGAACGATGTTCTTGGTGCTGTTGAAATTTTCCGACAACAAAGCGCAGGCCGCGAAGCACATGGCGGGGCACAACGCTTGGATCCAGCGCGGCTTCGACGAGGGGATCTTTGCGCTAGTCGGGAGCCTGAAGCCGGCGGGCGGCGGTGCCGTCGTCGCGCGCGGAATCACACGCGACGCACTGGAGGAACGAATCCAAGAGGATCCTTTCGTCGCCGAGCGCGTCGTGAGCGCGGAGGTCATCGAGATCGCCCCGTCCCGCACCGATGAGCGGCTCGCCTTCCTCGCCAGCGGAGCATCGTAGCGGCGCGACGCCCCAACGACCCGTTTCTCGCGGTAAATTGCCCCGCGAGAAACGTGCAACCCGGGGGTTGCACTTCTCCCCACGCGCCGTATAGTGCAATCAGGAGGTTGCAGATGACCATGAGCACTACGGAAACCAACACGACCATGACCGCCGACCGCATCGAGAAGCGCGTGACGCTGCGCGCGCCTCAAGCCCGCGTTTGGCGCGCGATCGCCGATGCGGACGAGTTCGGGCGTTGGTTCGGCTTCAAGCTCGAGGGCGCCTTCACGCCCGGAAGCGTGATGAAGGGCACGTTCGAGAGGAAGCTCGACGAGAACGCCATCATGGAGGCGCAGAGGAGCTCGGGCATCAAGCCCTCGAAGCTGCGGGTTCCCGAAGGGAACATGACGCTCTTCACCGTCGACCGCATGGAGCCGGAGCGCTACTTCAGCTTCCGCTGGATCCCGTTCGGGATCGATGCCGAAGCGGATCCGGAGAACGAGCCCACGACCCTCGTCGAGTTCCGGCTCGAGCCGGTCGCCGAGGGCACCGCCCTCACGATCGTCGAGTCGGGGTTCGAGCGCGTACCGGCACACCGGCGTGCGCGGGCGTTCCGCATGAACAACGGCGGCTGGGCCGCTCAAGCGGAGAACCTTCGAAAGTACGTGGATGGGGCGTGAACAGGCGGCAGCCGAGGTTTTCTTCGCGCTCGGCGACGGGACGCGGCTGTCGGTCGTAACGAGGCTCGGCTCCGGCGGGGCCCTGTCCGCCACCACGCTCTCGCAGGGCGCGAAGGTGACGCGACAGGCCATCGTGAAGCACCTGCAGGTGCTCGAAGGAGCCGGGCTCGTTCGTCACGAGAAGCGCGGTCGCGAGGTGCTCTACGCGCTCGAGCCGGAGCGCCTCGACGACGCGCGCACGTTCCTCGACGGCGTGTCCGCGAGCTGGGATCGCGCCATCGAACGCTTGCGCGCCATGGTCGAAGAGCCGGACAAGCCGCGCGGTCGCTAGACGGGCGCGGCGGCGCTCAGTCCCAGCCGGAGCTGCCGGCGGAGCCGAGGATGGCGTGCACGGCGTACACCTTGCCGCCGTACATCTTGAACATGTGCATGTCCGTGTACCCGCCGGTGAACATCGTGAAGCCGACGCCGATGCCGCGCTCGTCGTCGGCCAGGATGAGGCGCGGATTGAGCTTCGGAGATCCCGTCGGATCGCCGGCCATGCAGCCCGCGCCCGTGGAGCAGTCGAAGCTGCCGCCGCCGTTCTCGAGGCGCTTGCAGCCGGTCGCCGTGTTGCAGACGCCCTGCGGGAACGCGCGATAGTACTTGTCCATCCACTGGGTCAGCTCTTCGTACGAATTCTGCTGATCCTCGGGAACCGGATCGTCCCAGTGGACGCTCATGTCGGCGGAGATCATGGCGTTCGTGTTCGACGCCACGCTGTAGTCGCCCTGGTGGATGGCGATGTGCTCGGCCTCGGTGAGCATTCCACCCGAAAGGCGCAGGCGGAGGGCGAGCGGGATGTCCATGTTCCCGTCCGGCACGACGGCGTGCGAGGCGGTCATGCACTTCTGCGTATCGAGCGCCGTCTGCGAGTACTTGACGGGTCCGGCCGTCTTCCACAAACCCTTGGAGCCGAGCTCCATCGCTTCCCCATTTTCGGTGAACTTCACGCTGGCGGCGAGCGGCAGCGTCGACTTGTCGTGGGCGGCCAGCGCCGTGAAGTAAGCGTCGAGCGTCGTTTGCAGGAGCTCCCGCGTGCAGCCCGTCGTGTTTCCGCTGCCGCCCGTAGCGCCGCCGTTGCCGCCGCTCATCCCGCCGCGGCCACCTTGGGCCACGCCGCCGGAACCTCCGCTTTGCGCTCCGGCGGTGCCGCCGCCGCCCGCTTGCCCGGCGCCGCTACTGCCGCCACCCGCGCCGGCACCTGAGCCAGCGCCGGAACCCGCTGTCGCGCCCGCGCCACCCGTGCCGCCGGATCCTGCCGCGCTGCCGCCAGAGCCGCCCAGCATCGGGGCCGTACCGGCTTGCCCGGCCGCGGTACCCGAGCTTCCTCCCGCGCCACCCGCCGCGGTCGTTCCGGCACCGCCGCCGCTCGCTCCCGTCCCGGCGCCCGCTTGGTTTCCGTTCGGCGCCGATTCGCTACCGCTGCATGCCGTGAGCACCGTTCCGAACGTCAGCGCGCGCGCGAACGACCGACGCACCGGTCGCGCGAGCGCTGGGCGACGTGCATGACGGGCAGTGCTCGACTCAGCCACTCTTGGTGCGGTAGCGCTCGACCCAAGATGCGTCAAGGCGAACAAAGACACGCGGGGAGGCGCATTTTGCCGCTGATTGTGCCCGCCGCCTATCACCCTGAACAATGCCAGCCGAGCTGTTATCGCGCGGCACGTTTTCGCTTCGCGAGAGCGCGCCGCTTGCGCACTAGGCCGGGCGCACGCCGGTCACGATGTGAACGGTCGCGACCAGGCGCACGACGCCGTCGGACTCGTGCAGCGCGAAGCGCTTGGACAGCCCTTGCTGCGCGCGGCTTCGGGCATCGCCTCCCGCCGCGGTCAGGAGATCGGCGAACGCACTGAACGCATTCAGCGCGAATTCAGCGGCCTCGCCTGCGGGAAGCCCGCCGCCCATCGGCAACGGCCCTTGCCAATCGCGCACCTCGAGCTCGACGAGCCCGGCTTCACGGAGCAGCGCGAGCAGGAGCTCGACGTCACCGTAGCGGAAGAGGTTCGGCGCCTTGAGATCCGCGCGTGGCACCTCGACGATCTCGGCCACGGCGTCACGGACCGTCGTCATCCAGGTGTTGTCGCTCGGAAAGCCCCACACCGCGAACGCGAGCCGGCCGCCAGGAGCGAGCCACGCTGCCAGGCTTTTGAACGCGGCGGACGGATCGTCGAAGAACATCGTGCCGAAGCGCGAGGTCATGCGGTCGTACGGGGCGTGCGGTGGCCGGGCCTTCGCTACGTCGAGCACCTCGAACGTGGGCGCGGGCTTTATTCCCGCTGCGCGCTCGCGCGCGGCCTCGATGAGCGCGGGCGACAGATCGAACCCATGCACGGTGCTTCCGGCAGGAGCGTGGCGCTGGATCGCGAACGCCGTTCCCCCACCCCCACAGCCGACATCCGCGATCCGCAGCGGCGCGTCGAGACGAAGCGCCGAGAGCAGCGGCTCGTCGACGGGGGCGAGCATGGCTTCCATGCGCGTGAGCTCGGCGCGCCACCTTTCGCCGCGGGTGCCGGCCCAGTCCGCCGCCGCCGTCTTCAGGACACTTGGGTTTGCCATCAGCCGAGCGTAGCGCGCCCAGCGCGGTCGGGTGAACGAGCGCTCAGCCGCACTTTCGGGCGCGACGGGTGACGAAAAGCAGGCCGACCCC
>DATMCL010000327.1:0-29297 GCA_035558375.1 Polyangiaceae bacterium
AACGCGCGAGAGACAACGTTTCGGCACGAACGGCGGCGTCCGCCTGGACGCGCGCCGAGGCGCTCTTCACGATGCCGGTGCGCACGCGCTCCCAGGCGTTGAAGATGTCGTCTTCGACGTTGCGGCGAGTCCGCTCGGCGCGCACTTGCTGGGCGTCGAGGGCGCTCGCCTGCGCTTGTGCCGTCGAATAGGCGCTGTAGTCGAAGCGCCACGAGAGCACTCCCTGAATGGCGTACGCGGTCGGATGGCCGCCGAGGAAACCGTTGGCGTTCGTGACGCGCTCTTGTCCGTTCGCGGAGAGTGTCGGCAAAAGGGCGTAGGCGGCCGCCTTCTTCGCGTTCGTTGCGGCCTTACCGAGCTCGGCCTGCACGCGATCGGCCGGCGTGTCCTTGTAGCCGAGCCATACGTTGAGCGGCTGCTCGGGATGCAGGTCGTCGACCGGAAACTCGACGACCTCCGTGGGCGCAATGCCCGAGATGGTCTCGAGATTGCGAGCCGCCTGAATGCTCAGGAGCTCCGTGTCGGCGAGGTTCTGCTTGCTTGCTTCGACGGTGGCGCGGGCGCGCTCCCGATCGAGCTCGGTCGCCACGCCGTTCTCGTGGCGCGTGATGACGAAGGCTAGATTGTCTTCGGCGATCCGCTGGCTGCGTTCCGCAGCTTTGACCAGCGCCGCACCTCCGACGTACGCGTAGTACGCGCGCGCAACGCCGCGTTGCACGTCATTCTGCGAAAGCTCGAGCTGGGCGCTGGATGCGGCCGCGACGTGCTTGGCCTGACCGTGGCGTTGGAAGTTCGCCAGATCGACGACCGGAACGTCTACTTGCAAGTACAGATCGAATTGATCCTGCGGTGTGATGGTCAGGCCGCTGAACGCCGCTTCGCGCTGATTCCGCGTGTACACTCCGCGCGCCGACGCCGCAGGCAAGAGCCGCCCGAACGCGGACTCCGTCTCCCACTCGCGCTGCTCGACGGTGGCGCGTTGCTCCCGCACGTCGAAGCTCGATCGACGAGCGGCCTCGAGGAACGTCTCGAGCGGCTGAGTCGCGTGGGCCGTGGCGCTGGGCAGCAAAACCCCAGTTGCCGCACCAATTCCTAAGGTGAGACTCAATAAATAAGAGCGGGAGGTGGGTAGGCGTCGAGAGGTCATGGGGCGGGTTTCGGTGGGTGGGCTGCCGGCGGGTCCCGAGTCAGGACCGTGTCGCAAAGCGCGGGTTACGGGGTGATGACGCGTCGGGGACGGCGGCACCGTTCAGGATGAGATCGGCGATGCCGCGCACGAACATGCCTTCGGGCATGACGGCGCCGTCGCCTTCCTCGAGCAAGATGCGGGTGAGCGCGAAGTGGTGCACCGCGCCGAGCAAGGTGCGTGCGAGCACTTCGGGATCCATCTGACGGAGCTTGCCGACCTGCATCTGGTGCTCGAAGTAGGCGGTGAGAGCCTTGACGACGTCCCGGAATTTCGAGCGCTTTTTGTCGAACATCGGCGCGACGCACGGCTGAGGGTTCGACCAGGACATCATGAGGATGGGCAGCGCGACACGACCGACCTCGAGCATCGTCGTGGCAAGACTGGTGATTGCCTCGCGCGGCTCGAGGTTTCTTAGGCCTTCGATCGCCTGCAGCAAGCGGGTCGGTGCCGCTTCCTGATCGAATTCCATCGCGGCGCCGAAGAGCCCTTCCTTCGACTTGAAGCGGTGGAAGAGCACGCCTTCGGAAACGCCCGCGCGCTCCGCCACCTCGAGCGTCGTCGCGCGAATGCCACGTTCGAGAAACACCTCGCGCGCGACGGTCAGCAGCCGCTCGGAGTCGATGCTCGGCGGACGACCCCGGCCGTTGGGCCTGGGGCTGCTCGGCAGGGGCAGCGGATTTTTAGGGGTGCGGGGCACGATGAATTAATGAGTCCGCACTCAATATTGTCAAGTGGGACCCGCTCAGACTCCTGGTACGAAGCCCAGAGGTGGCGCGTTTCGCGGGGCTTCGCGCCCGCGCATTGCAGCGTGACCGGATCGTCGCGGTCAACCGCCGCCGACGAGATGGACGATCTCGACGGTGTCGCTCTCGGCGAGGCAGGTCGTCGTGTGCTCGGCGCGCGGCACGACTTCGCGGTTGCGCTCCACGGCGACGGGGCCGTCGGTCAGCCCCAAAAGCTCGATCAGGCCGCGCACGGTGAGGTCCCGCGCTACGTCCTTGGATTCGCCGTTGACGGTGATCTGCATCGCGTGGGACCGCATTCTAACACCCTCGCGGCATGCGCACGAGACGCGCAGGCCTCGCGTTTCGTGCCAAGGCGCTCCGAGCGCAGTATCCTTCCTGGATGGCGTTGCGCCGAGCTGTCGTGGGCGGGCTCGTCGGATGCGCTCTCGCCGGGGCGAGCCTCGCAGGGCTCGGTGCCAGCGGCTGCGGCGGTACGAGTGTCGAGCATGTGAGCAACGGCGGCACCGGGGGCTCCGGAGGCAGCCACAGCGGCACCGGGGGCACCGGACAAGGCGGCACCGGCAGCCACGGAACCCCATGCACGACGGTCGGCAGCTTCGCTGGTCCCGAATACGTCGCCTGGAACGTCTCACCCGACATGTCGTGCGAGGGCATGGAGGTGATTTGCTATCAGCCCTCCGATCCGGCGCTCAACACGTGTCTGGATGGTGGGATCCCCGAGCCGGGCATGCCGTCGGGCGACTCGTCGCCCCCCGCGCCGTCGACACCGGGCTGCCCGAACGTGCGCGGGATCTGCAATACCCAAGTTGGCTGCTGCGAGAGCACGTACACACTGATCGCGGGTCCGGAGCTCGCGGAAACGCCGCCGTGTTGCTATCTGGCGCAGCCGGGGTTTCTTCCGAGGTAAAATAGGAAGCAGCGTGCGACTCGCGCCTCTTGCCGTAGCGTTCACCCTGGGCGCGCTCGTCGCGAGCGCGGCGCTCGGCGGAGTGTCTCGGGTCAAGCGCGCTTTCGCGGGGCGGCCCGTCGTGGTCGTGGGCGATTGGCGTCTGCGCCCCGACGCTGAGCTGCGAGCGTTCGTCACGCACCTTGCGACGCGTGTGGCCGAGCGCGAGGCGTTTTTCGCGTCTCCCGAGGTCGATCAAGCGGCGAGCTTCGCTGAGCTCGGCATCGAGCTCGACGTCGACGCGACGCTCGCGGCCCTCGTGCGCGCGTTGCCCGTCCGGACCACGCAGGAGCGGTTTTTCGAGCTGTTTCGCGCCGAGCCGGAGCCGCCCGTCGTTCCGCTTCACTACGCCATCAATAGCGACCGAGCGCGCGCGTGGCTCGGGCGACTCGCCGAGCAGCTGCATCGCGACCCCGTGAACGCCCGGCTCGATCTGGTGCGCCATCAGCGCATCGAGGCCGCCCCCGGGCGTGAGCTCGACGTGGGCGCATCGCTGCACGGCATCGAAACGGGCGAGCGCAGCGACCTGGCGCGCTTCGAGCTCGCATTCTTCCCGGTCGAGCCGAGCATCGCGTCGACCGAGCTCGCACAAGTCGACGTGACGCGCGTGCTTTCGAGCTTCGAGACGGATTTTTCGCACAAGCCGCGCTCGCGCATCCCGAACATCCGGACCGGGGCGCGCTACCTGAACGGCGTCATTCTCGCACCGGGCCAGGTTTTCAGCTTCAATCACGTGGTCGGCCCGCGCACGGAGGAGCGCGGATTCCGCAACGCGCCCGTCATCGTGCAGGACGAGCTCGAACCGGGGCTCGGCGGCGGCATCTGTCAGGTCGCAACGGCGGTGTTCGCGTCGGCGATGCTCGGCGGGCTCGAGATCGTGGAGCGCCGGAGCCACAGCCGCCCGAGCGGGTACGCGCCGCTCGGGCTCGACGCGACGGTCATCTATCCGGAGGTCGATCTGCGTCTTCGGAATCCCTACGACACGCCGCTCATGATTCACGCCGTCGTGGCGAATGCGAAGGTCATTCGCGTCGAGTTCCTCGGACGCGACGCGCCGGGGAAGGTCGAGCACTTCTTTGCGTCAGAAAAGCCGGAGCCGTTCGGGCGGCGCGTCGTCGTGAAAACCGAGCTCGCTGCGGGCACGATCGACAAGCGCCAAAAGGGCAATCCCGGCTACGATGGCCGGAGCACGCTCCTCACGACGTATCCCGACGGCACGCGCGAGACCCGCACTTACCCGAGCAAGTACTACCCGGTGCCGGAGGTGTTCTGGATCGCCCCGAACGTGGAGCTCGCCGCGCTTCCGCCCTTGCCCGAGGGGGCCACCGGCGTAACCGTCACGACGGAAGGTAACCCCGTCGACGGTGAGCGCGGCGATCAGCCGGAGCCGTAGTAGAACCTCCGCCCCGTGCCGCGCCCCGTCAGTCTCCCCCGCGCCGCCGTGTGCCTGGCGCTCCTTGCGCTCGGCTGTCGCGGCGGCAAGACCACGGGCGCTGCAGCGGCCTCCGCGTCCGCCGCACGCGCCGCTGCTGCGGCCGCTGCATCCGTCGATCACGGCGAGCTCGACACGAAGGCGCCCGACGACGCACCGAAGCTCGCCGCTACGGTGATCGCCGCCACCGTCTACAAGCTGCCCGACACGGGCTCGCGCCGTCTCGGCTACGTGCGCCTCGGCAACGTCGTGAAGCGGGACAGAGACCCCGTCCCCGGCCGCGGCTGCAAGGGCGACTTCTTCCACGTGTACCCGACGGGCTACGTCTGCACGGACGAAGCGACCACGAATCTCGAGCTCCCGCTCGTGCGCGCGGCGAACCGGCGCCCCGATCTCGGCAAGCCCATGCCGTACAAGTATGCGTTCGTGCGCGCGAACGCGCCGCAGTACTTGCGTGTCCCCACGCGCGCGGAGCAGGAGAAGAGCGAGTTCAAGCTCGACGAGCACCTCACCTGGTTCGCCGAGCACCACGCCGAGGTGCAGACGGTGATCCTCGGCGCGAACGACCTGCCGCTCGACGCGCGCGGCATCGCGGTTCCGGGCATGAAGCCGCCGCCCGGCTTCCGCCAATCGACCGCGCTCAGCGAAAACGAGCTCCTGGGTGGCGCGGGCGCGAACGACCCGATCCCGTTTTGGCTCAAGGACGGCCGCCAGATCCCGAATATCTCCGGCTACGACGTCCCGGCGAGCTCCGTCTTCGCGGATCGCGTCCGTCGCAAGACTGGACTGTCGCTCGTCGGCGCGTTCGACACCGAAAACGACGGCATGAAACGGCGCTTCGCGGTGACCGTCGATCTACGCCTGATCCCGGCGACCAAGCTCAAGCCCGACACCGGTAGCCCATTTCACGGCATCGAGCTCAGCGACAAGCTCCCGATGCCGTTCGCCTGGGTCGTCCCGTCCGACGCCAAGAGCTACGAGCTCGTCAAAGGCACCGAAGAAACGCGCCCCGTCGCCGATCTCCCGCGTCGCGTCATCGTTCCGCTCACCGGCAAGGCGCGTATCGAAGCGGGCGAGCGCTACTACCAAACCTCGAAAGACCAGACGATCTGGCTCAAAGCGCGCGATCTCGACATCGTCGTGCCTCCGCCCGAGTGGCCCGACATCGCCACGCGCGGCGGCAAGTGGATCGACATCTCCATCACGCAGCAGACGCTCGTGCTCTATCAGGGGAAGAAGCCGTACTACGCGACGCTCGTCTCGACGGGGCGCGACAAGCTCGGCGATCCGAAAGAGACGCTCTCGACGCCGCGCGGCTCGTTCAAACTCACGAGCAAGCACGTCGCCGCTGCGATGGACTCCGAGGAAAACTCGAGCGTTTCGGGCGGACAGCGCGCCGCGCCGCGCGTGCACACCGAATCCGCCAAGGCGACCGTAGAGCGCTTGAAGAAGGCGCGCGAGTCCGGTGAGGATCTGGACGAAGACGACAAGCGCCGCCTGCTCAACATCGACAAAGGGCGCGACCCCGAGTACGGCATTACGGTGCGTCGCGGCGCGGCGGGCTTCGAGCTCCGCGACGTGCCGTGGATTCAGTATTTCGCGTCGGGGTACGCGCTACACGGCGCCTATTGGCACGACGTGTTCGGCATTCCGCGCAGCCACGGCTGCGTGAACCTGTCGCCGATCGACGCGCGCGTCGTGTTCCGTTGGACGGACCCGCCGGTGCCCGACGGATGGCACGGGATCAACATCGGGACGGAGATGGGCGAGGGGACAGCGGTGATTATTCGGGAGTGAGCTACTTCGAGACGAGCGTGACGACCTGGAGAACCACGAACTGCGACCAGGCGGCGCTCCGGTCGCCATACCTGTCGTCCTTGGGCGCGTAGGTCGAAGTCACGGCGGCAAAGGGTGGGCCGGGGATCTCACCTTGAATACTGTTCCTGCCGTAAGGAAAACAGGTGTCGGTTGGCGAGGTCGCGTTGCAGTTGGTCGTCATCACGCAATCCGGATCGCGAATGATGACCTCGACGGTTCCCGCGCCGGGGAGCTCCAGGGTCACGCTGTCCCCTTCGTTCTGGATCGCGTCGCCGTTGCATGGTGGATCCGGGACATCGGAGCCCAACAAGGGGGACCGCCGGTAAGCGTTCAGGTGGTAAGCCCCGATCGGCGCCGTTCCGTTCTCCTCGTACACGTCGAGCTCATAGACGGTCCCGTTGTCCGCGGTGGGCTCGCCATCCTTCAGCCAAACGACGCCGGCCGTATCGGTGGCCACGAATGTGCCGCCCGTAAAGCAGTGCAGCGCCACGGCGCCCCAGGTCTTGATCTCGGCGACGTAGACGTCGCCGCGCTTTCCGCCGATTTGGTGGGTCTCGCGGTGAACGGCTCCGCCGCTCGGACAGCTCGATTCCCCGTCGCCGTAGTATTGGCACGTCGTCGAGAACTGTTCCGTGTCTTCGGAGCACTGGGGCCAGATGAGGAGGGTGGGGAGACTCGTCAGCGGTAACGGTGCGCTGCCGCCGATCCCGGCCATTCCACTGGCCGCGCCGCCAATCCCGCCGGTTCCAGCGGCACCGCTGATGTTGCCGCCCGCGGCTCCCGTGTCGCCGCCCGTGCCCCCGATCTCGATGCCGCCGCCCATGCCTTGATTCGAGCCTCCCGCCGGCGCGCCACCGTTGTTACCGCCGCCGCCCATGGCTCCCGTGTCGCCGCCCGTGCCGGCGTTTTTCGCGCCGCCCATCGAGAAACCAGCGGCGCCGGCGGCGGCTGCTCCGCCTTTGCCACCCTGGGGGATGCCGGTGTTTCCGGCACCCGGCTTCGCTCCGCTCACGCCGGCCGGCGTATCGTCGTCGTCGCCTGCAGCGGAGTGCCGCGACGCTCCTTCGGTGATGCTGAAGATCGCATTGCAGGCGACGCTCGCGACGACGAGCGCAACGAGGCTCGCTGCCCCCGGGTGGAAGGTGCGCTCGCTTTTCACCACACCGCCTTCCGAACCAGTAGCACCGATTCGAGGGGTGTGCGGGGCGAGCGTCCTTCTCTCATTTCTCCCCAAGGCTACGGCGAAGCGGTATTCACCTGCTTCACGTCCACGTACATGTATTGCGGATACTGGGCGGTATTGGTCGTGCCATATCGGGTGTCGACCGGAATCATTCGGTCCCCCTTGCCGGTATCCACTTCGACGAAGGGTGGTCCGAGCGGGTCGAGGACACTGATGGCGCTCTGCCCGATGGGAGCGCACCAGCTCGTGTTCGACTCACAGTTGGTATCCATCACGCAGTCCGTGTCGTGGACGATCCACTCGACGTAGCCAGCGCCAGGGAGCTCCAGCGTGATTTCGTTGAAGAGCTGCTGGGTCGAATAGGTTTCACACGCCACCCCTGCAGTTTCGTCGTCGTGCGGAAGGGCATTCAGGTAGTAGACGTTCGTCGGGTTCGCGTCCTTGTCGTAGACGTGAAGCTCGAAGCTCGTCCAAGTGCTGTCCGTTGGCTCTCCGCCGACGTACAGGTTCTGCGTACCGCTCACCGTATTGACCGGCGCGAGCTGTCCACCCTCGTAGCAGCGTGTGGTGGCAGCGCCGAACACGCGGACCTGCACGGCGTACGTCGTGCCGTTGGACCCGCCAATCGGTATCGTTCCCTTCAGGAATGCCCCACGCTGGTCGAACGGCAATGAAGCGTTATTGCACGCGCTCGGGCCCTGCATGCCGTAGAACTTGCAGGTCGTTTCGAAGCCGGCGTTGTCCTCGTCGCACTTCGGCCAAATGAGGAAATCTCGATAGTCGACGATGTTGAGTATTTCCTGCTGACCCCCGGTCGCGCCCATCCCTGCGCCGCTGCCGCCGGTGCCGCCGGTGCTCCCTCCCGTGCCGCCGTCGCCGCTCGACCCACTCGAGCCGCCGTTCGCGCCGGTCCCGCCGTTCTCCGTCGTTCCGCCCGTCCCCGGCTCCGTGCCGCCCTCCGCGACACCCGTTCCGCCGTTCGCCTGATTGCCGCCCCCACCGTTGCCGCCCGATCCCGCCGCATTCCCCGTGCCGGCCGCAAGCCCCGCGGTGCCGCTCGCGCTCGCGCCGGCTTTGCCCGTCGTGCCCCCTTTCGGGATGCCGTTCATGCCCCCGGTCGCGCCGCTGCTCGAGCCGCCCATTTGCGTTCCGATTCCCGCCGCGCCGTCGTGCCGCGGTGCACCTTCCGTGATGTCGAACACGCTGTTGCAACCCACGGCCGCACCGGCGCACATAAGGAGCGTCAACCCCCGGTGAAGCGGACGCGCCCTGCGCATCGTTTAGAACGAGCCTCGGAGCTCGAGGCGCGCGGCGCCCGGGGCCGCAAGCGCGCCGACGCGCACCGTCGAGAGGACGCCCTGCGCCTGGGTCTTCTTGCCCCCCACGATGAATAGCGTCGCTCCGGTCGCGACGAGCACGCCGCCCGTGACGCCGAGAATGGTCGCAATGTTGCCGTGCGTGACGGCGTCGTGCCGCAGCGCTTGCCCGGTGTCACCGCAACCCTGCGCGTCGCAGTAGTCGGGATCGCCCGCTTTGTTCGAGTCGGATTTCTCGCCGAGCGCCGTCGCGAGGAAGTAGCCGCCCACGCCGAGCGCCGCGACGCCGGTTCCAGCGGCGGCAATCCCGACCCACTGCGTGGTGCTGAGCCCGCCGGACGACGCCTGACCGGAGCCGGATTGTGCGGGCTCGGAGCCGGCCGGCGTCGATTGCGGCCCCGAAGTCCCGGCGGCGGTCGTTCCCGCAACGGCGGCGGCCGTTCCCGGAGGCGCCGCTTTGAGCGGCGGAACTTTGAGCGATGCACGGTCGTTCTCGGCCTTGACCGTGACGGTGCCGCGCCACGACTCCTTGCCGGGTGCCGAGGCCTCGACAAGGTGCTCGCCGCCGTCGATTGGCAGCGCGGTGTTCCAGATGCCGCGGCCCATGTCCTGGCCGTCGCGCTTCACCATGACGCCGTCGAGCGTCGAGACCTCCGGCGGCACGGAGATCTCGAGCGTCGAGAGGCGTGCGCGGAGGGCATTCGCGCGATCGTGCGCGAGCTTTTGGCGATCTTCGCGGCCGTCCTTGCGGCTCAGGCTCTCGACGTCGGTGAACTCGGCCCAGGCGGACGCGAGCTGGCCGTTGCCTTCGTGGCACATGGCGAGCGCCATGAGCGTGCCCGTCGCGGGATCGAGCCGCTGGCTTTCGGCGAGCTTCGGGCAGGCCTCGCTGAACCGGTTCTGCGAGAGCAGCGACTTTCCCTGCTGAAAGAGCGCTTCGGCGGTGACGGTGTCGTTGCTCTGTGCCAGTGCTGCGGGCGAGGCGAGCGCCACGAAACTCGCGGCTGCGGCCGTGCAGACCAACCTTCGAATCAGCGGCGGGCGGGAAGATCTCATCGTCGTTCGTCCAGGACGCCCAGGTTGGGGGAAGTGGCGGGTGGGGTCGTGGGGCGCGTGGGCTTCGCCGCTTCTTTCAGCGGCTCGCGCGGCGGGGTAGCCTTCTTCGAGGACGACTTCTTCGTCTTCGCGGGGGCATTCGGCGTTTTCGTCGCCTCGGCCGGCGCGATTTCGGCGGGGGTGATCTCGGGTGGCGGGGTCGCGACTCGAGCGGTTGCGACTGACGCCGTCGCCGTCGCGGCCGGCGGCACCGGGACTGCTGGCGGGACCGTGGCGACCGGTGGCGCCGTCGACGCGAGCTCACGCTCGGAATCCGGCGAGTGCCCGAACCGCATCGTCGCGAACGTTCCGATCCCGACGAGCACCAACACCGCCGCGGCGAGGGCGAGGACCGTTCCCATGCCCACTCCCTTCGACGTCGTGGGCATCGCGCCGCTGCCGGTCGTGCGGGAGAGGGGTCCCATCGTGCGCGGCGGGGCGGGCTGACTCCAGTAGGCGGGCGCGGGTGACGACGCGCCCTGAACGGTTCCGTCCATCACGACGCCGGCGTGCTCCGCGACGCGCCGGAGGTCCTCGGCGAGCTCGCGCGCCGATTGAAAGCGTTGGCTCGGCACGCGCGCCGTGGCGCGGGCAAACCACTGATCGAAGCCTGCCGGCACCGCGGCGAGGCGCGACGGTATCGGCGGCGGTTCCACGCAAATCTTGAGGGTCAGCCCGCCGACGCTGTCGGACTCGAAGGGGCGGGACCCCGTCATGCACTCGCAGGCTATGACTCCGAGCGCCCAGAGATCGGTGCGGTAGTCGAGATCCTTCGCGCCACTGATCTGCTCGGGACTCATGTAGTACGGCGTGCCCATCACGGCGCCCGTGGCCGTCGCCGCGTCGACGCCGAGCTCGCGGTGCGACTTGGCGATGCCAAAGTCGAGGACCTTGGCGATCTCCTCGTCCTCGTTCGAAACGATGAAGATGTTGTCCGGCTTGAGATCGCGGTGGACGATCCCGGCCTCGTGCGCGCGATTGAGCGCGCGCGCGACCTGCGTCACGATGCGAGCGGTCTCGGCTGGAGTGAGTCGGCCGCTGCGTTGCAGGCGGTCGCCGAGGCTCTGGCCCTCGAGCAGCTCCATCGCGATGAACGGCGCGTGCGTCGCGTCGTCGATACCGTGATCGAGGATCTGCACGACGTGCGGACTGCGAAGTCCCGCCGCGGCGCGCGCTTCACGCACGAAGCGCGCGAGCGCTTCCGGATTGTCGACGATGTTCGGGTCGATCAGCTTGATCGCGCACGGCGCATGTAGGGCGAGGTGGGTGGCGCGCCACACCGAGCCCATGCCCCCGCGTCCCAGGAGCACATCGAGCCGAAACTTCCCCGCTAGAACGACACCGCTCTGCATTCGCGCAACTGCCACGGTATCAGCCGACCGAGTGGCCGACAACGTGCGTGCGCATCACGAGAGTCGTGAGAAGGGAATGGTTGTTCTTTGCACTCGCCCCTATGAATAGAGCGGGCGGCTCCGCTGCGTCAGGGATAACCGCCGGGATCTTCGAGGGTTAAGCCCTCCGGCAGGCCGAGCATCAGGTTCATGTTTTGAATCGCCTGGCCGGCGCCGCCCTTCACCAAGTTATCGAGTGCGGCGAAGGCCGTGACTAGGCGTTGGCCGTCCCGTTGCGGGCCGAGCGTGACTCCAACCTCGGCGTAGTTCGAGCCGGCGACGGCGACGACCTCGGGCAAGCGATTGCGCGGGACACGCACGAACGGCTCGTCACGGTACGTCTTCTGCGGAAGCTCGCTCAGCATTTCGGCGTTCGTGTCGGCCGGAACGTGGAAGAACGCCGTCGCGAAGATGCCGCGCGCGAGCGGCGCCGAGACGGGCACGAAGTCGAGCTCGATCGTCGCGCCTGCGCTCGCGAGCGCAGCCACGATTTCGGGCGCGTGCTGGTGGGCGAGGGGGCGGTAGGTCCGAAGATTCACCGAGCGCGTTGGGTGGTGCGTCGTGGGGCTCGGCGTGACGCCCGCGCCGCTCGAGCCCGTGACGCCGACGACCTGGACGCTGCCGGAGAGCAGCCCCGCGCGAGCGAACGGCAGGAGCGCGAGCTCGATGCTCGTCGCGAAGCAGCCGGGGGACGAGACGAAGCGCGCGTTCTGAATCGACTCCCGCGCAAGCTCCGGCAAGCCGTACACGAAGCGTCCGAGGAGCTCCGGCGCGGCGTGCGGTCCGCCGTAGAAGCGCGCGTAGGCCGTCTGATCCTTCAGGCGGAAGGCACCCGACATGTCGAGCACGCGCACGTTGCCGTCGATCACGCGGTCGACGATGTCGATGCTCGCGCCGTGCGGCAGACCCATCAGGACGATATCGAGCCCTCGGACCGCCTCGTCGGGCGTCGGGTTCTCGAAGACGAGCTCGGTGCGGCCCTCGAGGTGGGGGAGCGCGCTCGCGAGTGGCTCACCGACGTGGTCGGCCGCGCAGACGCGCACGAGCTCGACTTCCGGATGCTGAAGCAGCCGCCGGACGAGCTCCGCGCCGGCAAACCCGGACCCGCCGAGCACGCCAGCGCGGAAGCGCTTCATTGGTCTTCACCGCTCAGAACGATGGGGATCCAGAGCGCGCGCACCTTGACCATGCTGCCACGTCGCGTGTAGCCGGCAAGCCCGAACAGGATGTTCCACCAATGCCCGTCGGGGGTCGCGCCATAGCTCAGCGCGGGGAAAACGTGCACTTCCCAGTCGGTGCCCGTCGAGCGCTTGACCTCGTGATAGTAGACGTTGCCGACGAGCTGCGAGACGTCCTTGTCCGTGGCGAAACGCCAGTAGGCGGGGAATACGACCGTCGAGCGCGATTTCGGATCGGCGAAGTCCCAGAAGATCGGCGCCACCACGGTGTGCGTGCTGGTCGCGTCGCGGCCAAGGTAGAGGATCGGGTGGATGTTCGTCGCCCAGCCGCGCACGTCGTGGCTGTGCTGGAAGAAGGGCGTGATGAACGTCGTCTCGCTCAGGCCGTAGCGTTGGCTGTGCCCGTAGAACGGAAACAGCGCGAAGGTGCTCTCGCGGGGGCTCGAGCGCGTGAACAGGAACGGGAAGAGGAGGTGCTGGTCGAGCTGGATGTCCGGATCCTGAAAGCGCCAGTAGAGCGGCGTGATCATGTCGAGGCTCGTGCGCCCGCGGTAGCGCGCGTAGCCCCACGTCACGAACGTCGATTCGCCCTTCAGCCCCTCGGCGGCGAGGAAGAGCGGATTGGCGAGCAGCCAGGAATTGCGATCGTAGCCGTAGTGGAAGAACGGAAGGAGCGTCGTGTGATGCTCGTTCTTGCCGTCGATGCTGAAGTAGAGCGGAAGCAGGTGGAGCATGTCCCGCTTCTGCGTGTGCTCGCGGTAGTAGAGGCCCCAGACGTTCTGCCAGCCGAGCGTGCGATCGTTGTAGTGGTAGTAGTGGAGGAGCGGCGGGATCGTCTCGTACTTGGTCTCCGCGTCCTGCCCGTAGAAGTAGAAGGGGGCGACGCCGAAATCGATGTCCTGGGCCGTGCGCGCGTCGCACTTCGAGCCGCCCTTCCACGAGCAAAACATCGGCCCGATCAGGTTGAAGCCGCCGTAGCCGTCGGTGCTCGTGTACGTGAGGAGCGGCGGGATCAGCGTGTAGCCGCCGTTCTTGCGCTTGCCCGTGAAGTAAAGCGGGGCGAGCCAGTTGTCGTGCTCGCCCGGGGCGACGCGGTTCACGAGCGGCCCGACGATGGTCGTGCGGCTCTGGCTCGTGAGATCGCGCAGGTTCCAGACGAGCGGGAACAGGATGTCGTCGGCGTGCTCGGCGCTGCGGCGGTGGTAGAAAAGGCCGCCGTAGAGCGAGGCGCTGTCGAGCTTCTTCGGATCGGTGCGCGACGGCTGCGTGCGTTCCGCCCAGACCGGGAACGCGAGCTTGAACGAGTACTTGTTGCTCGTCTCCTCGTAGTACGGGCCGTAGAACTTGGTCGTCGTCTCGCGGCCGCGACCCTGCTCGTCGTTCTCGAGGTCGTAGTCGCTGCCGATGCGCGCGGCGGTGGTCTTCTTGAGCTTGAGCGGCTCCTCGGGGAGCGATGGCTCGCCGCCGGGCGCGACGACGGTGTCACCGGCGCCCGTGGCCGCGTGGGTCTCCGGCTCGTTCGGGTCCTTCTTCGGCTTCTTCTTGGCTTGTCCGCCGCCGGGACCGCCCGGCCCCCCCATGCCGGGGCCCATACCTGGGCCGCCCATACCGCCGGGCATCATGCCCTGCGCGCGCGCGTTCGGAGCGAGCGTCAGGCCGAAAGCGAGTGCCACGCCGGCAACGAGCGCGCGGAAACTCACGTAGTCGGGCTCCCCGCGGGGACGGC
Source organism: Polyangiaceae bacterium (assembly GCA_035558375.1). GTDB lineage: Bacteria > Myxococcota_A > Polyangia > Polyangiales > Polyangiaceae > PMG-095. The sequence goes on from DATMCL010000327.1 coordinate 14,021, forward strand.
CAAGAGATCACGAGCGCGGGCCACGAGCTCGGCCCGCGGTACCTCGACCTGGGTGTGCGCGGCGAGGTCTTTCAGCATGACCGTGCCGCGCTCGAGCTCGCTCTCGCCCAGCACGAGACAGAGTCGGGCGCCCGTGCCGTCGGCACGCCGGAGCAGGCTCTTCAGGGAGCCGCCGCGCGTGTCGGCTTCGGCCCGAATGCCCGCCGCACGGAGGTCGCGCGCGACGAGCAGCGCCTCGACGAGGGCTTTTTCGCCGAGCGGCGCGATGAACGCCCGGCCTTCGGCGGCCGGCTTTTCGGCGGGGAGGGCGAGTAAGACCCGCTCGAGCCCGAGCGCGAAGCCGATGGCCGGCACCTTGGGCCCGCCGAGCTCCTCGATCATGCCGTCGTAGCGGCCGCCGCCGAGGAGCGCGTTCTGCGAGCCGATCTCGGCTCCGGTCGTCTGGATCTCGAACAGCGTGCGCGTGTAGTAGTCGAGGCCCCGAACGAGGCCGGGGCTCACCTCGAAGGGCGTCCCGAGCGCCGTGAGCGCGCGCGTCAGGCCGTCGAAATGCGCGCGCTCTTCGGCGTCGAGCAGGTCGAGGATCGACGGGGCACCGGCCACCGCCGCCTGGTCCTGGGGATTCTTGGAGTCGAGGATGCGCAGGGGGTTATCGCCGAGCCGTTTCTGGGCGTGCTCGCTGAGCTCGGACGCGCGGGGCGTGAGGTAGGTCCGGAGCGCCTCGCGGAAGCGGGCTCGGGTTGCCTTGCCGCCGAGGGAATTGACGAGCACGCGCAGATTCTTCACGCCGAGGCCATCGAGGAGCCTCACGAGCATGTCGATGAGCTCGGCGTCGCAGCCGGGGCCGGGGTCGCCGTAAATCTCCACCCCCGCTTGCCAGAATTGCCGGTAGCGGCCGCGCTGGGGGCGCTCCGCGCGAAACATCGGGCCAAGGTAGTAGAAGCGGCTCACGGGCTCGCGCCCGTGGAGAGCGCTCGCCACGTACGCGCGAGCGACGCCGGCTGTTCCCTCGGGCCGGAGCGCGAGCGATTCTTCCTCGCGCTCGACGACGAACATCTGCTTCTCGACGATCTCGGTCGCCTCGCCGATGGAGCGCACGAAGAGCTCGAGAGGCTCGAGCACCGGCGTGCGGATCTCCTTGTAGCCCGCGAGCTCGAACGTCCGACGCAGCGCCGACTCGAGCACCTGCCAGCGCCCGATCTCGTCGGGGAGGATGTCGTTCATGCCTTTGACGGCGCGGAGGGTCATGGCGGGCTGGGCGAGTGGGCCGGGTCGCGGGGCGTGGGCGTGGGGGCGGGGGCGTGGCGCTTGGCGTAGCGAGAGGCCGCTCGTTAGCAGCTCCGGAGAGAAGGTGCTATCCACATCCGGCGTGCGAGCCGCGGCCATCGATGTCGGCAAGGTGCGCGTCGGCGTCGCGGTAGCGGACGAGCTCGGCCTCTTGGCGCACCCGCGAGCCCATCTGGACGGCCGGGATCCCCGGCGGGCCATGGACGCCCTGGCCGAGCTGGCGGCGGCCGAGCATATCGAGCTTTTCGTGGTCGGCTTGCCGCGCTCGCTCCGCGGCGAGGAAGGACCGGCCGCTCGGCGTGCCCGGCGCTTCGCGCAGAAGCTCGGCGAGCGGACGGGGCTCCCCATCGAGCTCTATGACGAGTGGCTCTCGACGCGCGAGGCCAGGGGCCGGCTCCGCGAGCAGGGCATCGACGACCGGGCGGCCCGCGAGCGCATCGACAGCGCGGCGGCCGCGGTCGTCCTTCAGTCGTGGCTCGACGGGCACCGCACGGGATCGACGTGAGCACGGAGCGCAAGCGCTCGCGGCGTCCACGCTCCGGGGCGCGGCGCTCTCGGTCTTCGAAGCGACCGCGCTCGAGCGCTCCACCCCGTGCGTCGGCCGCCGCCGCCACGCAACGAAGGCTCTGGCTCGGCCTCGCGGCGGGCGTCGTGCTCCTGCTCTTCCTCTACGTCTTCGTGAGCTATGCGCGCGGCAAAGGGCCGGGCACGGGGTCACGCCACGTGCTCGAGGTGCCGAGCGGGCTCTCGTCGGGTGAGCTCGCCGACCGGCTCGTCGCGGCGGGGTACGCGCGGAACAGCGGCGCCCTCGCGTGGTACCTGCGGCTCACGCGCACGCACGCCGAGCCGGGCATGCACCTCCTGCGCGACGATCTCAGCCCGCGGGAGCTCGCCCAGCGCCTCGCGCGCTCCCTGGGTCGGGCCTCCGTCAAAGTCACGATCCCCGAAGGCTGGCACCACCGTCAGATCGCCGATCGGCTCGCCGATCTCGAGGTGTGCGCTGCCCCCGCCTTCGTCGCGCGCGTCTTCGAGCCTGCGCTCCTCCGCGAGCTCGAGCTGCGCGGTCCGAGCGCCGAAGGCTTCCTGTTCCCGGCGACGTACGACGTGCCCGTCGACAGCGAGCCGGCCGCGGTGGTTCGCCTGCTCGTCGCCGAAGCGAAGAAGCGGCTCGCGCGCGTCGCTCAGAAGAGGCCGGGCGCGCTCGACGCGCTCAAGAAGAGCGACGGCTTCGACGAGCACGACGTGGTCACGCTCGCTTCCATCGTCGAGCGCGAGGCCGCCGACCCGGCCGAGCACCCGCTCATCGCGAGCGTCTTCTTCAACCGGCTGCACGACCCGACCTTTCGCCCGCTGAAGACGCTCGAGTCCGATCCCACGGCCGGCTACGGCTGCCTGGTCGAGCCCGCGCTCGCGCCGAGCTGCGCCGGGTTTCACGGGCAAGTCACCCCGGCGCTCCTGCGGGATTCACGCAATCGCTACAACACGTACCGCCACCCCGGGCTGCCGCCGGGGCCGATCGCGAACCCCGGCGAACACGCGCTCGACGCCGTGCTCGCGCCCGCCACGACCGATTACCTCTACTTCGTCGCCTCGGGTGGGGGCCACCACACCTTCTCAAAAACGTTCGCGGAGCATCGAAACGCGATCGTTCGTTAGGCGCTTTTTCACCCACAGCCCCGAAAACCGCCGTGCTGGAAGTTGCTCTAGGTGATCGGCTGGCTTATCGGGGGGCGCGCGAGTATTTTCCCGACCCATTCGGAGTTTGAAAGCTATGGACGAATTCGAGAAGGCGGTTCACACGATTCAATTTCTGTCGGCCGACGCCGTCGAGAAAGCCGCCTCGGGCCACCCCGGCACGCCGATGGCCCTCGCCGGGATCACGGTCGACATCTACACGCGCTACCTGCGCTACGACCCGCGCGCGCCCGAGTGGCCGAACCGCGATCGCTTCGTCCTGTCGTGTGGTCACGCCTCGATGTTGCTCTACTCGGTGCTGCATCTCGCGGGCTACGACCTGCCGCTGTCGGAGCTCGAAGCGTTCCGGCAGTGGGGCTCGAAGACTCCGGGCCATCCGGAGCATGGCCTCACGCCCGGTGTCGAAACCACGACCGGCCCGCTCGGCCAGGGCGTTGGCAACGCCGTCGGCATGGCCCTCGCGAGCAAGCTTGCCGCCGCGCGCGTCAACGCAGAAGGCAGCGAGGTCTTCAACTACCGCGTGTTCGCGCTCGCGTCCGACGGCGACCTGATGGAAGGCGTGTCGGGCGAGGCTTCGAGCATCGCCGGCCATCTCGGCCTCGATAATCTCGTCCTCGTCTACGACGACAACAAGATCACGATCGACGGCAGCACCGAGCTCTCCTTCAGCGAAGACGTCGGCAAGCGCTATGAGGCGTACGGCTGGTTCGTTCAACGCGTGAACGGCCACGTCCCCGACGAGGTCAGGAAGGCGCTCGACGCCGCCGTGGCGCACAAAGGCTCGCCGTCGCTGATCGTGGCGCGCACCATCATCGGTATCGGCGCCCCCACCAAAGCCGGCACCTCCAAGGCGCACGGCGCTCCGCTCGGCCAGGGCGAGATCGACGCCGCCAAGAAGGCCGCGGGCTGGCCGCTCGAGAAGTTCCACGTCGCGCCCGAGGCCAAGTCCCTGTTCGCGCGCCGCGCCGAAGAGAACCGCGCCGTGCGTGAGACGTGGGAGCGCCTCGTGAGCGGTCTCAGCGGCGAGCGCGCCGACGCGTACCAGAAGCTCACCACGCGCGCGGTGCCGAAGAACCTGCTCGACGAGCTCGTGACTGCCGCCGCTGCCATGAAGCCCGATGCGACGCGCATCCTCGGCGCCGCCATCGAGCAGAAAGCCGCGGCCCTCGTTCCGGCCCTGGTCGGCGGCGCGGCCGACCTCGCCGAGTCGACGAAGACGACGATCAAAGGCTCTCCCGACGTGAAGCGCGGCGAGTTCGGCGGTCGCAACATGAACTTCGGCATTCGCGAGCACGGCATGGCCGCAGTCATGAACGGGCTCGCGGTCTCCGGGCTGTTCATCCCGTTCGGCTCGAGCTTCCTCCAGTTCACCGACTACTGCCGCCCGTCGATCCGCCTCTCGGCGCTGATGGAGCAACAGGTCGTGTACGTGTTCACGCACGACTCGATCTTCCTCGGTGAGGACGGTCCCACGCACCAGCCGATCGAGCACCTCTGGGCGCTGCGGCTGATCCCGCACCTCGACGTGATTCGCCCGGCGGACGCGCTCGAGTGTGCGGCCGCATGGGCGCACGCGCTCGAGCGCCGGCACGGTCCGAGCTTGCTCGTGCTCTGCCGGCAGAAGGTGCCGGCGTTGGAGCGCCCGGCCGGCTTCAACCCGCGCACGGTGCTCGACGGGGCCTATGTCCTCTCGGACGCGCCGAACCCCGAGGTCACCATCATCGCGACCGGAAGCGAGGTCGGCGTCGCCGTCGGCGCGAAGAAGCTCCTCGAGCAAAAGGGCAAGCGAGTCCGCGTCGTGAGCGCTCCGTGCTGGGACGCGTTCGAGCGGCTCTCGCCCGAGGCGCGCGCCAAGGTCGTGCCGGACACCGGGCTCCTCGTCACCGTGGAAGCCGGGGTCACCCATGGCTGGGCTGCGGTCACCGGACCCAAGGGCCTCAACATCGGGATCGATCGCTTCGGCGCCTCGGCGCCGTACGAGCGGCTCGCGACCGAATTCGGCTTCACCGGTGAGTCCGTCGCCGCGAAGGTGCTCGAACGTCTCGCATGACGCTGCCGGTCGTTCTCGTCCCGCACCCGCACGTTCGCGTCGATCAGAACGTGCTCGGTGGCAGCCCGTACGTCGCGGGGTCGCGCGTGCCCGTGCGCCGGCTCTGGGCGTTCTTTCGGGACGGCGCGAGCGTCGAGCGCATCCTCAAGCGGTACCCGCAGCTCGGGCCGGCGAAGGTGCTGGATGCGCTCGCCTTCGCTCTCGATAACCCCGAGGTCTTGGAAGCCGACGGCGCGCGCGAGCAAGAGATCCTCGCGCGCGCGGGGCATCGCGAGAAGAAGCGCAGCGGGGACCAGGCGCAGATCGAGCTGCCGTTCGCCGCGCCGAGCAGCGACGACCCCGCCGTGCGTCGCTAAGACTGGTAAGACCACGCGAAGCGCGCGCGGCTAGCGCATGACGCAGCGCGTGCGTCCCAAGCCGGGACGCGCGCGAGCGGCGCTACGTTGGCGGCAAGTCCCGAACGAGCGCAGGATCGGAACAAAATTTGCGGCCAAGAATGCCTGGGTCGGTGACTTAACTACTGAAAATATTTAGAGTTTTATCCTTTGGGTTCACAGGAACCCGGAGGTGGGAGTAGGGTCGGCGCCGACCGAGCGCTCCCCTGAGCGCCGGAGGAGGAATGAACATGCGTCCGAATCGTGGTCATAGAGTTGGCGGGGCCCTGGTCGCTGCGGCACTTCTGGTGTCTCCCCTGTTGATGGATTGCGGCAAGAAGGGCATGGGCGGCGTGCCCGGTGCCGACAAGCTGCCCGGTGGAGGCGCGATTCCCGGCGGTTGCCCGGCGAACATCGCCGACGCCAACGCGCTCATGTCCGCGAACTTCGGCCTCCAAGGCGAGCTCGAGGGCAAGGTCAAGGCGGCCCTGGCTGCCGGCGCCGATCTCCAGAAGATCGCCGCCGATGTCGAGGCCGAGGTGACGATGGCGTGCGCGAACCTCGCCAAGGACCTCGGCGCCACGGACGCCGACCTCAAGCCCAAGGAGGAAGGTCCCGGCAAGAAGGCGGAGGCTGCATGCCAGGCCTCCGTGAAGTTCGTCAACGACCTCAAGGCCAAGGCCAAGGGCAACCTCAAGGTCGACGTGAAGCCCCCGCGCTGCTCCGCCTCGATGAACGTCGTGGCCGACTGTGCCGGCAAGTGCGACGCGAACGTGAAGCCCGGCTCCGCCAAGGTGGAGTGCGAGGGCGGCAAGATCAGCGGCGAATGCTCCGGCAAGTGCGACGGCGAGTGCGACGTGCAAGCCGGCGCCAAATGCGAAGGCACCTGCAGCGGCGAATGCAGCGGCGAGTGCAACGCCGAGATCTCGGGTAAGTGCGACGGCGACTGCAACGGCAAGTGCGACGGCAAGGACTCGAAGGGCAAGTGCGCCGGTACCTGCGACGGCAAGTGCAAGGGCAACGCCAAGGCGAGCTGCAGCGGCCAGTGCAAGGGCACCTGCAGCGCGAGCTGCACCATGCAGGCCAAGGGCGAGTGCAAAGGCGAGTGCTCGGGCAAGTGCGACGTCGAGATGAAGGCGCCGAAGTGCAGCGGCGAGGTCAAGCCGCCGGAGATGAGCGCCGAGTGCAAGGCGCACTGCAACGCCGAGGCGAACGGCAAGCTCGAGTGCCACCCGGCGACGGTCAACGTGAAGGTCGACGGCGCAGCTGACGCTCAGGCGTCCGCCAAGCTGAAGAGCGCCCTCACCAAGAACCTCCCGGCGATCCTCAAGGTCAGCATGGGCATGAAGGGCAAGCTCGAAGGCGTGGTCGCCAGCGTGAAGGCCTCGCTCGAGGGTGCGGAAGCGGCCGTGCAGGGTGGCGGTGACGCGGCTCTCAAGGTCGGCGCCTGCTTCGTGGGCTCGCTGAAGGCCCAGGCGGACGCAGCCGTGTCCATCGACGTGTCCGTGAAGGCGAGCGCCTCCGCGAGCGCGTCGGCGAGCGCGGGCGGCTGAGTCGAGAGACGGGGCGCTAAGCCCCACGCTTCGGCGCGGGTTCCGCATGAGCGGACTCGCGCCGAAGTCGTTTTGTGTGCTTTTGGCGACGCCACGCGCCCCCTGACGGCGCCCGGCGCGCGGAAAGGCGGCTCAGCTGGCCGTGTCGCGGCGCGCGGCTTCGGTCATCTCGGCGACGATGACGCGCAGCACGTCGGGATCCGGCCCCTCGAGCATGAGCCGAAGCTTGGGCTCGGTGCCGCTCCAGCGCACGAGGACGCGGCCTTTCGTCCCGAGCTCGGCCTCGGCGGCAGCGATGCGGCTCGATAGCTCCGACATCTCCTCGAGCGGGCGGCGCGCCGCGAGCTTCACGCTCTCGAGCACCTGCGGCACGCGCTCCATCCCGCGCGCCAGCTCGCTCAGTGGCCGCTCCTCGCGCAGCATGATCGCGAGCACCTGTAGCGCTGCGACGGTGCCGTCCCCCGTGGTCGCGTGCTCGGCGAAGATCAGGTGGCCCGACTGCTCGCCGCCGAAGGTGAGCCCGTCCCGGCGCATCTCTTCCACGACGTAGCGGTCGCCGACCGCGGTGCGGCGGAGCTTGGCGCCGGCCGCAGCGAGCGCGCGCTCGAGCCCCATGTTGCTCATCACGGTGGCGACGACGGTGCCCTTGGCGAGGCGCCCGGCGCGCGAAAGACGCGTTCCACACAACGCCATCACGGCGTCGCCGTCGACGACGTCCCCGTGCTCGTCGACGAAGATGACGCGGTCCGCGTCGCCGTCGAGCGCGATCCCGAGGTGCGCCTTCCTCTTCTTCACCTCGGCCGCGACGTGGCTCGGGTGCAGGGCGCCCGCGTTGCGGTTGATGTTTTCGCCGTTCGGGCGGACACCAATCGGAGTCACGTCGGCGCCGAGCTCGGCGAAAACGGCTGGCGCCACGCGGTAGGCGGCGCCGTGCGCCGCGTCGACCACGACTTTGACCCCGCGCAGCGTGAGCTCGCGCGGGAAGGTGCCCTTCGCGTACACGACGTAGCGACCGAACGCGTCGTCGAGACGCTCGGCACGACCGACGCCGCTGCCGCTCTTGCCGAGCGAGACGAGCTTCGGGTCGCTCATCAGCGTTTCGATGGCCATCTCCTCCTCGTCCGGGAGCTTGAAGCCGTCGGGGCCGAAGAGCTTGATGCCGTTGTCGGCGAACGGGTTGTGGCTCGCGCTGATCACGACGCCGGCGTCGCAGCGCATGCTCTGCGTGAGGTTCGCGACGGCAGGCGTGGGCATCGGCCCCGTGAGCAGCACGCGGCCGCCCATGGCGCAGATGCCGGCTGCGATCGCCGTCTCGAGCATGTAGCCGCTCACGCGCGTGTCCTTGCCGATCACGATGCGCGGCGTGCTCGACTGGCCGTGGCGTGCGACGTAGGCGATCGCGCGCCCCAGCATCAGCGCGAGCTCGGGCGTGATCGGATCGGCGCCGGCGCGCCCGCGAATGCCGTCGGTCCCGAAGAGCTTGCGTTTCGACACGGCGGCCCTTCACCCCCGCTACAGCGCTACCGGCGGATCGCTCGGCAGGTTCAGTAGCAGGGCGCGTGCCGCCCCGACGAGGAAGGTCGAGCCCGTCACCACGACCACGCCACGCTGCCCGACCAGGGTGCGCGCCCGCTCGAGCGCGGCGCCGACGTCGGGCAAAACCTCGCCGTTGAGGTAAGCCGCCATCTCGCGCGGATCCACCGAGTTCCGCACGGGCGGAGCGACGTAAACGCGATGGCCGGCGACGTTCTCCAGGCGTCGCAGCATCGAGCGCCAGTTCTTGGTGGCGATCGCGCCGAAGACCAGCGCGATCTCGCGGCGCGATTCGATCTCGCCGAGCACGCTCGGATCGAGCGCGTGCGAGAGGGCGACGGCGCCATCCGGGTTGTGCGCACAGTCGAGCAGCGTGAGCTCCTGACCGTTCCTGTGCAGAAGCTCGTTGCGGCCAGGCCACTGCGTCTGCTCGAGACCCTGTGCGAGGAGCTCCGGCGAGATGCCGAGCTCGCGCCCGATGGTCACGGCGACGGCGAGGTTCGAGCCGACGAGCGCGATGCGCGGGTAGGCGAGCGGTGCGCCCGGAATCGGCTCCGGCGTGCCGAGTGGGAGCAAGCGTGCGGCCACCTCGGCGATGCGCTCTTCGATCACGGCGCGCGCTTCCGGGTGGATCTTGCCGAGCACGACGGTCGAGCCCGTCTTGATGATGCCGGCCTTCTCCGCCCCGATCTTGCCGAGCGTGTCGCCGAGCTCCGCCATGTGGTCGAAGGAGACGCGCGTGATGGCGGTCACGAGCGGCGGCGGGATCACGTTCGTGGCGTCGAGCCGGCCACCGAGACCGACCTCGAGCACGGCGAGCTCGACGCCCGCCTCGCGGAACGCGAGGAATGCCGCGAGCGTCGCCACCTCGAAGAAGGTGAGATCCGGCGCCGTGTCCATGACCTGGTCGAGCAGGCGGCTCAGCGTGTTGTCGTCGAGCGGGACGCCGTCGATCTGGATCCGCTCGGCGAAGCGGTTCAAATGCGGCGAGGTGTACATGCCGACGCGCCGGCCCGCGGCGCGTGCCATCGACGCCGTGAAGGCGCAGACCGTGCCCTTGCCGTTCGTCCCGGCGACGTGGATCGCGGGGAACGCGCGCTCCGGGTTGCCGAACTTGGCGCAGGCGGCCTGCATGCGCTCGAGCCCGAGCTTCTGGCCACGGGGGATCAGCGCGTAGAGTCGTTCGAGTGAGGCTAGGATATCGCTCACGCGGGGCTCGCGGCGAGGTGACCGAGCAGGGTGGCCAAGGTGGGCCTGAGCTCGAGACGGGGCACGATCGCGTCTACCATTCCGTGCGCAACGAGGAAATCCGAGCTCTGGAAGCCCTCGGGCAGCGTGGTTCTGAGCGTATTCTCGATCACGCGGGGCCCGGCGAAGCCGATGAGCGCGTTCGGCTCGGCGATGTTCACGTCGCCGAGCAGGGCCGTCGACGCGGCGACACCACCGGTCGTCGGATGTAGGAGCAAGCTCAGGTAGGGCCGGCGCGTCGCGCGGAAGCGGCCGAGCGCGGCGACGGTCTTCGCCATCTGCATGAGGCTCAGGATGCCCTCCTGCATGCGCGCGCCGCCCGACGAGTGAAGCAGCACCACGGGCAACCGCTCGAGCGTGGCACGCTCGAAAAGGCGAGTGATGCGCTCCCCGACCACCGAGCCCATGCTGCCACCCATGAAGCCGAACGCAAAGCACCCGAACGCGATCGGGCGCGTCTCGATGGCGCCGCGGCCGATCCCGATGGCTTCCGTTAGGCCTGTATTGCGACGGGCGCGAGCCAGGCGCTCCGGGTACGGCTTGCCGTCGTCGAAGACGAGCGGGTCCGTCGGCGCAATGTGCTCGTCCCAGGCCTCGAGCGCTCCGTTGTCCAAGAGGAGGCGCCTCCAGTCCCCAATCGGCATCGGATGGTGGTGGCCGCAAGCTCCACACACGTGGAAGCGCACCTCGAACTCCTCGACGGTCGAAACCGCGCCACAGCCGGCGCACTTTTTGAAAAGGCCACGCCCGACCGAGCGCTTTTCGGCATTGGTCGACTGGGCGGGGGTGCGTTCGGGTAGGGCCACGGGCGAACGAAAAGCTTAGACCAAAACCTCACGATTTTCGAATCATCGCGAGGGCGAGTGCCCGGAGAGTCCTCCGAGACGGCACCGCGCGCAAGAGGCCCTTCGGCCGAGCCTTGAGCAAGGCGGAGAACGGGGGGAGACTCGCGCGGCATTGAGCGACGCCGCCGCCCCGTCTCCCTCCGCAGTTGCGCCCGTCGCGCCGCTCGTCCGAGCTCCCGTCATTGGCCGGGACGGCGAGCTCGCCGTGCTCAAGCAGATCTACGACTCGGTGCTGGCGCGGTCGGAGGTGCGGGTCGCCACCATCGTCGGTCCCGCCGGCATCGGCAAGACGCGGGTGGCCGAGCAGCTCGTCGCCGACCTGCCGGCGAGTCGCAAGCCGCGCGTCTACCACGGAGCCGCGCGCGCGCAGGGGCTCGCCTACGGACTCTTCGACAGCTTGCTGCGGTCGGCGTTCGAGCTCGCGGAGGGTCTCTCGCACGAAGCGAGCGTGCTCCGCGTGCGCGACCAGGTCGCGAGCATCCTCGACGACCGGCGCGTCGGCGACGTTTGTTACTTCCTCGGCGCGCTCATGGGCTTGTCGTTCAGCGACAGCCCGTTCACGCGCGCCGTGATGGACGATCCGCTGCAAGCGCGGCTGATTCGACGCGCTGTGCTGCGCAGCTTCTTCGAAGCCGACGCGCGCCGGACACCGCTCTGCCTCGTGCTCGACGATCTGCAGAACGCCGACGAGGACTCGCTCGATCTGCTCGTCTACCTGATCGCGGAGCTCAAGGGGCCGATCATGCTCGTGTGCCTCGCGCGGCCCGAGCTGCTGAGCCGACACGAGCGTTGGCTCGGAGGCGCCGGCTCGCGCCACGATCTCGTGGAGCTTTCACCCGTATCGAGCGCGGACGCCCGCGCGATCATGCAGGCCCTGCTGACCCCCTGCGAGGACGGCCCGCCGGAGCGCCTGCTCGAAGCCGGCCTCGGCATGGCGGGCGGCAACCCCGGCCTGCTCGCGCACATGGTGCGGATCTTCCACGACTCGGGCGTCTTGCGCGAGGTTGCCGATTCGCCGGATCACCCCGTTTGGCAGGTCGATCTCGACCGTTTGAACCACGCGCGCCTGCCGCTCACCGTCGAAGACGCCGTGTCGTCGCGCCTCGCCGTGCTCTCCGCCCAGGAACGGCGCTTGCTCGAACACGCGGCGACGCTCGGCAGCGTGTTTTGGCTGGGCGGGCTCGTCGCGCTCGCGCGCATGGATCGCGAGGCGCCGAACCTCTGGAACGCGAAGGCGGAGGGCGACGTGGTCGAGATCGAGCGCACGCTCGCCGAGCTCGTGCAGCGCGACTACGTGCTCAGGCTGCCGGATTCGGCCCTCCCGGGCGACATCGAGTACGTGTTCAAGCACAACCTCGAGCGCGAGCGCATCGCGCAGATGATTTCGCCCGCCGCGAGCCGGCGCCGGCACCAGACGATCGCCGACTGGCTCGCCCAGAAGGACAACGTGCGGAGCCAGGAGGAGTACTCGGCGATGCTCGCGCGGCACCTCGAGCTCGCAGGCTCGCTCACGCGCGCGGCGTTCACGTACATCGACTCGGGCGGCCTCGCGCGCGCGCAGTACGCCCAGAAGCGCGCCAACGACCACTACCGTCGCGGCCTCGAGCTGCTCGGCGAAGACGACGCCCGGCGCAGGCTCGACGCGCTCCACGACCACGGGGACGTCCTCGTACAGCTCGGCCGCACCGACGAGGCGCTCGCCGCCTTCCGCGAGATGCTCTCGCTCGCGTATCGGCTCGGCCTGAAGGGGAAGGGCGGGGCGGCCCACAATCGCATCGGCCGGCTGCATCGCGACACGGGCTCGCTCGAGCTCGCGCGCGATAACCTCGAGCATGGCCTCGAGCTGTTCGAGCTCGTGGCGGACCAGCGCGGTGTCGCGGCGAGCCACGACGACATCGGGAAGCTCCTCTGGACGCGCGGCGAGTACCAATCCGCGCTCGAGCAGATGAAAACGGCGCTCGACATGCGAAAAGAGCTCGGGGACGGCCGTTCCATCGCGCTCAGCCTCAACAACATCGGCCTCGTGTGGCGCGACCACGGCCAGCAGGCCCAGGCGCGCGAGGCGCTCGAAGCCGCGCTCGCCATCCGCCGCGAGCGCAACGAGCCGCTCGGCATCGTCGAGAGCTTGAACGCGCTCGGCGATCTCGCCCTCGACCAATCCGACGCCGAGAAAGCGCTCAAGCTCTTCTACGAGGCGCACGCGATCGCCAAAGACGTGGGCGAGCACAACCGCATCGCCCTCGTGCTCACCAACATCGGCGAGGCGCTCCTGCGGCTCAAGCGCACGGAGGAGTCGATCACCGCGCTCACCGAAGCCGAGGGCCTGTGTGACGAGACGGGCGACCGCCTGCATCTCGCCGAGGCGAAGCAGGCGCTCGCCAAGGCCTACCTCGAGCAGAAGGACTTGAAGCGCGCCCGCGAAGCCATCAAGCGCGCGGTCGATCTTCTCGGGCAGGTTCGGAGCAAGCCGCACCTCGCCGTTGCGCTCCGCACGCTGGGCGAAGTCACCGGAGCCGGCGCCTGGGGCGAGGGCCACGAGGTGAAGGCCGTCGACTACTTCATGCGCTCGATCGCCATCTGCAAGGAGATCGGCAACGACCTCGAGGTGGCGCGCAGCTACCGGGCTTTCTCGACCTACGTGTTCACGTCGCCGCACTACCGACAAAACGCGGACATCCAGCGCGAGGCGCGCAAGCTCGAATCCATGGCCGAAGAGATCTTCGAACGTCACCGCCTCGGAGGCGCCCCATGACGCGCGTCCTCGCTCGCCGCGTGGGACCCGTCGAAGTCCCGCTCCCGACCTACCAAACGAGTGGCGCGGCGGGCGCGGATCTGCACGCTGCTCTCGAGAAGCCGGTGACGCTCGCCCCCGGGCAGCGTGCGCTGATTCCGACGGGCCTCGTGCTCGCGATCCCGCACGGCTTCGAGGCGCAGGTGCGGCCGCGCTCGGGACTCGCGCTGCGGCACGGCATCGGCATGGTGAACACTCCGGGCACGATCGACAGCGATTATCGGGGCCCCGTGGGCGTCATCCTCGTGAACCTCGGCGCGGAGCCGTTCGTTGTCGAGCCGCTGGCCCGCATTGCGCAGCTCGTGATCGCGCCGGTCACGCGCGCGGAGTTCGTGCTCGCCGAGGAGCTCGGCGAGACGGAGCGGGGGAGTGGGGGATTCGGGTCGACGGGGACGACGACGTAACGAGCTCAGAGCGCCAGGGCCTGCGGCTCAGAACGTCCCGCCGCCGCCGACGTGGAGGCCCCAGGCCTTGCCCTCGTCGAACGAGAAGCCGAGCGGCTCGTCGATGTTCAGCGTGAAGCGGACGTTCAAGAACGCGTTGCGGCTCAAGTCGAAGCGCGCGTACGGCTCGACGGAGAACAGGGTGAAATCGTCTTCGTCCAAGCTCGTCATGATCAGCGTCAGCGGCGTGCGTAGGCCGATCAGCGCGGAATCGCTCACGTAGTAGCCGACGCCCGGCGCGACCTGGACGGTGACGACCGCATCGGCGTTATTGCCGGGGAGGTGGAGGCCCGGAGTCAAATCGGCGCTCAGCACGACGCCCGCGTCGTACTCGAGTCGCATTGGGGCGACGAAGCTCAAGGCCTCGGGGGCCCAGAGGCCCATGTCTTGCCCGCCGTGCAGGTAATAGGCGGCGAGGAGTGCGGCGGCCGATGAGCTTTCGTAGTCGTTCGTCCAAGGGCCGAACTCGACGGCCGCGCCGAGCTTCAGCCGCAAGGGCCCGTAGGCTTTCACGTAGCTTCCACCGACGTGCAAGTTACCCGTGCCGAAAGCCGTGTCACCGCTCGAGCTGTTGCCCGCCTCAGCGAAGGCCATGGGGAGCATCGCCTCGAGCTCGACGTGAGGGACGACCTTGACGCCGATGCCTAAAATCCACGCGAAGGCGTTCAGGTGCAGCGACGCAGGCTCGCTATGCCAATAGCCGAGCTCCCCGAACACGCGCGCGTGCTGATCCGGCGACGCGGAGAGCCCCGCGCCGAGCTGGCCGTTCGGTGCCGCAAACCGATTGGCCGTCGGTCCCTCCGCGGCGCTGGCAACGCCGCTCGCGCACACCACCGCTAGACCGACCAGAAACCCCTTGTTCATGCGTGTCCTCCCGCTTTGGCCCGTTTAGAACGAGCTGCCCAAGCCGACGTGAATACCCCAGAATCTCCCGCTGTCGAACGAGAAGCCGTAGGGCTCGTCGATGTTGAGGTCGAAGCGCGCCGAGACGAACAGCGCGTCGAAGTCGAAGCGCGCGTAGGGCTCGACGGCGAGGAAGGTCGAGGCGCTTCCGCTTTCGGTCGGGATCCACGCGAAGGGGACGCGAAGACCGATCTGTGTCGTGGGTGTGACGTAGAAACCGGCGCCCGGGGCGACCTGAACCGAAACCTCGACGTCGCCACCGCCGGTCGGAATGTGGAACCCGAGCGCGGCGTCCGCGGCGAGGACCGCCCTGGCGATTGGGTACTCCACCCGTCCAGGGGCCACGATGCCGAACGTCTCGGGAACGTAGAGCCCGATATCCTGACCGCCGCTCGCCCCATGCCCGTAGGACGCGCCAACGAACGGTCCCGTGTCGTAGTCCTTGTACCAGGGTCCCCACTGGATGGCGCCGCCGGCCATGAAGCGCACTGGACCGTCGAAGCTGAAATAACTGAGCCCGAGGTGCAGGTTGCCGACGCCGAAGCCGGACTCGGA
>DATMCL010000328.1:0-7604 GCA_035558375.1 Polyangiaceae bacterium
GGCCACGCCCACGAATTGCTTCACCTCCTACGGCGCGCTGGCGACGAGCATGCTGGCCAAGGGCTATCGCGCGTACGCCGAGGACGTCTTCTTTGCGAGCTATTGAGTCCGTCCTCTTCGCGCTCTTCGCCAGCGCTTGCACGCCCGACCCCGCCGATCGTTGGCTTTTCCATCCGGACGAAGCCGCGTGCACGGTGGGCGTCTACCGTTGCTCGCCCGAGCTCGAGCGCTGCACCAACGACAGCGGCGCGCCGGCGTGGGCGAAGGTCGCGAACTGCTCGAAGCAGGGGCTCGTGTGCAGCCCCGGCCTCGGAAGCTGCACGACCTGTCAGCCCGACAAGACGTCCTGCGACGACAGCACCGTCATCCGCTGCTCGAGCGACGGCAGCACGTGGGAGCGCGGCAAAACCTGCGACGAGAGCGCCGGCGAAGCGTGCCGCAGCGGGACGTGCAGCCAGCTCTGCGCGGAGGCTGCGTTCGTGCGCAGCAACGTCGGCTGCGAGTATTGGGGCGTCGACCTCGACAACGCCGACGTGGACGACACGCTGAACGCGGCCGCGCAGCAGTACGCCATCGTGCTCAGCAACCCGCAGCCGGACGTCACGGCCGAGATCACGATCGAGCAAGACGACAGCGAGCCGGGCTCCCCCAACGAGCCGTACGTCG
The DNA here is from genome assembly GCA_035558375.1 of Polyangiaceae bacterium. Lineage (GTDB taxonomy): Bacteria > Myxococcota_A > Polyangia > Polyangiales > Polyangiaceae > PMG-095. Next base: position 667 of record DATMCL010000328.1, read on the forward strand.
TGGCCGAAGCCGCCATCGGGCCGCACAGCCTCGGCGTGTTTCCGCTCGGGCCGCGTGAAGTGGACGGATCGCCCCCCGGCAAGTTCGACAGCGGGACGAACACGGCGCTCACGCGCGCCGCGTTCCGGATCCGCTCGAGCTTTCCCGTCGTCGCCTACCAGTTCAATCCGCTCGCCAACGTCGGCGTGTTCTCGAACGACGCTTCGCTGCTCAAGCCGCGCGACGCGCTCGACCCGGACGGCGAAGGCGTGCAGGACCAATACGTCGTCGTCGGATGGCCGCAAACGATCGCGCATAGCGACGATCCGCGCGTCAACTTCAGCTCGACCACGCGTGTCGACCTGCGCGCGTTCCTGACGCTCGTCGGCACGTCGGACGACACGACCGTGCACGTCAAGACCACGACGCGCTTCGTCGGTGCGCCGGGCATCCCCGAGACGGACGCCGGCGGCGAGGTCGAGCTCAAGCTCGGCGCCTTCGACGTCATCAACCTCGAGACGGAAGGCTTCAACGCCGACTTCACGGGCAGCATCGTCTCGGCCGACCACGCCGTCGTGGCGTTCACCGGCAGCGAAGCGAGCGACGCGCCCTACTTCAAGAATCTCGGCAAACGCTACTGTTGTGCCGATCACCTCGAGGAGCAGCTCGACCACCTGCGCACGGCGGGCAAGCACTTCATCGCCGCGGCGACGCCCAATCGCACCGACGCGCTCCGCGCGGCCGGCGCCGCGGTCGGGCACGCCGATCAGGACGACTATTTCCGTATCGTGGCCGTGACGGCGAACGGCGCGCACATCGAGACGACTCTCAAGGACCAGCCGTCGCTCGATCTCGCCGCGCGGGGCGACTACGTCGACGTAGCGACCGCGGAGTCCTTCTCGATCACGAGCGATTTTCCGATCACGCTGATGAGCGTTTCGGCGAGCCAGGAGGCTGCGGGCGTCCCGCGCGACCTACCCGGCGGCGACCCGAGCTCGCTCATCATCCCGCCGATCGAGCAGTTTCGCTCGAGCTACGTGTTTCTCACGCCCGACCAGTACGCCTTCGATTTCGTGCGCATCATGGCGCCCGAAAACGCCACGATCGTGTTCGACGAGAAGCCGCTCTCGGAGTGGAACTGCGTGGATGCGCCCGCGGGCACGCTGACGTTGCCGCTCTACGGCGACGTAAGCTACGTGGTTCACACCTGCCAGCTCGGCTTCCCGGTGATCGACCCGCTCGAGCGCGCGCCCGACAACTTCAACCCAGGCGAGCAAGAAGACGGCGTGCACGTCATCCAATCGGATCAGGGCATCGGCGTGCTCGTCGACGGCTTCGACCGCTTCGTGAGTTACGCGTACGCAGCCGGCACGGATCTCTCCTTCATCGTCCCGCGCTAGAGGACCCGCGCGCCGTCCGGCGAGCGCGTCGCGGTGGACAGCGTTCGGCGGTTTGACTAGTAACTAGGCGCCGATGGCCACGCCTACCGCGCTCGTTACCGGCGTACTCGGCCAGGATGGCTCGTACCTCGCGGAGCTCCTCACGGCGAAGGGCTACCGCGTCGTGGGGCTCGACGTCGCCGAGCCGGGTGCGGGGCTCCCGGGCGTCGAGCACGTGGTCGCGAGCATGGTCGACGCCCCGGCCATCATGGAGCTCGTCGCGAGCACGCGGCCCGACGAGATCTATCACCTCGCCGGGCAATCTTCGGTCGGACGCTCCTTCGCCGAGCCGGTCGATACGTTTCGAAGCGTCGCCCAGGGCACGCTCAATCTACTCGAGGCGGCGCGCACGGCCGCGCGCCTGCCGCGCATCCTGCTCGCCGGCTCGGGCGAAGTGTTCGGCGACACAGGGGGCGAGCCGGCGACGGAGACGCGCGCGTTCCGACCGCTCAGCCCCTACGGCGCCGCCAAGGCGGCGGCGAGCCACCTCGCAGCGACGTACCGCGCCGCCTACGGGCTTTTCGCCTGCGTGGCGTACTTCTACAACCACGAGTCCCCACGCCGGCCCGAGCGCTTCGTGACGCGCAAGATCGTGCGCGGCGCGTGCCGGATCGCGCGCGGCTTGGACAGCACGCTCGAGCTCGGCGACACGAGCGTCGTGCGCGATTGGGGCTGGGCACCGGAGTACGTGGAGGCGGCCTGGCAGATGCTCGCCCGCGAGACACCGGAAGACTTCGTGATCGCGACGGGCACGTCGATCTCGCTCGACGACTTCGTGACGAAGACGTTCACGCGGCTCGGCCTCGACAGAACGGCCCACGTCGTGAAGAGCGCGGCCTTGCTGCGCGCCGCCGAAATCCCGATCATGCGCGCCGATCCGGCACGAGCGGCCGCCCGGCTCGGGTGGCGCGCGACCGTTCACGTGGACGAGCTCATCGAGCGGCTGGTGGACGCCGAGCAGCGAGCCCTCGACGCGCCTTCCGGATGAAGCTCGCCGTCTTCTGCGACCTGCTCGAAGAGCGCTGGTTCAGCATGGATCTGCTCGCCGACATGCTCATCGAGCAGGCGACGGAGCTACCGGGTATCGAGGTGACGCGCGTGCGTCCCGCTCTCGCGAAGGCTCTCGTGCGCTATTCGACGCGCGGGACGAGCGCGCGCGAGCGCTGGGGCTACCGCGTCTCGATCGGCTTCGGACGCTACGTCCAGTACCCGGCCCACGCGCTCTCCCACCTCGGCAAGCACGACTTTTACCACGTGACCGATCACAGCTACGCGCACCTCGTGTTCGAGCTGCCGCGGGCGCGCACCGGCGTCTTCTGCCACGACATCGACGCGTTTCGACCCTGGATCGAGCCGGGCGCCTCGCCGCCGGCTCGCCTGCTCGCGCGCGCCCTCGCCGCCGGGCTCGCGCGAGCTCGCTTCGTCTTTCACTCGAGCGAGCCGGTGCGAAAGGATCTCTTGCAGCACGGCCTCGTGCGCGAAGACCGACTCGTGCACGCACCGTACGGCGTCGCTCGCGAGTTTCAGCCCGACCGGCGCGTCCAGGACTCCGAGCTCGACGGACGGCCGCCGTTCGTGCTGCACGTCAGCAGCCTGATCCCGCGAAAAAATCCGCAATTTCTGCTGGCGCTCATCGTCGAGCTCCTGCGTACGCGCGCCGAGCTCGAGTTCTTTCAGGTCGGCGGGACGTTCAGCGCGGAGCAACGCCGCGTGCTCGAGGACGCCGGCGTCGCCGGCAGGGTTCATCAGATCCCTCACCTCGCCCGCCCCGAGCTCTCGGCGTATTTTCGCGCCGCCAAGGCCGTCGTGCTGCCGAGCCTCGCCGAGGGCTTCGGGCTCCCGGTCGTCGAGGCACTGTCGTGCGGCGCACCCGTCCTCGTGAGCGACATTCCCGTGCTGACGCAGATCGGCGCCGACGCCGTCGTCGCGCGCCCGACGAGCGACGTCGGCGCGTGGCGCGACGCCGTGCTCGCCGTAGTCGGTGGCGAAGGCCCTCCCCGCGAGCGCAGGCTCGCCGTGGCCTCGCGCTACAGCTGGAGCGCGCACGCGCGCACCATCGTCGACACCTACGCGCGCGCTGCCAGCTAGCGTGCGCCCGAAATACGGTAACCAAGCGCCGGTTCGTCAGCCGGGTGGCTTGACGATCAGCCCCTGCCCCGTGGGCAGAGACGCGATGCCGATGCCGCGCGGCCGCGCGAAAGCATCCATGCCGAGCTTCGACTCGCGGTAACCGTCGAAGGCGTAGTCGTCGAGTAGGACGATCGCGCCCGGCACGAGCCGAGGCCAAAAATGCTCCAGGGCCTCGACCTCGGGCCGCGTGGCGTTGAGATCGAGGTGCAGGTACGCGATCTTCTGGGCCTCTACCGCGCTGAGCGTGGCCGGGATCCGCCCCTCGACGATGCGCACGTTCTGCCACTCGCTGAAGTTCCGGCGCACCGACTCGACGCCCGTCACGTAGCGCCCCGTTCCGAGGTACTCGCTATTCGCTGCCGCCGCGCCCCGCGCGAGCTCGCCGTCCGTGAGCCGGCTCACGTCGAGGCCCGCGAACGTGTCGAGCAGGTAAAACTCCCGGTTCCGGGTGTTCCAGTCGAGGTAGTGCATGATCGCGGAGCTCATCACGCCGCGGTTCACTCCACATTCGACGAACGCCCCGTCGAGGCGAATCGCGTGCGAGGCCGCCCAGAGCCCGATGTGCATGCGCCACGGTCCGAGGTACTCGAGTCCCTCCGACGCCTGAACGCCGCGCCGATACGCCGCCACGAAGCGCGGATCGCTCGTGAACTCGTGGTTATGGACCGTCCAGAGGCCGTCCTGGTCGTAGACCGCGGTGTGCGCCGGCACCCGCTCGACGGTGTAGCCGGTGGCCCGAACCGCCCGCTTGACCCACTGCTTCCACGCCACGGGCAATGCCTACGAAACGCGCTGAATGTAGAACGAGGCCGGCTGGTCGTCGTGCGTCAAAAATGGCGCAACCGCCTTGAGCTCGTCGAAGTGATCTTGCCGGAGGTGATTCAGAGCGCCGACGATCTTCCAGTGCGGATTCTCCGAGAGGAACGCCTCGAGCACGTACTGCTCGTTCCAGAGGCGCACCCAATCGACGAGCCACTGCGCCGGATAGTCGCGCGGCGAGAAGATGTCGTGGATGTGCACCATGACGCCGGGCTTGAGCCGCGGCAAAAGCTCGAGGTACTCGAACAGCACGTCGCCACCCGGCCGAATCACGTGCGAGGAGTCGATGAAGAGCACGTCGTTCGGCTCGAGCTCCTCGAACAGCGCGAGCCCCACGTCTTCGACCTTCGTGCGCAGCACCTCGACGCCCGCTTGCTCGAGCCAGGCAGCCTCGTACGGCTCGACGCACAGATGACGGCAGCGTTGTCCGGTCTCGCGCTCGTTCGCCTTGAGCGCTTTTACCGCCATCAGCGTCGAGTTGCCGCTCCCGATCTCGAACACGCGGCGCGGCTTCAAGAGGCGCAGGAGCTGGTACCAGTATTCGGCGTCACCGGGGCCGAAGGAGCCGTTCCCCACGTAGAACTCGAGGCTCGAGGTTTTCCGAACCGGCACGTGCTCGAGCTCGGATGCGAACGACATGCGGCCGAGAAAGTCGAGCTGCTCGGGCACGTTCCACGTGATTCCGCCGAGCTTCCGCGGGGCGCCCGGCGCGGCGCCGAGATTGAACTGCGGCTCCGTGTAGTGGTCGCGGATCGGGAAGACACCCATCGCGAGCAGCGCCTCTTTGCAGCGCGGAAAGTTTTGCACGCCGCGCTCGCGAATGACCCGCAAAAGCCACGCGCTCGGATACACGAGCGGTGCCATGACCACGTCAGCGACTCGGCTGAGCCCAAGGCGGCGCATGGGCGTACTCTCGCATGGCGTAGCCCTCGAATCCATTGGGCAAGCAGCCCTACGAAGGCGTGGATCGGCCGTCGAGCCGCCGGTACCAATCGAGCGCGGTCCGGGTCACGGTCTCGATGCGAAAGCCCTCGGCCGTCGCGATGGCTCCCTCTCTAGCCCGCGCGAGCGCCGCGGGTGCTCGCAGGATGTCGACGATGCGGCGCGCCCAGCGCTCGGGGTCGAACGAGCCTTCGAGCCAGCCATTTTGCTCGGGCTCGATCACGTCGAGCATGCCCGAGTTCGCGGCCCCGAGCGTCGGGCAGCCGCACGCCATCGCTTCGAGCATCACGATCGGCAGCCCCTCGAGTCGCGATGGAACGACGAGCAGGCTGCTTCGCGCGTACACGTGCTGAAATTCCGTGTCGGTCAGCGTCGGCCGGATCTCGGTGCGCTCGCGCACGCGCGGCGTGAGCGCCGCGGCGACGGTCTCGGCCGGCACGATCGTTCCGGCGATCACGATCTTGAGATCCGGCAGCTCGCCGATCGCGCGGTCGAGCGCCGGGGCCAGCACGTCTATGCCCTTGCGCACGATCCATGTGCCGGCAAACAAGAGCTGCCGCGGATCGCGCGTCTCGCCCGTCGGGCGGTAGAAGGTGTCGCCCACGGCGTGCGGGATGCAGCGCAGCACCTCGGGAGCGACGCCGTAGCGCGCACGGTAAAACTCCGCGTCGCTCCGATTGACGCACCAGATGCCGTCCGCACGCGGAAACGTGGCGCGCGCCGGGACCGCGGCGCGAACCCACCGCAGCACGTCGCGCGGACGCGTGATGCGAATCGCCCCCTCGTCCGCGGCGTACGACATGACGACGACGCGCGAGCGGATGAGCCCGCTCTGCCGCGCCAAAATCCAGGCCGGGGCGCACGGCGTGTGCACGTTGATCACGTCGGGTTGCTCGCGCCGCGCGCGCTCGGCCAGCGCGACGAGCGTCTTCGTGCCCGGAAGCCGCCCGGGCACGTGCTCCGAAAAGCCCCCGGGAATGTCCTCGGCGAAGAAGGTCGTGGCTTGCTCCCCGAGCCGGTGCAGGCCTTCGGCGTGCAGCTCCATGTGCCGCCGCATGCCCCCGGGAACCGACCGACTCACGTCGGCCAGAATCCAGACGTTCACGATCGGCCTGAATTCGCCACGTCGAAGCGTGGATCGCAGAAGAAGCCCTGGCCGGGACGCGTGGCGTTCTGGGTCCGGTACTGCTGGCGGTAGCGCATGATCTCCGGCATGCGCCGCAAGGTGAGCAGCATCGCGTCGAGGTCGAGCCCGGCATCCTGCCAGCGGCGTTGGACGACGTCGCGGACGAGGCGATCGACGAGCAGCACCGGAGCGAAGAGCGGCGCCGCGCCCGTGAACGATTTGATAGCGATCGTGACCTGGTTCGACAGCGCCGCGACGTAACGCTTCGCCCCTACCGTGGTGCGGCCGCCGTTCAAGGGTTGGGTATTGGAGGCGCCGACCGCGTGGTAGACGATGGCGCGCGGCTCGATGCGGCAGCGCCAGCCGCGCTGCCAAAGGCGGAGCGAGAGATCCATGTCCTCGTAGTCGAGGAAGAAGGTCGTGTCCCAGCCGCCCGCATCGTCGTACGCCTCGCGCGTGATCATGCACGCCCCGGCGTTGATGCCCGAAATGGGCTCCGGCTC
>DATMCL010000329.1:0-24005 GCA_035558375.1 Polyangiaceae bacterium
CTGAAGATGACGGGGGAGGCCTGCGACGACGGCAACCTCACGAACGGCGACGGCTGCTCATCCACCTGCACGGTCGAGACCGGCTACCTCTGCACGGACAAGCTGACGCGACCGGCGAGCGTCAGAATGGCCGTCACGTACCACGACTTCGCGTCGTACAGCACGACCGTCGCGGGCGGCCATCCCCACTTCGAGAACGTCAACAGCACGCAAAAGAACATCGTCGGCGCCCCTTGCACCTCATCGGGAGCTTGTGGCCGCCTCGATTCCCTAGGCAAGCCCTTCACTGCTGGCGGGTTCGCTTCGATCCCGGGGACCGCCGGGCCGACTCCCCCAGCCCATACCGACGTCCAATGGTTCAGCACGTGGTACCGCGACACTGCGGTGTTCACGGGCTACGACCTCTCCGTGGTGCAGGGCTCGTTGCCGCTCTCCCAGGTCGGCGGCACGACCTCCGACGTCTACGAGTACGACAGCGCGACCGATGCGACCCTCAACAACGCGTTCTTCCCGCTCGACGGCAAGGGGCTCGGTAACACCGGCACAACGGGTCACAATTTCGGCTTCACGACCGAGCTCCGCTACTTCTTCAAGTACACCGGCGGTGAAACGCTGACGTTCCGCGGCGACGACGACGTCTGGGTGTTCATCAACGGGCGACTCGCGGTGGACGTGGGCGGCGTGCACTGCGCCCAGGCGGGGCGCGTCGTTCTCGGCGACGAAGACTCGGACTGCTCGCTCCACGGCGTCGACTACGTCGGCTCCGGCACGAACAACTGCGCCATTACGGACAACGTCGCCAACCCGATGCCCGCTTGCACCGCCGGCGCGGACCCCGGTTACAGCACCGCCGAGCAGGGCAGCAACACGGACGCTCGCTTCGGCATCACGAAGGGCGGCGTCTACGAGATCGCGCTCTTCCACGCGGAGCGTCACACGAACCAGTCGAACTTCCGGCTGACGCTATCCGGCTTCCTCGCCCCCCGCTCCGACTGCGTTGCCGATTGCGGTGACAGCATCGTCGTAGGCAGCGAGATGTGCGACGAGGGTCGCAGCATGCCGGCATCCGGCTACGGCGTGTGCCTCAACAACTGCACGCTCCAGTTCTGCGGCGACAAGACGCCGCAGGGTCCGGAGCAGTGCGACAGCGGCGCCAACTCGACCCTCTACGGAACGAGCGGCTGCGCCCCCGGCTGCAAGACCCCGGCGAAGTGTGGCGACGGCATCGTCCAGGCGAGCTTCGGTTCGCCGCCCGAGCAATGCGACAAGGGCAACGCCAACGCCAACGGCGTCTACAACGGCTGCACTACGACCTGCCAGCTCGGGCCCTACTGCGGCGACGGCGTGAAGAACGGCAGCGAGGGCTGCGACCCCGCCGACCACGTGTTCGCGACGTACGGGCAGGGTAAGTGCAACTACAACTGCCAGCCGGCGCCGTATTGCGGCGACGGTATCCGCAACGGCGGAGAAATCTGCGACGGCACGGCGAACTGCAACGCCAACTGCGAGTACGACCCGTTCTGCGGCGACGGCGTGAAGACGATGGACGAAGCGTGCGACTTCGGCATGTTCGCGTTCAACGGCTCCGTGACGGACGCGCCGTACGGCAGCTGCACGAACGAGTGCAAGCTCGGACCGTACTGCGGCGACGAGACCGTTCAGAAGCCGGACGGTGAGGAGTGCGACGATGGCGCCGCCAACGACGACGCTCTCTACGACGGCTGCACCACGAGCTGCCTCTACGGCCCGCACTGCGGCGACGGCCTCAAGCAGGGCGGAGAAGTCTGCGACAACGGCTTCAACGAGGACGAGTACGCCTACCCCGGCGCGGCGAGTCCCTGCGGCCAAGGCTGCTCGGCGGTGCCCTACTGCGGTGACGGCAAGCTGCAGAGCGCGTTCGAGCTCTGCGACGACGGCGACAACAACGACGACGACGCCTACGACGGCTGCACCAGCACCTGCGAGTGGGGCCCGTACTGCGGCGACGGCACGAAGAGCGGCCCCGAGGAGTGCGACGACGGCAAGGACAACAAGGCCTACTCCGCCGACGGCAAGGGCTGCAGCTACGAGTGCACGAAGAACCTACCCAAGTGCGGCGACGGCGTGCGCAACGGCCCCGAACAGTGCGACGACGGCACGAACGACGGCAGTTACAAGGGCTGCAACCCCGATTGCACCCGCGCCCCCTACTGCGGCGACCACGAGGTCCAACGGGACGACGGCGAGCAATGCGACGACGGCACGACCGGAAGCCTGTCTTGTACGCCCGAGTGCAAGCGGCGTGATGGCGTGAGGTGAGCGCGTAGCGATGCGGGCTCGGGATGGAGTAATCCCGAGCCGCAAGCTGGTTTGTTTTTTTGGCGTGCGATGACCCGAGGCGCGTGGCGTCGGTGGCTGATTGATAGGAGCCATGCGCCGGCCTCGCCGGTTTGTCTTAGGGGTCGGCGCTTCGTTGGCGACGTCGATCTGTTCTTCCAAGACTCCTAAGGCGTTGCGGGCTGGCCGTTGGCCAGTCGCATGACTGAACGGCGCGGGGGCGCTTGCCGGAGGCAACGCGCGGAAATCTCGCGAGGTTCAGGGGCGCAGGACCGCGAGCGTTTGTCCCTGTCCGGTTCGGGAAATCCGGAAAGCGCCCCCACGCCATTCAGTCGCGCCGCTGGCCGAAGGCCAGCCGGACCGACGCCGCGGTCTTGGCAGACCAGATCGACGTCGCCACGGAAGCGACAAGGTCTACGACGAACCGGCGAGGCCGGCGCATTGCTCCTAGCGATCAGCCACCGACGCCAAGCGGCCTAGGTCACCCCAAACCCAAACAAAAAATACTGCGGCGTAACCCAACCGCCCGCCATAGAGACCACGCCACCAACCCCACGCGATCCCGCCCCCAGCCACGGCAAATTACGCCGCATCCGCCTCCAACCTCTGGAACAAACTCGCGAGCTCCGGACGCCTGCGCAAGGGCGCCACGAAGCCCGTTGCGACCTCGAGCAACTGCGTCTCGAGCTCGTCAGCCGTCTTGCCGGCTTCGCTGATGGACTTCTGTAGGGCAGCGGTCTCGGCTTCGAGGCTTTCCTCGTGCTTGCGGAGGGCGGCGCGGAGCTCTTCGATTTGGTACTCGAGGTCGGTGACCTCGCTCTTTCGGCGCTGGACGAGGACCTCGGCTTGGCGCACTTCGGCCCGGACGACCACCCAATCGTCAACGATGGTCGCGGCTCCGCGGTACGCGTCGGCGAGCTCCTTGTAGGGCTCTTGGAACGCGGAACGACCTTCCCAGCGCATGATCTCGCGGTGGACCGCGAGCAGGGCTTCCTTGTGCTTGGCGAGGCCGGTGGCGACGCCCGCCTCCTGCGCGCTCGCCACCTTGGCTTCGTCGCGCGCCTTGCTGAGGTCGACGCCGAGCGCGTCCACCGCATGACCGAAGCGCTGGCGGGTCTCGCGCCCGCGCGCTTCGACCGATTCGAGCTCGCGCTGGTCGTCCACCGCACGACCGCGCAGCTCGCTGATGCGCTGCACCAGCGTCTTCACGGCACTGAGCTTCTCGACGAGCTCCGGAGGGCGCTGGGCACCGAAGGCGGCGGCGAGCATCTGCTCGAACACGGCGGTGCGCTTGACCCAGCGATCGATCGCCACGGGCGGTAGTGTCTTCGCCGGGCCGCGCGAGCTCTCGTCGGCTTCGTCGATCTCGGCGGGAGCGCGCAAGCCGAGCGCACCCCCGATGCGCAGGAGATCGGTGTGCACGCGATGGGCATCGACCGGGCGATCTCTCGGATCCTTGGCCATCATCTCGATGACCAGCCGATCGAGCTCCTCGGGAATGGAGGGATCGCGCGCCCTGAGGCTCGGCGGCTTCTCCTTCAGGTGCTTCTGGAAGAAGGTCGCGATGTCGGGCGCGTCGAACGGGAGCGCACCGGAGAGCGCCTCGAACAGCATCACGCCGAGCGCATAGAGATCCGCCTGCGGTCCCGCGTCGATCGAGGTGATGCGCTCCGGCGCCATGTACTGCGGGGTTCCGAACACCTCGCCGAGGCCCGTGAGCCGTACGTCCTGCATCGAGCGCGCGATGCCGAAGTCGAGCAGCTTCACGAAATCCGTCCCGTCGAGCGACTCGGCGAGGAAGACGTTCTCGGGCTTCAGGTCGCGGTGGATCACCTCCAGATCGTGGGCGCGGGCGAGCGCGCGCGCGATCTGGATGCCGATGGGCAGCGCGCGCTCGAGCGGGACCTTGCCGCGCATGACGACGTCGGCGAGCGTCTCGCCCTCGAGCAGCTCCATCACCAGGAACAAGCTGCCGTCCGGAAGCTCGCCCTGGTCGAAGATCTCGATGATGTTCGGATGGGCGAGCTTCTGGGCAGCTTTCGCCTCGCGGCGGAAGCGCTCGCGGATGACCTCGTTCTTCGCGAGCGCCGCGTTCATGATCTTCACGGCGCACGGCCGATCGACGAGCCGATGGCGCGCGGCGTACACCGTCGCCATGCCGCCCTCGCCGATGGACGCCTCGAGCTGGTAGCGCCCGTTCAGCGTGCTGCCGATGCGGGGGTCCTTGATAGGCGTCAGCGCCGACCCACAGAGGAAGCAGGCCCCCGTGGAGTCAGGGAACTTCAGCTTGCAGCGCTCGCAAGCTTTCATGGTCCTCCCATCTGCCCACATTCTTCGCCAGCTGACCATCGCACGCGGGCCTACAGCAAATTAATCAACAACTACAGCAGGTTGCGCGACTCAACACTCCTTCACAATCGTCCCGGTACGCGCTTCACATGGCGCCCCCACGTTCTCCTTCGAGACCCGATTCGGGCTCACGCAAAAGGAGAAGCGATGTTCGGATTCATCATTGGGACGCTCTGCTTGATCGGCCTCGTTCGGGTCGTCGCGCGCGGTCGTTGGGGCAGGCGTTACGGCGGCTACTACCGCCACGGTCACCACGGCGGCTACGGCCGGCGCGGCGCGCTCAACGCCGTGCTCGCTCGCCTCGACACCGCGCCTGGGCAGGAAAAGGTCATCGCGGCCGCGGTCGACGACTTCATCGGACAGGCTCGCGAGACCGGGCGCGAGGTTCGTGACACACGGAAAGCCGTGGCCGACGCGCTCCGCGCCGACCACCTCGACGAAGGCCGCCTGAACGAGGTCTTCGGCCGGCACGACGCCGCCCTCGATCGGATCCGGCGCGCCGGCGTCGATTCCACGCGCAAGGTCCACGAGGCGCTCGACGAGCGCCAGCGGAAGATCTTGGGCGATCTCGTCGAGAACGGGTTTTACGGCTTCGGCCACCACCACGGCTACGGCCACGGCTGCTGAAAGGAGCATCACCATGCGACGCACCTTCTGGATCGTTCTACTCGCCGCGGGCACCGTGCTCGGCTTCGGCGCGGGCTTCGCGCACCTCTGCGGCTACGGGCCGTACGGCCACTACGGCCACGGCTTCTACGGCCACGGCTGGAACGAGCGCGAGCGGCGCTTCGAAGATCGCGCGGCCGACGCGTGTGTCCGCGCCGCCGAGCGCGTCCTCGCCGAGCGGCGTTCACCTGGAGCGGCGGCCCCCGCGCCTGCCCCAGCAACCCCGGCGCCGTGAGCGCCGGGTGTTAGGATCGGCTCGATGACGACGCGGGTGCTCGTGGTCGACGACGACGTTCGACTGTACGAGCTCATCCGGAGCTTCCTCGAGCAAAACGACGTGGGCCCGGCGCACGCCCCGAACGGACGCCGGGCCCTCGAGCTTTTGGAGCGCGAGGCGTTCGACGCCGTGCTGCTCGACGTGATGATGCCGGAGCTCGACGGGCTCTCCGTGCTGAAGCGACTCCGCGCACGCTGGCCGACGCTCCCCGTGCTGATGCTGACGGCGAAAGGCGACGAGACCGACCGCGTCGTGGGACTCGAGCTCGGCGCCGACGACTACCTCACGAAGCCCTTCAGCCCGCGTGAGCTCCTCGCTCGGCTGCGCGCGGTGCTCAGGCGCGCCAATCCCGATCTCGGCCGCCAGCGCCTGGCAGCGGGGAACGTCGTGCTCGAGGTGGAAACACGGGCCGTGCACGTCGACGGACAGCCCGTGGAGCTCACGGGGCTCGAGTTCGATCTCCTCTTGTCGCTCCTCCGGCGCGCCGGGCACGTGGTGCCACGCGCGAGCCTGCTTGCGCAGGCCGGGCGCACGGACGTGACGGTGAGCGACCGCACGGTCGACGTTCACATCTCGCACCTCCGGAAGAAGCTCGGCGACGATCCGCCGCGGCTGATTCGCACGGTGCGCGGCGTCGGCTACGTGCTGGCGAAGGACGGCGCGTGACCGTGCCCCGCTTCGGCCCCGGCATGCGGCGCATGGGCCCCGGTTGGCGCGGCCGGCACGGCGCCCACTGGCACGACGCACGCGGGTTCTATTGCGGCATCCCACCGCGAGCGCGCCTCCAGCGCCGGCTCTTTCGCTGGTTCGGCGCGACCATCTTCCTCACGGTGCTCGTCGTGGGGCCAATCGTGCGGGTGCTCGGATCGGGCGGCTCGCACCCGCCGCTCGGCTTGCTCGCCGCGCTCGTGACGGCGTCGATCGTCCTCTGGACGGCGTCCGCCGCGATCGCTTGGCGCCTCACGCGACCGCTCGAGGAGCTCGTGCGCGTTACGCAGGCGATCGGCGCGGGCAATCTTGCGGCGCGCGTGCGACTCGGGCGGCACCAGGCCGGCGAGGTCGGCGCGCTCGCCGACTCGGTGAACGAGATGGCAGGGCGCATCGAACGGCAGCTGCGCGAGGAGCGCGCGCTGCTCGCCGCCGTGTCGCACGAGCTCCGGAGTCCCCTCGCCCGCCTGCGCGTCCTGGTCGAGCTCGCGAGGAGTGGCGAGAGCGCCGGGCGGCTCGACGAGATCGACCGCGAAATCGTGGAGATCGACGCGCTGCTCGGCAAGCTGCTCGCGAGCTCGCGGCTCGAGTTCGGCGAGCTCCGGCGCGAGCCGCTCACCGCGCGCGAAGTCGCGCTGCGGGCGCTCGAGGTGGCGGGCGTGCCCGCGGAGCGCCTCGCCGATGCGACCGACGGCACGCTCGTCGAGGTCGACCCGACGCTCGTCGGGCGCGCGCTCGGCAACCTGCTCGAGAACGCCGAGCGGCACGCGGGCGGCGTGACTCGCCTCGCCCTGGTCGTCGCGAACGAAAGCGGGCGCGCGCCGGTCGTACGCTTCGAGGTGCTCGACGCGGGACCGGGCTTCCGTAAGGACGCGCTCGAGCACGCGTTCGAGGCCTTCTATTCGTCGCGGACCGGCGAAACGACCGCGAGCGAAGCGAGCCAGCGCGACAGCCGCTCAGGCTCGCTCGGGCTCGGCCTAGCCTTGGTGGCCCGCATTGCACGTGCCCACGGGGGACGTGCCTTCGCCGAGAATCCGAGCGAAGGCGGCGCCCGCGTCGTGCTCGAGCTACCCGCACGCCAAGGGGCGTGATACGGGCAAGCTTCGACGCATGGCGATGTCGCGCCGGCAGCCGGCCTTGAAAGTGGACGTGCCGCGCACGGGTCCGGGCTCGCTGCGACTCGGGCGGGTGGGCCTCATCGCGGCGGCGGGCTTCATCGTCGGCATCGTGTGGCCACGGCTCGCCGGCATTCGCCTGGTCCCCGAGCTACCGGTTCCCGCGGCCTCCTCGACGCAGGATCTGAGCGGCGCGCCCGAAGAGCCGCCAGCGGCTTCGGCGCTCGCTTCCGCGAACCTCCCGCCGAAGCCGACGCGCCCCGAGCCGCTCGCGCCCGGAGCGCAGCCCCCGGTGGTGGGCGAAGCCCAGGTGACGAGCTGCCGCGACGCTGCGGGGGGCAAGATCGCCAAGTGCGACGCCATCGACTTCGACCGTGTCGCGCGCGAGCGTCTTTCGAATCTCGACGATTGTCCCGCCGCGCGCAAGGTGTCGGGCATCGTCTCGGTCGGCTTCGAGCTCGACTTCACGACGGAGCGCGTGTCGCGCATCACGACCGGCAAGGCGACATCCCTCGACGAGGAAACGCTCGCGGCCGTCGTCGAATGCTACCGGCAGAGCTTCGCGAACGTGTCGCTCGTCGCGATCCCGCACGAGCACCAGCGCTACACGGTGTTCTACCGAGTCGAGCTCGCGGCAGCTCCGCCCGAGCCCGCGGCGGCAGCGGGAAGCGCGGCACCCGTCGCCGTCACGCCCGCGAGCGGCACGGCCACGGTGAGTTGGGAAACGGCGCTCGTGCATGCCACCCCGGAAAAAGACGGTAAGGTCGTCGCGCGCGTGCTCTCGGGAACGCGCGTGGCCGTGACGGGAAAGAGCGGCGATTGGTATCGCGTGAAGTACGACGCGCGCGGTCGCGAAGGCTGGGTGTTCCGCACCGCCATCGGCATGTAGACCGCGTCACGGTTTGGATCGAAGGCGATAAGCTGCTAGGGTGAAGTGGTTGAAGAAGGAGCCCGGCGAAAGCAGCGATGTAGCGCTGATTCACGGCAAGACAGCCGACGGCGAAGGGCTCCGCATCATCCGCCGCCGCGACGATCGTATCGAGCTCGGAGCCGTGCGTCCCCTGAAAGAAGGCGCTCCCATCGCGGGCGAGGTCGTGAGCCTCACACCGCGTCCCGATTTTCCACTGCTCTGCGACGTCAAGGTGCAGTATTCCTCACCGCCGACTCGTAATGATGTAGCTGAGTCACCCCGCCACGGTCCTGCGCAGGTGGCGACTGATCGTTATCGAGAAAATTGGGACCGTATCTGGATGAGCAAGCCGAAGGCCGAGCTTTCGAACTAGCGCGTCGGTAATTTCAGCGTAGATAGATCCCTCACCGAACAGGGACATCGAAGCTGCATGACCTTCCACTCTTTCGCGCTCAGGACTTCGCCCATTTTCATCGCCGTCGCGCTGCCGCTCACCGTCGTGAGCTGCGCGAGCGACGACACACCCGGCAACGAGACCGGGGGCATGGCCAACTCGCCCGGCACCGGCGCGATGGGCGGGAGCAGCGGCTCGAGCGCGGGAACGACGGCCAAGGGCGGCTCGAGCGGCACGGCGACGAACGGCGGTAGCAGCGGTAGCGGCGGCACCGGAGGCTCGGGCTCCGGCCAAGGCGGAACGGGCGGCTCGGCCGGCTCGAGCGCAGGCAAGAGCGGCGCGGGCGCGGCGGGCAAGGGCATGGCGGGCGCGGGCGGCAAGGCTGGCGGCGCGGGAAGCGGCGCAGGCGGCGCTTCAGCTGGTGCCGGTGGCGCTTCGGGCGGCATGGGCGGAGCGAGCGGCGGCATGGGTGGCGCCAGCGGCGGCATGGCCGGAACGCAAGGCACCGGCGGCTCGGGTGGCGGCGGCACGTTCGCCCTCACGAGCCCGACGCACAAGGACGGTGATCACTTCGACGCGAAGTACACCTGCGCGGCCATGAACGGCACGTTCGGCGCGGGCGTGAATCCGGAGCTCGATTGGACGGGAGTGCCCGCGGGCACGAAGTCGTTCGTCATGACGTTCATCGACACGACGATCGGCGAAGACATGTCGATGGGTCAGCACTGGGCCATCTGGAACGTTCCGTGGGACGGCACCAAGGTGACCATGTTCCCCGAGGGCCTCGGGCAGACGCTCAGCGGCGATCTCGCGACGGCCAAGCAGAGCGGGAAGTTTTTGACGCCCTGTGCGCAGTCGCTCAAAAACAACATGGACGACCAGTACGAGTTCCGTCTCTACGCGATGTCGACCGAGACCTTCAACGTCACGGGGACGACCGTCGCGGCGGTCGTGATGGCGCTGAAGAACTCCGAGTCGATGATCCTGGGCAAGGCCGTGCTCAAGGGCCACGCCGGCCTCAAGGGCCAGTAGGCGCCTCAGCCCGAGCGGCTAAAGCTCGACGAGCGCGGGCCCGGCCTCGCGCTGGACCTTCGGTACCGTGCGCAGATAGCGGTAGATCGCGCGCAGATCGTCCTCGTCGAGCCGTGCGAAGTTGTTCCACGGCATCGGCGACGCGGCGTAGACGCGCCCGGCTTTCATCCGCGTCACGAACTGCTCCTCGGTGAGCTGGCCCGCGCGTCCGGTCTTGGGGTCGCTCGTGAGGTTCGGGGCGTTCCAGGCACGCTTGGTCGGCTCGAGCTCGTCCTCGAGGTGTCCCCCGCCGAGGTGCGGCCCGACCATCTCCCCTGTCTTCATGCTGCGCTCGGTGTGGCACGCCCAGCAATTCGCGACGCTCTCCACGAGGTAGCGTCCATTCTCGACGGTGGCGCCCCGCGGAGCGATCTTCGGCGGCGGGGACTTCGGTCCCACCGGATTCGCGAGCAACGTCGCTTTCACGACTTTGCCGAGCACGCTGAGCTCGTGCGGCGCGACAGCGTTACGCACGGGCGGCAACGTCCGCAAATACGAGATCACCGCGACCAGATCGTCGTCGGCGAGGCCCTGCATCTCCATGAAGGGCAGCAAGGCGCGCCCCTCGCGGCCGATGCCGTAGCGGAGCGCTCGCACGAGCTTTTGATCGCTGACGGCGCCGATGCCGGTCTCGCGATCGGAGGTGATGTTGTAGGCGCGAAAGGCGCCCGGGGGGATCGCCCAGGTGCGACCGCCCGAAAACGGCACGCTCGCATCGCCCAGGAGCGAATCCTTGAGGCGGCGCGGGTCACCGTGGCACAAGCCGCAGCTCGCGAGCCGCCGGACGACGTACTCGCCACGCGAAAGGACGACGGGCTCCGTGCTGGCCGCGAGGTTCGGCACCTCGTGCTCGAAGCGGAGGTTTTGCCGGGCCGCGACGTACGCCGCAAAGCCAACCAGGGCCGCAACCAAGGCGCCGGCCGCGCCGAGCAGGACCTTCTTCGCGCGCATCCCTCCCTATACGGTCTCGAAGCCGCGCCGGATCGTCAATGGGTGCCGTTCGGGCGACTACGACGTCACGCTCGGACGCGCCGACGCCGTGGGACCCGGCGCCGCGCGCGGCTCCTCGCCGATGCGGATCTCGAGGCGTTTCATCATCTTCTGCAGGCCGAAGCGCGAAACGCCGAGCAGCTCCGCCGCGCGGGTCTGGTTCCCCTGCGTGCGCTGCAGGGCCGTCCGAACGAGGTCGGCCTCGAGCACGTCGAGGCGCCGGCGGAGGTTCAGGCCGTCCACGCGTGAGGCTTCGCTCGCCGCGCGATCGCGCACCTCGGGGCTCAGGTGCTCGAGCTCCACCGTTTCGTCGCAGAGCACGAGCGCGCGCCGTACCTCGTTCTCGAGCTGGCGGACGTTGCCGGGCCAGCCGTAGGCCACGAGCGAGTCGAGAGCGGCGCGCGAGACGCGGATGCGGCGCTCCCCGGCGTGGAACTTCACGAAATGTTGCACGAGCACGGGCACGTCGCCGACGCGCTGGCGGAGCGGGGGCACGTTCACACCGATCACGTTGAGACGATAGAAGAGATCCTCGCGGAAACGACCCTCGCGCACGAGCGCCGAGAGATCGCGGTGCGTGGCGCCGATCACACGCACATCGACGCGACGCACGGACTCGGAGCCGACAGCGCGGATCTCGCCGTCCTGCAGGGCACGCAGGAGCTTCGCCTGCATGCCCAGGCTCATCTCGGCGATCTCGTCGAGGAACAGTGTCCCCTGATGGGCGACCTCGAACAGGCCGGCCCGCTGTCGCACGGCGCCGGTGAACGCGCCGCGAACGTGCCCGAAGAGCGTCGATTCGAGCAAGCCTTCGGGTACCGCGCCGCAGTTCTCGGACACGAACGCCTCCCGCCCGCGCGGGCCGTTCGCGTGGATGGCGCGCGCGACGAGCTCCTTGCCGCTGCCGGACTCGCCGTTGATGAGCACGGGCACCTCGGACGCCGTCACGCGGTCGACGACGCGCAGCATGGCGCGCACCGGCTCGCTGTCGCCGACGATCGCCTCGTACGCGAAGCGCGTCTCGCGGCGGCCCGTGGCGCGCGCGAGCTCCCGCTCCGCCACGTCGAGCTCGGCCTCGCGCCGCGCGAGATCGCCGGCCAGGCGCGCTTCGGCACGCTGGGCGCGCCGCGCCGCCCGCCGCAGGAGCAGCTCTGCGCGAGCGTCCGCGATGGCGATGGCCGCGAGCGTCGCGACGAGACGCACCCAGGCGAGCTCGGACGGCCCGAACGCGCCGCGCCGCACCCGGTCGTCGAGGTAGACGACACCGAGCGCTTCGCCGTGAGCAATGAGCGGCACGGCGAGCACGCTGCGAAGCTTCAACGCGTGCACGCTCTCGTGCACGGCAGGCAGGTCGCCCGCGGCGTCGACGGCCACGACGGGCTCGCCCACCTCGAGCGCGCGCTCTGCGAGCGAGCGGCTGAGCTCGAGCTGCTGGCCCGACAGATCCGAGCGCGCGAGGTTACGCGCCGCGCGCGGCAAAAGCCGACCGCCGGGCGCCCGGAGGAGCAAGAGGCCACGCTCGACGCCGGTCCACAGCACGAGCGCGTCGACCACCTGGCGAAGCAGCGAGCGCAGCTGATCCCGCCGACCGAGCGCCCGCACGAGGCCCTCGACGTCACCCACCTGCTCCGCCGAGAACGAGCTCTCGCCATCAGCGGCCTCGGCCATGCGCACCCACGCGAGGGACGTGATCGCCGCGCGCAGCTCCGCGGGGGCGCGGCGCACGATCTCGCGCGCGGCATCGCCGGCGGCGAGCGTCAGCCGGCGCGTCATCGAACCGTCGCCCGTGCGGGCCGAAAGCCGGGCGCCCGCGGCGAGCGCCGGACCCCGCGCGACCACCGGCCCCGCGGCGAGCCCGGCGAGCGCCGCCGCAATGAGCTCCGGGCGCTCCGGATCCGCGCGTCGCGCTTCGACCGTGGCCCGGGCACCCCACCACTCGAGGCGCGCTTCGATCGAGCTCTCCCCCGAGCCGCCGAGCGCGTCGTAGCGGGCGAGCGGCAGGTCCGTCTCGCCGTGGACCCAGAGGCGGGCCGCCGCGCGCAGGGCGTCGTCGTCGTTCGGGGGCAGCTGGCCCACGGCGTAGCGCGCGTGCTCGAGGCCCTCGCGGCTCGGTGCGTCGAAGAGATCGGCGAGCACGAGGTGCGCGAAGCCCGCGCAGCGCTTGTCGCCTGCGGCCCGTGCGCGTTGCACTGCCTCGAGCGCCGCCTCGCGCGCTTCGGCGCGGGCACCGGTCGCGGCGTGGCTCGACGCCGCGGAGAGCATGGCGCGCGCCGCCTCCACGCGCCGGCCGAGCGCTTCGAACAGCAGCACGGCGCGCCGCGCGGCCGCATTCGCCTCGCCGAGCTCACCGAGCTGCGTGCCCGCTGCGGCCACACCCGTGAGGTACGTCGCTTCTTCCAGCACCGCACCCGCGCGCGCCGCGTGCTCGGCCGCCGAACGAAATGCCCGTAGCGCCGCCTCCGCGTCGCCCGTCGCGTGGGCCACGTAGCCCCGCACCGCTTGGATGCGAGCGCGCGCGTCGTCGCCGACCGCGAGCGAAGCGCCGCGCTCGGCGAGCTCGAGCGCGAGCTTGGGCTCCGAGCGCGCGACCGTGGCGAGCGCGCGCGTCTCGAGCACGGGCGCCGAATCGGGCTCCGCCTCCAGCAAAGCGAGCGCACCGTCTATATCGCCGCGATCGAGCGTGAGTCGGCCGAGCGTCGCCGCGGCCCGGGCGCGCGCCGGCGCGGGAGGCTCACCGGCGAGCACGCGCCGTGCGCGCTCTTCCGCGGCGGCGGCGTCGCCCATGCGCCGGAGCAGCTCCGCCGCTTCGGCTTCGGCCTCGGGCGTCGCGCTCCGCTCGAGCACGGCGAGCGAACGCCCGGTGTGGCCGCGGCGCGAGAGGGCCCGCGCCAGCGAGAGCGCGAACGCCTTCGAGGCGGCCCCCGACTCCACGCGCCGCTCCCCTTCGTCGAAGAGCTGCGCATCGAGCGCGCCCCCCTCGAGCAAGAGCGCGAGCTCCACGAGATCGGCCTCGACGAGCGGCGCCGTCTTGCGCGCGCCGCTTCCAACCAAATCTGCGAACACGAGCGACTCCGGCTCGCGCTCGCGCACGGCGGCGAGCAGGCGCAGAGCGAGCTCCTCATCACTCGTGAAGTTGCCGTCCGGCCAGGCCGCCGCCGCAGGACCCACCAGCGTCACGAGCCAACGCGAGCGACCGTACGGCGTGAGCTCACCGAGCTCGCCATGCGGCACGCTCGCCCCGTCGCTACCGAGCTCCGCCACGGCACGACCGAGGCCGAGCGCGGGCTCGAGCCACGCGCGCGGCTCGCCACCGACCCGAACCTCCGGTCGCTCCACCTTGGACAGCGCGAGGATCTCCTCGCGTCGGGTCGAAAGGTAGGAGCGCCGCACGGCGCGACGGCGCCGTTCGAGAGCTTCCGTCTCGCTCTCGAGCGAGCCCGAAAGCAGCCGCGCGTGCCGTTCGAGCCAATCGGCCTGGGGGCGCGCCGCAGGTGTGGGCGACAGCAGGGCGGCGACGCGCTGACCGAGCTCACCGGGGAGCGCGCGCGCATGCTCGGGCGTGATGCGCTCGACACCACGCAGGTCCGGCGAGAGCAGCTCGGCGAGCACGAGCCCCAACGCCCAAAGATCGCGAGAACGCGCGTCACCCGCAGCTTCGGCCAGCTCGGGCGCGAGGTAACGGCGCGTGCCACCGCGCGGGAGCACCTCGGTCCCCTCCGTGCTGAGCCCGAAGTCGACGAGACACGCGCGCAGGGGCGCCCCCGCCGCGTCGCTCGTCACGACGATGTTTGCGGGCTTCACGTCGCCGTGCGCGAGACCGGCGGCGTGCAGATCCGCGAGCGCGCGACCCACGTCGCGAGCGACCACGAGCGAAAGCGCGAGAGCCTTGCCCGCGTCGGCGTTGCGCACGGAGTCGAGCGCGTCGCCCTCGACGTAGTCGAGGAGCAGAAACGGCGAGCCAGCCTCGACCGAACCGCCGTCGGGCAGGCGCAGCCCATCGCGCACGAGCCCGGCATCGATGACGCCAACGAGCGAGTCGGAGCCCACCCAGGCGAGACGCGCGCACTCCTCGGCAAAGCGCGGGCGCTGAGCCTTGCCGCGTCCGAGCTTTAGGGCCACGCGCCGCTGGCCGTCGCGCGCGAGCCACACACAGCTGGTCGCGCCGGCGCCGAGCGCCCGCTCCAGCACGAGCAACCGGCCGCGAAGCGTCAACTCAGTTGCTTCCACGGTGGCAGCCCTCATCACTGAAATTCTTGGGGTCCCCGCACTTTGTGTCAACTCTGATGTCAGTGCGCCCACCCGGCCGGAACGGCTCACCGTCCCGGGGGCCGACGCCAGGCGCGCCGATTTCCGTATTGGCGGAACCGACGGACGCGAGGCCCGTCCTATGCGCCGACAGTCACGGGCAGGCCGCGCCGCCGCGAATGAAGGACTGGAGGCTGGCGAGCGCCGCGTGGTCGATGAAGCTCTCACCGGGGGCGGTCTCCGGCATCGGCTCGCCACGGACGAACCACGCCCGCAACCGCTCGAGCTCCTCGCCATCGGGAGGCGAGCACGACTCGGGCTCCTCGCAGTCCGTCGGAGCGCCCGGCTCGTACGCCTCGGGACGGAGCAGAAGCTTGTACATGAGGTAGCTGTTGTCGGGCCGCTCGGGGTCGATGATCGGCATGTTGACGCCGAAGCGGAGGGGCGCCTCGTTCGTGACGCCGGTCGTTTCGCCGATCTCCGTTTGATGCGCGACCTTGGCGATCGCCGTCGTCTGAATGTCATCCCAGCCGTCGAGCGACAGCCCCATGTGCGGCGCGGCGTCCCCGCCGAGGGCGCCGTGGCACTCCAGGCAGCCGTCGAACAGGGCAAGCACGTCGTCGCACGCGGGAGGTGCGGGCGAAGGCGCCGGCGCGCCGGCGGGGCCGAGTCCCGTGAAGAAAGCGAGACGCACGGGGGTGCTCCCCTCGAGCGGTGCGCCATCGAACGCTCGGAATCCGAACCCGGTCTGCTCCGTGTAGATGGGCAGCTCGATCGTGTAGAGCGTCTTCGGATGCAGCGCGAAGCCTGCCGGAAACACGTAGCGGACGCTGCGTTCGATGAGGTCGTAACGCGGGCTCAGCTCGGCGCGCTGGTTCGTGACGGGCAGCGCGGGGTTCGTCTGCACCCCCGTGTACACCGACATCGATTGCCGGACGGCGCTCGATGGGAGCAGGAAGCGATCGAAGCGCAGGGTGATGGCGGTGTCCGTGGGGACGCCGCAGTCGTCCGCAAACGGGTCGCAGTCGAGGCCGGCCCCGTTCGCGGGCTCGCTGCTCACGAGGTGGAGCGGCGGTCCCTGCGGCTCGTCGACGGCCCGCGGCCCGCGGTCACACCCGAGGGCAACGAGCCCAACGAGCGCGACCGCGCCCCCCCGTAGGAACCGCGTCAGCTCTCCGAGTACGTGGCGAGCTGGTCGCGGATGATCTGCTCGCTCACCCCGGTACGAATGTGATCCTTGAGACAGTCGGCCAGCGTGATGAGCAGGTCGTCCACCCCATTTTCTTCGATGATCTTCGAGAGTAGCTGCCGGGCCTCGCGACTGTCGTCTTCCCTCAGGAATTCGCGGACTTGCTCGACCGTTACCTCTCCCTGGAAGTCGAAGTACAAGTTGCCGAACAGGTACTTTACCAGCTCTTTCACTAAGGGCCTCCTTGGCCGGCGGGCGGAAGTCATACCCATGCGGTGGATCGAGGCGCAAGCGTATTTCCGTTATGGGCCCCGAACCGCGGGTGGAAATTCCTGTCAGCGGCATGAGTCGAAGGCCCTATCGCCCGGGTCGTGGCACGTGAGGCAGGGACGGGCATTCTGCCGTAGGGCACGCCCGCAGCGAGAAATGAAGCCCGGAGGGTGGGGGTCAACGCCCCTCCGGAAGCCGCCGGGATCTCCGGACGGCAGGCCGCTGCCGATGCCGCCCATCGCGGCCGTCGCGTGGCAAGAGACGCAATCGCGCTCCATGTGGCAGCTCACGCAAGCGTTCAGGTTGCGTTCGGCCTCCCACGCGTGATGACCGGCGCCACGTGGGGCGTCCGTCCAAATCGAGGGCGGCGGGTGGTAGCGCCCTCGTTGGGCGATGTTGCCGATCGGACCCGAGAGGGTGACGCCGGCGCGCTGGTGACAACCGAGACAGAACGACTGCTGCTGGTGGCAGCTCGTGCAGGTCGGGTTGTTCTGGCGGGCCGAAATGGCGTGCATGCTCAAGAAGTCGTTGGGGTGGATTTGGCGGGGGCGCACCTTGCCGTCGTGACAGCCGGTGCAGAAGCGCTCGGCATGGCAGCTCGAGCAGAAGCGGCTGTCGTTCCCGGCGATGCGCTTGTGGCGCTCGAGCCAATCCGGTCCGTGCTCGGCGTCGTGGAGCCATGCGGGAGGCTCGAGCCTGCCCTCGGGGAAGCTCGTCACGAGCTCGGCGCCCCGCGTGACGTGGCAAGTCGGGCAGGCGCTCGACGCTTCGCCGCGCTTGGCGGCCTCGTGGGTGTGGCACGAGAGGCACCCGCGCATGCGGGGAAGCTGGTCGAACGTCGCCTGGGCGAGCGCACCCACTTCGCCGTGGCACCCTTTGCACTCGATGCCGCGCGCCGCGTGCACCGCGTGGTCGAACTTCAGGTGCGGCGGCGGGATCACGGTGCGAAGCACGCGCTGGCCGTCTTCGTCGCGGTAGCCCACATGGCAAAGCGCACAGCGTCCAAGCGCGTCCGCTCCGGCGAGCACCGCGGTCCCGCGATGGTTCGTGCCGTGGCACGCGTCGCAGCGGGTGCCGGCAGGCAAGAGCGAATCGACGCTCGCCCGGCTCGTTTTGGCTTTGTCGTGGCACGTGGCGCAGGTCGCGCCGAGCGCCACGTGCCGCGCGTGATCGAAGCGGATGCCGATGCTCTGCGGCGGAAAGATCACGGGGCTCGGCCCCCCGTCGCCCGCCATGGCGCCAGGCGGCCTGGGACCGGGCAAAGCGGGTGCCGCCGCCACGGGACCGAGCAACCCGAGCACGAGCCCGACGAGCGCGGCCACCGCCAGGAGTAAGGTCGCGCGCGAGCTGTCACGACGGCTCATCGGAACACCGAGAGGTCGAGGGTCGCGAGCACGCGGTAACGCTGTCCGACCAGGCGATTCATGCTGTGCTCCCACTCCACGCCGAAGCGCGAGCGCGTCCCGAGCGCGCTCGGACGCAGGCCGAAGCCGAGGACGTAGGTGAAGCTCGTGGCGTAACGATCGGGGCGGAGGTCGTCCGCAAAGTCGTAGAGCGAGAGCACGGCGAGCGAGTCGTAGTAGCCGTTCTTCCAGAGCTCCTGGCTCGTGACGTCGGCGCCCGCGCGATGGCCGCGCTCACCGGTTTCGGCCTGGCCCCGCAAGGAGACGCTGCCGGAGGGATGGCGGTAGCGAGCGCCAAGCGTTCCGAAGGGGTCGACCGCGCGCGTCACTACCTCTTGGGTCGGCGTGCTCGCGTAGGTCGCGGGATCGCCGAGCGTCTCGAAGAGCCGTGAGCCGAAGCCGAGCGCGGCGTCGAAGCGGCGCGAGACGACCCAGTCCGCGCGGCCCTTGAACGTCGTGATCGCCGAGTGCGCGAACCAGTTGAACACCGAATCGCCGTCGAACGTGGGCATCAGGCGCTCGTAGTCGGCTCCGAGCGTCAGCCGGTCCGTCGGAAACACGTCGAGCCCGAGCGCTTGGTTGCTCACGACCCCGGCGTAGAAGTCATAGACGACGCTGCCGTTCAGCGAGCCGAACGACAACGGCGTAAGCCTCAGGGATGCCCCAAGCTTCTCGGTCGAGACGCGCTCGGCGGAGTAGGTGCGAAGCTGCCCGCTCGCGTCGAGGAACGGCGACACCACGACGCTGTCGCGGTTGATCACGCGCCGGTACGTCACGCGCGCGTGCACCCAGCCGAGATCGCTCGTCTCGAGCGCGACGCCGACCGCGGGGGCGAGCTTCGACTCCTCGAGGTACCCCGTCCATTGGTTCTGCCGGAGGTCGTCACGCGACCCGCGCGCGACACCTTGCGCCTCGAAGCGCGAGGTCCCGAGCAGTGGGAGCCCCGAACGCTGCTCGAACCCGGCGTAAGCTTCGAGCCGAAGATACGTGGGCGCCGCGAGCGTGACCTCCGCCCCGTCGAACGACCACCAGCCGAGCACGTCCGCGACGTATTGCCTCCCGATGCGAAATCCGAGCGCGCCGTCGAGGTAGCGATCGCCCTCGAGGTACGCGTACTGCAGGTCGAAGGGCGCCTGCTCTAGCCCCGGCACGAAGGTGCTCGAATTGGGGTCACGCTCCTTCGGATCCTGGCCGAGGTCGGCGTCGAGCCTTAGCCGCGAGCGAAACGAGAGCGTCGGGTGCGTCGGGCTCGAGTCGCCGGTGAGGTCGTAGAGCGACATGCCGAGCGTGCTCGTGTAGCGCCGGCGCCGGACCTCGGGGCTGTCACCGAACGGGCTCGAGAGCGTGTAGTACTGAGCCGAGGCGGTCGCGTCGATCTCGGTGTTGTAGGCCCGCGCGGCGCGCGCCGAAGCGAGCACCGCGAACGTCCCGAGCACGGCACCCGTTTGGCGCCGCTTCCGGCTCGTCGCGCTCGGCGGGCGAGTCATGCGGGCGGACCCGAGCATCGCCGCGGACGCGGCGGGCCGTCAACGCTTACCGCTGCGGCAGCGAGCCCGCGACCGCGCGGCGCCTCAGAGCCGGCGGAAGACGGTGATGACGGGCGAACAGACGGACGTGCCGTCGTCGAACACGATGAGGATGTCGCTCGAGGCCGTGTACGGGACGGCGACGGGTGCGTCCATGCCGGCCGAGGCGTTGCCGCAGGTCTCCGTCACGGAAATGAGGCTGCCGGACGTGGCGTACGTGCCCGCGCCGGTGGTGTGCGTCGTCATGCCTTGCGCGGTAGCGTCCAAGGCGGACTCGACGTGGCCGCCGCTATCGCTGGTCGCCTCGAAGCGGACGAGCTCCGTGGAGGAGATACCGAGGGCGTTGCGCTTCGCTGTCACGTCCACGCACTGTTCGGCCTGGCCGTGCAGGGTTTGGGAGTCGAGGTAGTAGGTGCCCGACGCGATGACGCCGCCCTGCGGAGTCGGTGGCGGGTCGTCACCACCCCATGCCACCGTGGACTTGGGGGCGTCGCCAGCGAGGTCGGTGCAGTGCTCGTCGATGCTGCCTCCGGTGCCTCCGGTGCCTCCGGTGCCTCCGCTGCCTCCGCTGCCTCCGCTGCCCGCCGCCGCGCCGCTTCCGGCCTTCGCGTCGTGATCCGACTGCGACTTGCCCGCACAGCCTGCGACGCAGACGAGTGCTCCGAGCAGAATGGTCCACCGCATGCCGACCTCCCGAACCCAGCTCAAGACTCTACCACGCTGACGGACCGCGCGTTCTCCCAGCCCAAAATCGCGCCGAGCAGGCGCGTCGCGGCGATCGTTCCCACCGGCAGAAGCAAGAGGCCGCAACCAAGCCAGAACACGAACACGAACGCGAGGCCGAACCCGAGCACGGACGCGAAGTTCTCGCGCACGAGCCTGACGCGCGCGCGGAAACCCACGCCGCGCAGCGTGAGCGGGTAGTCGAAGAGCCCCCAGGCGACGAGCAGCGCGCTCAGTATGCTGCCAAGGCCGAAGGTGAGCGGCGCGAGCACGGGCGCGAGCACGCTGGCCAGCCAGAGCACGAAGTACGCGGGCAGCGCGACGAGCAGCGCGCCGCACAGCGAGCGAAAGCCACACAGAACCTCGGCAAAGAACCCGAGGGGCTCGCGCTTCGGCGCGCCCGCGCGCACCTCGATCTCGCGCACGATGCTCTCGAGGGCCGGCGCGCTGAGCGGCGGCGCGAGCGCGAACGACGCGAACCACCCGGCGATCACGACGACGAACGCGAGCGCGTAGCCGGCGGCCTCGAACCCGATGCGCCCGAGCGTGCTCGTCGCGTCAGGCAAGCGCGCTTCGAGCCACGGCCGCGCGACGAGCAGGCCGAGCGCAGCGAACCCGCCGAAGAGCACGAAGAACACGAGCACTGGAACGAGCGCTCGCGCCCACAGCGACGGACTCTGCAAAAGCTCCCGGATCGCGGCGGGTAGCGACAAAACGCCGCGCGCGAAGCCCGGCCTTTCGTGATCCAGCGTTGCGCGAAGTTCAGTCACGACACGGGAGAGCCTAACGCGCAGGGAGGTTCCATGTTACTTTTCGCTACACTTGACTACAGTTATCCACTCCTTCCGAAGCTGGGCAATCGCAGCGTTTGCGACGCTTGCGACCCTCGGCTGTCAGCTCGTCGCCGGCGACTTCACGATCGCGGAGCCGGCGCCCGCCGAGTCGAAGTCCGACTGCCAACCCGGTGAGTACCGCTGCAACGGCGAGTACCTGCTCACCTGCGGCGCGAAGGACGCGGGGTGGCTCGTGAAACAACCTTGCGGCAGCGCAATGCTCTGCGACTCGAAGAGCAAGCAGTGCCAAGCGTGCAAGCCGGGCGACCTCCGCTGCGACGGAGCCTCGCGTCAGGAGTGCAAGCCGGACGGCAGCGGCTGGATGCAGGTCCAGCTGTGCGCGAGCGACGCCATGTGCAACCCGACCTTCTGCGGCGCGTGCACGCCCGGGGAGTTCGCGTGCCGCGGCATGCAGGCGACCGTGGGCAGCGAGATTTGGGAGTGCGGCCCCGAAGGCGGCTGGACCGTCGAGCACGAGTACTGCGCGACGCCGGGCCTGTGCGAGGCGAGCATCGACGCCGGGCGCGCCAGCGCGACGTGGAACATGAAGTGCATGACGCCCGTCTGCGACGCGGGCGCCTACGACTGCGACAGCATGAGCCTTCGGCATTGCCGGCCCGACCAGACGGGCTGGGACGTCGTGGACACGTGCGCGACCCCCGAGCTCTGCGAGCTCGGCCGAAAACAAGCTGTCGACGCGATGGGCGCGGTCGACATGTGTCCGGTGGGCTGCGGGACCGCTGGCGCGTTCATGTGCGACGGCAACAAGCTCCAGCGCTGCAAGGACGATCTCACGGCGTGGGACGTCATGATGGAGTGCACGCCCGACACGGAGTGCAACCCCGTCCAAGGAACGTGCAGCGCCCTCTGCACCCCGGGCGAGTACCAGTGCAACGGAGCGATCCTGCGCAAATGCGGAGACGATCGTCACTTCCACGCGCAAGACACCTGCGCGTCGGCGGCCCTGTGCCAGACCACGAGCGATCCGCCGAGCGGAAGCTGCACGCCACCCGGTTGCACGAAGGCCGGCGAATACCTCTGCGACGGCACGAGCCTGCAGCGCTGCCGCGACGATCTCATGGGCTACGAGGAGGTCGAGCAGTGCGCCTCCGAAGCCCTCTGCAGCGCGCCCGACAAGCGCTGCAACGACAAGGTGTGCGAGCCGGACGAGCTGCGCTGCTTCGACGTGGCGGAGGGGATCGCCGAGCTTCGGCATTGCAACCCGGACCTCACGGGCTGGATCGCGGACCCGCCGTGCGAAGCCGGACAGTTTTGCAGCAATGATCCCGTGGATCCCGGCTGCAAGACCGATTGTCCGGCGCCCACGCGCTGCAACGGGAACGAGCTACAGCGCTGCACGGCAGACAAGGGCTGGGAGCACAAGGCGACCTGCGCGACCTTAGACCTCTGCAGCTGCACCCTGCCCGGCGGCACTTGCACGATCGCCGTCGGGGCCGACGGCTGCGGCGTTCCGGTGTGCGGCGGAACGCTCCCCACCTTCCAGTGCAGCGCGACGACGCTGCAGAAATGTGCCGACGGGCGCAACGGCTGGACTCAGTCGGCCGATTGTGGCGACAGCGCGCTCTGCTACGCGGGGACAGCGCCGCTCTACAACGACGGCTACTGCGCCGTGTGTCCGACCGCGAACGAGACGCAATGCGTGAGCGGCAACCCCACGACGCTGCGGAAGTGCTCCGCCGACCGCACGATGTGGACGACGACGCAAACATGCGGCGCCTCGGGCTGCATCGACAGCGCCACCGCCGACTACTGCGCCGTGTGCGGCACCGGGCAGGTCATGTGCAGCGGCGCGACGCTGCAGAAGTGCGGCACCGATCAGAAGAGCTGGGTCAGCACGCAGTGCATGAGCGCCGCCCTGTGCGACGCGCCGGGCGGGCAATGCGACATCTGCACCCCGAACTCGAACACGTGCACGAACCTGACCTTGAACCACTGCAGCAGCGACGGGCAGGCGATCCAGTCGCAGAACTGCCCGAACGTCTGCGACGCCGCGATGGGACAGTGCGACAGCTGCGTGGCGGGGACCGCGCGCTGCTCGAACAATATCCTCTACAAGTGCTCCTCCGACGGGCAGACCGAGACGCCGACGACGTGCGCGACGGCGGCGCTCTGCAACTCTTCGGGCGCCGGAAGCTGCACGGCGCCGACCTGCGCCGTCAACGAGCACCGCTGCAACGGCGCGCAACCTCAGGTCTGTAACTCCAACCGCAACGGCTGGGACAACGCGGGCGCCGTCTGCGCGACCAACGCGCTCTGCGTCGCTTCGACGGGGACTTGTACGGCGCCGACCTGCGCCGTCGGCGAGCACCGCTGCAACGGAGCCCAGCCCCAGCTCTGCAACGCGAACCGCAACGGCTGGGACAACCAGGGCAGTGCCTGCGCGACGACGGCGCTTTGCGTCGGTTCGAGCGGAACGTGCACGGCGCCCACGTGCGCCGTCGGCGAGCACCGCTGCAATGGTGGGCAACCTCAAGTGTGCAACGCCGGTCGCAACGGCTGGGACAACATGGGCGCCGTCTGCGCCAGCACGGCCCTCTGCAACGCCAGCGCGGGCACCTGCACCGCACCCTCCTGCGCCGCCAACGAGACTCAATGCGTGGGCGCCCAGCCTCAAATCTGCAAGGGCGATCTCACCGGCTTCCAGAATCTCGGCGCCGCCTGCGCGACGCCGGGCCTCTGCCATCCACTCGACGGCAGTTGCGGCACCCCCGCCTGCGACCCGATGGAGCTCCGCTGCACCGGCGCGCAGCCGGAGATCTGCAACACCGATCGGACGGCGTTCCAGAGCAACGGCCCCGCTTGCGCGACCGCTGCGCTCTGCAGCGCAGGCGTTTGCACGGCCCCAACCTGCGCCACGGGCGACGTCCGCTGCAACGGCGCACAGCCGCAGACGTGCAACGCCGGGCGCACCGGCTGGACGAACGCCGGCTCGGCGTGCGCCACTGCCGCGCTGTGCGTCCCCGCGACCGGCATGTGCACGACCCCCACCTGCACGCCGA
>DATMCL010000330.1:0-5492 GCA_035558375.1 Polyangiaceae bacterium
GGCGCGAATCCCATGGGTGGCTCGAGTGGCACCGCGACCAGCAAAGGCGGCGGCAGCGGCAGCGGCGGCAGCACGGGTGGCGCGATGGGCGGAACCACCGGCGGCAGCACGATGGCGGGGAGCGGTGGGAGCATCGCAGGCGGGGCGAGCAACGGCGGCGCGGGAGCCGCAGGCATGAGCAGCGGCGGCAATGGCGCAGCAGGCGCAGCGACGGCAGGCGCGGCCGGCTCGAGCGGAGACGGCAGCGGCGGCGCGGGCATGGCTGGGAGCGGCGGCGCGTCCGCGGGACCCTGCGACATCGGCGGCAAGATCCTGTGCGAGGATTTCGACGCGATCGCAGCGGGCATGCTCCCGACCGCCGCGCCTTGGGCCGCGCGCAATTGCTTCGATACTTCGAACACCTTGAAAGCGGACGGCGGCGCGCACCACAGCGGCTCGCAGGCGCTGCTCGGCATGAACATCCCGTATGCCGATTGCCAGCTCTCGGCCGATCTCGGCGCGTCACTCAGCGAGTACTGGGTGCGCGCCTGGATCTACTACGGCACGGCGGCGCCCACGGCTTCGACGCACGAGGTCACGCTCTTCGAGCTCGTGCCGAAAGCGAACACCGACGATCCGTCGATCCGCGTCGGCTACCGCGGCGACACCTGCATGCCCATCGGCGTCGAGGTCAACATCACGGGCGGCGGACAAGAGGAGACAGGCTGCACCGGCCAGGCCCCGAAAGCGGACACCTGGTACTGCTACGTACTCCACGTGAAGCAGATGGCGTCGAGCGTCACGACCGATCTCTCGATCGACGGCGTCGACCAGTCGTACACGAACCACGGCAACGCCCAGATGGAGATCACATCGCAGGTCGCAGGCGTGCGGTACCTGCGCCTCGGCCCGCGCTCCTACTCCGGCAACTGGGCAAACCCCATCTACGTGGACGACGTCGCCGTCGCGACGCAGGCGCTCGGCTGCCAGTAAGCGGGGATGAACAGCCTGGCCCCGGGTGGTTGGGGGTGCCGCAGGTGACCATCGGCAGCGACTCCCCATCCAAGCACGGCCGGGCGCTTGCGCGATTCGCGATTCGCGAATAGACTAATCTGTGCTCAAGCCGCAGGACGTTCTCGTCCTCCTCAAGCTCGCGGTCGTCGGGGCCGAATGGTCCTACCCGTCGCTCGCGCACGCTGTGGGGATGAGCGCGTCGGAGGTGCACAGCGCAATTCGACGAGCAGCCGACTCAGGACTGATGAACCTGTCCACCAAGCGGCCGAACAAGCAAGCGCTGGTCGAGTTCCTCGTTCACGGCCTGCGCTACGTTTTCCCAGCCGATCGTGGTGGTCTCACGCGCGGATTACCTACCGCTCACGCTGCTCCACCCTTGAAGGACCGGATCACCGGCGGCGGCGATGCCGTACCGGTGTGGCCAGATCCCGAAGGCGAGGTACGAGGCGAGGAACTTCGCCCGTTGTATCGTTCAGTGCCCGAGGCGGCTCGCCGCGACCCAGCGCTCTACGAACTACTCGCGCTCGTTGATGCCATCCGAGCGGGGCGTGCTCGTGAGCGAACGATGGCAATCGAGGAACTAAAGAGGCGGCTCGCATGAAGGCGTCCGAGGATCAGATCGCAGCGTTGCGAGCGGTCGCTCGGGCACTCGGTTCACTCAACCGTGAGGTGGTCTACGTTGGCGGCATCACGACCGGTCTTCTCGTCGATGATCCCGGTGCACCCATGGCCCGACTGACGAACGATGTCGATGTGGTGGTCGACGTGGCCACCACGACCGACTACCAGGTCAAGCTACGAAATCGGCTCGTGCGACGCGGTTTTCGCGAAGATTTGCGCGAGGGCGCTCCAGTGTGCCGGTGGCTGCTTGGTCCCATCGCTGTGGACGTCATGCCGGTGCGTCCGGGCGTGCTCGGCTTCTCGAACGAGTGGTACGGGCACGCGCATAGAACCGCCGTTACGACGGTACTGCCGGCAGACGCGCAAGGCGACGTAAGAATTACCGTGATTTCGGCGCCGGCATTCATCGCAACGAAGCTCGTCGCTTGGAAAGACCGCGGCAGAGGGGATCTGCTCCACTCGGATCTCGAAGACGTGATCGCTGTCGTAGACGGGCGAGCAGACTTGCTCGA
Source organism: Polyangiaceae bacterium (assembly GCA_035558375.1). GTDB lineage: Bacteria > Myxococcota_A > Polyangia > Polyangiales > Polyangiaceae > PMG-095. The sequence continues at coordinate 2,127 of DATMCL010000330.1, forward strand.
CGAAATAGAAGCAGAAGCGATCGAGCTTCGGGCCTTTCTCGGCAAGTGCGTCACCGATCTCTTGGCCAGCGGACTCGAAGACCAGATCGGAAGTCACTTGCAGGGCGACAGCGCAAGCCAGGAACGCGCGCCGATGGTGCTAGCGACGCTACGACGGATCGCGCGAGAGTCCAGGGTCCTGAAGCTTGGCGAGACGGTCGTCGCGGAGCGCGGCGGCGATCCCGGGGCGACCGGTGTTCCTCCGGGGAGTCCCTGGGAATGGCAGATCAGCACCGTCGAAGCCGCGCTAGCTTCCAGGCCGCCGGCGGGTAGCTCACACGTGGCGGTCGTTGCACGACTGACCAGTCGGAGCCTCGTTGCGGGGACGAGCGGTGACGGGCGAGACGTGTGGGTCGAAGATTGGTTCGGGCGGCGCTTCAAGCCGCTGTACAAGCTGCTCCACGGGGAGAGACAGCGGCGCAAGATGCTCGATCCGCACGACCAGATCCTAGCGAACGAGCCATTCGAAACCGTATGGGTCTACGAGCTGCCGGCCGGCGTGAAACGCCTCAGGCTGCTCTTACCATTCGACAACGTCGAGCTGCCGTTCAGCCTTCCGGGTGGTTGACCCGCGTGCAGGCCGCGTCTCAAGTAACCGGAATGCCCGGCGCCGGAAACGCGCGGCAGACCTCTTCGACCTCGCGCGCGATGCGGCTGGTGAGCGCCTCGTCGGCGGGCGCCTTCACGACCTCGTCGATCCAGCCGGCGAGCTTCACCATCTCCGCCTTGCCCATGCCGCGCGAGGTGACGGCCGGCGTGCCGAGGCGAAGGCCCGACGGATCGAAGGGCTTGCGCTGATCGAACGGCACCGCGTTGTAGTTGGCGGTGATACCGGCGCGATCGAGCGCCTTCGCGGCGACCTTGCCCGGCACGTTCTTCGAGGTGAGATCGATGAGGATGAGGTGGTTGTCGGTGCCGCCCGTGACCAGGCTGAAGCCGCGCGAAAGAAGCCCCTCGGCGAGCGTGCGCGCGTTCGCGACCGTGTTCTCGGCGTATGCCTTGAACTCGGGCGTCATCGCTTCCTTCGCGGCAACGGCGATGGCGGCCGTCGTGTGGTTGTGAGGACCACCCTGCAGCCCCGGGAACACGGCGCGGTCGATGTCCTTCGCGAGCTCCTGCTTGCACATGATGACGCCGCCGCGCGGGCCGCGCAGCGTCTTGTGCGTCGTGCTCGTGATGACGTCGGCGATGCCGAACGGCGACGGGTGCGCGCCACCCGCGACCAAGCCAGCGATGTGCGCGATGTCGGCGCAGAGCTTGGCCCCGACCTCGTCCGCGATCTCGCGGAATTTCGCGAAGTCGAGCGTGCGCGGGTAAGCGCTCGTGCCGCACCACAGGATCTTCGGGCGGTTCTCGCGCGCGAGGCGGCGGACCTCATCGAAGTCGATAAGATGATCCTTCACGCTCACGCCGTACGGGACGCTCTTGAAGTATTTGCCCGTAATGCTGACGTTCCAGCCGTGGGTGAGGTGGCCGCCGAACGGCAAGCCGAGCCCCATGATGGGGTCACCCGGCTGGCAAAATGCGAGATAGGCGGCCAGGTTCGCCGGGCTACCGCTGTACGGCTGCACGTTCACGTGCTCTGCACCGAAAAGTTGCTTGAGTCGGGAGATGGCGAGCTCCTCGACCTTGTCGATGACGAGCTGGCCTTCGTAGTAACGCTTGCCGGCGTAGCCCTCTGAGTATTTGTTCGTGAGCACCGACCCCGACGCTTCGAGCACGGCACGCGATGCGTAGTTCTCGCTCGGAATGAGACGGAGGGTGCGGCTCTCGAGCGCCTCCTCTTCACGAAGCAGACGGGCGATTTCGGGGTCACGCTCGGAGAGCGCAGGGTCACGGCTCGGCATGGCGCGCGGAGGCTAGCACCTGCGCCGACGTGCGGGCGCACGCGCATTTCGTCTCAAGAAGGAACGTTCAGGCTGGCTGGAAGGCCGGCCCCTACACCGGCCCGCGCCCCAAAGAACGCGTTCTCGACGGCCGCTGGGGGAGGACTAAGATCCGCTGCTTAGGCTTCATGCCCACGACCCGTCGGATCAGCGGCGACCCAGGCGCCGCGCAGCCGAGCCCTGAGGCTCGGAACGCGCAGGCACCAGGAGCGGCGAGCGCGCCCGCTCCGTCGCGGCGGTCCACCTCGAGCGCCATCCCTTCGGATGATGCGGACACGGCGGATCACAAGCCGAAGCCTTCTCCGGCCGCGGCCGAGACGCGCCTCGAGCCCGTCGCAGCGAAGGCGGCTCCACTGCCCGAAGTGAGCGACGCAGAAATTGCCGAGGACGACATCTCGGAGGCGGCGGCAGAGCCGGACTCGCCGAAGACCGATCCCGAGCCCGTGGCAGCCAAGGCGGTTGCCGCGCTGCTCGACGTTCCCGACAGCGCGCCACCGAGCATCCCGTCGGCAGCCGCGGCTCCGCTCGACACGTCGGGACGCGGCGGCGCCCCGGTCTTGCCCGGGCACATCATCGCGAACCGCTACGAGGTGCTCGGCGTTCTCGGTGAGGGCGGCATGGGCATCGTGTACCGATGCAAGGACAAGCCGACCGGCCAAATCGTCGCGATCAAGCGCGTGATCCCGCCGCCGGGCAACCTCGCGCACGAGTACGTGATGTGGTTCTACAAGGAGGCGCGCGCGCTCGCCGCCTTGGACCACCCGAACATCGTGCGCGCGCACGACTTCGGCCAGCTGCGCGACGGCTCGCCCTTCCTCGCGATGGAGCTGGTCTCAGGCGCTTCCCTGCACGACCTGACGCACGCGCGCCTCAATTTCACGGTGATCTGGTCGATCGTGGACCAGATCCTGAGCGCGCTCGGCCATGCGCACGCGCGCGGCGTGATCCACGGGGATTTGAAGCCGTCGAACGTGCTCGTCGAGCGGCGCGAGGGCGAGCCGCCGTTCATCCACGTGCTCGACTTCGGCCTCGCGTGGCTGCGCGTCGATGCTCAGGACGAGCGGCTCAGCGGCTCGAAGCCGATGGAATTCGCGCCCCACGCCGGTGCCGGCACGCCCGGCTACATGGCGCCCGAGCAGATCCAGCACGAGATGCACCACGTGTGCGGTGCGACCGATCTCTACTCGCTCGGTTGCATCTTGTATCGCCTGCTCGGCGGCAAGGCGCCCTTCAGCGGCAACTCGAAGGAGCTCTTGCGGGTGCACGCCTTCGACGCAGCGCCCGAGCTCAAGCCGGTGCTCGAGCTGCCGGAGGGCGTCGTCGCGTTCGTGCATCAGCTGCTCGCCAAGCGTCCCTGGGACCGCTGGGAGTTCGCGAACGAGGCGCGGCGCACCTGGGCTCAGTTTCAACCCGAGGTGACGGACCCGTCCGTCTATCGCTT
>DATMCL010000331.1:0-2160 GCA_035558375.1 Polyangiaceae bacterium
GGCCGCCTCATCGACGGGACTGCCGAAGATCCCCCGCTGCACGAGGGTGAGCACGCTCGTCACACCACGGCCGGCGAGATAGCTCAGCAACTCGTGAACCTGTACGGGGAGCAGGCGCTCCTCCGGCATCGATTGCATGTAGCCGTTGATCGAGTCGATGACGACGATCTGCACGCCGTCGTCCTCGACGGCGCGCACGACGTCGTGCGCGAACTCACCCGGCGATCGCTCGGTGGGCTCTACCTGACAGACGGCGATACGTCCGTCGGCGACGAATTCGCGGATGTCCATCCCCAGCCCTTCGGCGCGGAGCGCGAAGGTGCCGAGCCGCTCGTCGAACAGGTAAAATCGCACCTTCTCGCCACGTGACGCCGCGGCGCACGCGTACTGCGTGGCGAGCACGGATTTGCCCGTGCCCGCGGGTCCGGTGACGAGGATGCTGGTGCCCCTCGGCAGCCCGCCTCCGAGCAGGGCGTCGAGCTCGTGGGAGCCGCTCGCGAGGGGTTGACCCGTAAGCTCGGACGGTGTCGAGTCCAGGCGCTGGATGCGCGGATAGACGGCAAGCCCGCCGGTACGGATGCGAAAATCGTGATAGCCGCCGAGGAAGCGCCGGCCGCGCAGCTTCAGCACCTGCAGCCGTCGGCGCTCCGCCCCATACTCGAGCGCGATGTGCTCGAGCTGGATGACGCCGTGCGCGAGGCTGTGGAGCTGCAGGTCGCCCTCGGGGGCGGTCTTGTCGTCGAGGAGCACCACCGTGCAGTCCCGCTCCGAAAAGAACTGCTTCAGAGCGAGGATCTGGCGCCGGAAGCGCAGCGGATCGCGGGCGAGCAGCCGCATCTCGGAGAGCGAGTCGAGCACCACGAGCCGCGCCCCGCTTCGCTCGACCGCAGCGAACATGCGGTCGATCACTTCCTGGAGCTCCACCTCGGCGGGATGAAACAAGGTGTAGGCTTCGCGGGTGGCGTCGATGTCCTCGGACGGCAACTCGAACACGTCGATGCCGTCGAGCGTCCAGCCGTGCGAGACCGCGACCTCGCCGAGCTCCTCGCGCGTCTCGGAGAGCGTGACGTAGAGTCCCGTCTCGCCTCGCGCGACGCCGGCGAGGAGGAGCTGGAGGGCCAGCGTGGTCTTCCCCGTACCGGGCGATCCGTCGACCAGATAGAGACGGCGGGACGGCAAGCCACCGCCGAGGATCGCATCGAGCCCGGTGACGCCGGTGCTGGCGAGCGGCGCCGACCGCTCGGGGCCATGCGCGTGCTGAGAGGGACCGGACATCCGGCCGAACCTTCGCAAGGGGAACAGTCCGCCCACGGGCGGCCCGACACGGACACCGATGCGTGCCCAGCCAGCAGGAAGCGCGCCGCGCATTGCGCCGTGGTGCGCCCCCGGGTAAGCTCAATGGAGCGAAACGCGCGCCCCGGCACGCGGACAAGTTCCGAACGATCAGGGGCCTGCCAATGCGAGCAGGCCCCTGTTCTGCTTCCGGAGCCCCCACCACCCGCACGGAGCAGGCCCCATGCTCGATCACATCGCCGTGCGCTCGGACGTGCGAGCTCACGACGCCCCCGCGGACTACACCTCGTCGTTTCGGGCAAACGCCGCGTGCGCGCGCGAGCTCGCGCGCCTGTACGACGAGATCGCCGAGTCGCTCACCGACGGGCGCATCCCGGCCGACGCGAAGATCACCGAGGAGCCGGTGGTGCGGCGGTCGCCGGCGCGATGCCTCGTGCAACTCGGCCCGGTCGCGCTGACGGTGGCGTGGCTGCAGCGTTCGCAGGGCACGGTGGCCGACGGCGAGCTCCTGGTGGTGGTGTGGCGTGGCGAGGTGGCGGTGCGAACGCCGCAGGGTTTCGAGCGGGCACATCAGCACTCCGGCGCAACGTCGGCGACCGCGCTCTGGGAGACCGTGCTCACGGTGTCGGCGCAGAGCGAGACGCAGTGGGGCTGGGCGCCGGCCGCAGGCGGAGAGGCCGTGTCGTCCGCCGCACTCGCGCGCCGCTGCGTGGACCGGCTGCGTGCAGCCCTCGCGGAGTGCGCTCCGTGAGCGTGAGCGCTGAGGCGCGGCCGGCGATCAAGAGCGGGCCGTCGCCCGCCGCCTGGCGGGCCGCCGTCGCCCCCTACATCGGACCGGACGCCTCACGGGCGTTCCTGCAGCTCTCG
>DATMCL010000332.1:0-2736 GCA_035558375.1 Polyangiaceae bacterium
CTCGCCTTCCCCTCGGGACGAACGGCCGACGAAGTCGTCGTGGACGATGCCGCGGACCTCGCCTACGTGGTGAACCTCGGCTGCATCGAGCTGCATCCACACGCGGTGCGCGCGAGCAATCTCGAGCACCCGGACGAGCTCAGAGTCGATCTCGACCCCGGGCCGGGCACGAGCTTCGACGACGTGCGCAAGGTGGCGCTCGAGGTGCGCGCGCTGCTCGAGGAGCTCGGGCTCGTCGGCTGGCCCAAGACGTCCGGCTCGCGGGGTATGCACGTGCTCGTCCGAATCGAGCCGAAATATCCGTTCGATGAAGTGCGGCGCGCGGCGCTTGCTCTGTCACGTGCCGTCGAGCGTCGAGTCCCGAGTCTTGCAACGTCGAAGTGGTGGAAGGAGGAGCGGCACGGCGTCTTCATCGACTACAACCAGAACGCGAAGGACCGCACGACGTGCTCGGCGTACTCCGTGCGCCCGACGCCGGACGCGCGCGTCTCGGCGCCGCTCGAGTGGAGCGAAGTGAGCACGGCGGAGCCCTCTGACTTCACGCTGTCGAGCATGCCCGCTCGTTTTCGCGAGCGCGGCGACCCTCATGCGGCCATCGACTCCCACGCTGGCTCACTCGACCGGCTCCTCGAGCTCGCCGCCAGCGACGAGGCTTCCGGCCTCGGCGACGCACCCTGGCCGCCTCATTTTCGGAAGAGCCCCACCGAAAAGACGCGCGTCGCCCCGTCTCGTGCGAAACGCGCCCCACCCCGAGGGCCCCGCGTCCGCATGCCGCTCGTGACGGTCGCCAAGTCCGAAGACAAGGAGCTGGCTCTCGCCGGTCTCGAGCGCTGGAAAACGCGCCACCCGCGCGCTGCCGAGCACCTCGCCGTGGATGACGTGCTCGTGGACTCGATGCGCGGTCGCTCGTCGACCTGGACCCGCGTGCGCGTGAACCTTCGCCACGTGCCGGAGGAGCTGCGACCGTCGCCCGAGCCGCCCGATCCCGATGACGATCCGACGCGGGCCAGGCGAGCGTCGCGCTAGCCGCGCGTGGGGAAGATCGCGGCGAGCTCCGAGGGCGCGACGACTTCTAGCTGCGAGTAGGTGCAATCGGCCGGTCGCTTGTCGGTTCGCCAGCGCCGAAACTGTGCCGTATGACGGAAACGGCCGCCCTGCAGATGATCGTAGCCCACTTCGACGACGAGCTCGGGGCGGAGCGGTTCCCACGACAAGTCCTTCCCCTGGCTCCAGCGACTCTGTCCGCCGGGCATCCGTCCCGAAGGGCTCGCTGCGGCCCAGTCGCTCCACGGGTGATCCGCGAGCGCATTCTTTCGGTACGGCTCGAGGAACGTCGTGAGCTCGCGGCGTTTCGCATTGGTGAAGCTCGCGCACACGCCCACGTGCTGGAGCGCGCCGCCGTCGTCGAAGAGGCCCAGCAGGAGTGAGCCGACGGCCTCCCCGTGGCCTTGCTTGTGCCAGCGAAACCCCGCGACCACGCAGTCGCACTCGCGCTCGTGCTTGACCTTGAACATCACGCGCCGGTTCGGCTCGTAGGTGCCGTCGAGCGGCTTGGCGATCACGCCGTCGAGCCCCGCTCCTTCGAAGCGCCGAAACCAATCTTCCGCCAGCGCTCGGTCTTTCGTCGCGGGCGTCAAATGCACCGGAGGGCGGAGCGGCGCGATCAGCTCGGCGAGGCGCTCGCGGCGTTCGGCAAAGGGAACTTGCCGCAGGTCGCGGTCCCCGTCGCACAGGATGTCGAAGAAGACGATCGCCGAGGGCGTCTTCTCCGCCAGCAACTTGACGCGCGACGCGGCGGGGTGAAGCCGCATCTGCAGCGCATCGAAGTCGAGCATGCCGTTTTGCGCGACCACGAGCTCGCCGTCGAGCACGACGCGCTCGGGGAGCGAGGCCTCGAGCGCGGCGACGAGCTCCGGGAAATAGCGATTCATCGGCTTTTCGTCGCGGCTCTGCAGGAGCAGCTCACGCTCGTCCCGGAACACCAGTGTGCGGAAGCCGTCCCACTTCGGCTCGTAGAGGCAATTTTCCCCGACCGGCAGCTCGCTCACGCGTTTTGCGAGCATCGGCAACACGGGAGGTTGGACCGCCAAATGCATGAGAGTCTGCCGTAGCATGCAAGACACTCGCCAGGTTTCCCTCCTTCTGGACGAGATTGCGGCGCTGCTCGATTTCGCCGGCGAGTCGCGCTTCAAAATCAAGGCGTACGCACGCGCGGCCGAAGTGGTGAATACGTTGGGCGACGAGCTGGCGCCGCTCGTGGAACAAGGCCGCTTGCGCGAGCTCGAGGGCATCGGTGCCACGCTCGCGCACCAAATCGAGGAGATCTTCAATACGGGGAGCTCCGAGTACCTCGAGCGCCTGCGGCGCGAGCAACTGCCCGGCGTGGGCGAGCTCGTGCAAGTGCAAGGCCTCACGCCGCGTCGAGTGCGCGCCTTGCACCAAGCGCTCGGCATCGACTCGGTCGTCTCGCTGCGCGACGCGTGCGCCGCCGGCCGCGTGCGCACCGTTCGCGGCTTCGGCGCCAAGACCGAGGAAAAGCTACTGGCGGCGTGCGAGCGCTGGCTCCACCGCGGCGAGCAAGCGCCCGATCCGGTGCTACTGCCCCGCGCCCTCGAGCTCGCTCAGCTACTCGAGAAACGCCTGCTTTCCGCCGTGGAGACCGCCGTGCTCGTGGGGGCACTGCGGCGCGCCGAGGAAAGCGTACGCGAGCTCGAATACGTCGTCGTCGGCGACCCC
>DATMCL010000333.1:0-8310 GCA_035558375.1 Polyangiaceae bacterium
CGCCGCCCGAGCTCGCGCCACCGGAGCTTCGTCCGCCCCCGGCGCGCCCGGCGCCGCCGCTCATGCCGCCGCCGCCGCTCGCGCCCGCGATCGGATCGGCACGCGTCGCAATGCTGCAGCTGCCCGCCGCGTTGCTGCCGCTACTCCCAGCAGCGCCCCCCGAACCAGCCGTCGATCCGCCTTGGCCGCTGCTGCTGCCCGCTGCGCCCGCGCCTGCGCTACCGCCCGTGCCCGCGCCGCTGCTGCCGCCCGCGCTCGGCGCCGCGCCCGTGCCGCCGGTGCCGGGGTTCGTCGGCGGGTCTTCGCTGCAGCCGGTGAGAGAGGAGAAGAGGGCCGTAGCAAGTACGGTCCCGGCCAAGATCGTGAGGGGGAGTTTCATGGAGCAGTACGAAGGGTTGAGACGAGAAGAAGTATAGCTTTCGCTCCTGCTGGATCAAGCAGAACGCCTTGGCCTTCGGGCGTGTGACAGCGAGATCAGATCGATCGAGCGTGGGGTGAGTTCGATCTCACCTGCAATGGGCATTGCATGCGCGCGAACGCTCCACGACGCGGCGTAGTACTCGACGGCAGGCGCCCCGTTTTCGAATGTGACGAGGTCGCCGCCGCGTGCCGGTCCTCAGCTGTACTCCGTGCCCTCGAACACGAGCAGGTTCGCCGAGACCTCGGCCTAGGCCTAGGGCTCGAACGTGCGCACGTACACGCCGTCCGTTTCGTCGCCGGCTTTCACCGTGTAAAGCAGCGTCGACCCGGTCGTCGCATTCGTAGACACGTGCTCGGCGATCAGGCCGGGACGCTCGAGCCCACCCCCGGAGGTGATACGCCGGAAGCGCATCGTGCTCGTGCCGGTCGCTCCGTCGTATTCATCGGCGAACACGATGGTCCGGTCGTCGAGCCAGCCGAGCACGTCCACGTTTTCGCCCACCGGCGCCGAGCTGCAGCTCGTGAGGTCCGTCAGGAAGGCGCTGTAACCGTTGGGCGTGCCGCGCGCCCAGAGCAGGGCTTCTCCGCCGTTCGAGAAGCTCAACGAGGAGTACGGCACCTTGACGGTTTCTTCGACCGTACACGCCGCCCGGCCGTCCAAATTCGACACAAAGAGGTCGTACGTCTTCTTGTTGAACACGTGCTTGGCGTACGTGACGTAGCCGGCCGCGCTGAGGGCGAGTAGCTCCTGGACGCCCTGATCGAGGAGCAGCTGCTCTTCGGGGGCTCCCATCGGATCGGGGATCGACAAGAGATCCGCGGCGGTCGTCGTCGCCACGAGCGAGCCGGCGTCGCTCACGCCGTAATCGTGCACATCGGACAAGAGATCGGTCGTCTCCGCGGCGTCCGGGAACGGCGCGGTCTGCAGCATTCCGTACGGCGTCACCCAATGCCACTGCGTGGCATCGGGCGAGACGCCCCAGGCCTGGATGTCGGACGTGACGGTGACGGTGCTCTCGAGATCGTCGACGCGCGCGAGCTTCAGGATGTCCGGACTCTCCGTGTCTTCCGGGCTCGACCACGCGATGTAGCCGTCGGTCGGGAAGCTGCTGTAGAAGCGCTTGACGCCGCTGAAGGTCGAATTGGTCCCGAGAATGACGTTGTCGATCGGCGCGAGCAGCGGCTCGTTCTCACCGTCTGCAGTGCCGACGTAGAGCGCGGCCGCGAACACGCCGACCTCTTCGGGATCGTCCGGGAGCTCGAGGCACGCGATCGCCGTTCCGCGAGCGGCAGGGGCGCAGGAGATGATCTCACCTGATTCGGGAAGCTCCGCGAGCAGCCTGCCCGCATCCATGCCGGGTCGCCAAACGCGCGGCGTGAGCGTTGCGTCGTAATAGACGAGCGTGTCGCCACTGAAATAGATCCAGCGCGAGACGTTGCCGTTCGCGATGACTTCCTGCGCGAGCAAGAGACAATTCGGGTCACCGTCGCTACACGTGATCGTCGCGCCCGCGACCACCGCCGACACGTTGACCACGTACAGATCGTCGCGGCCCGTGCTCGACACGGCGAGGAAGCCGCACCAGCGATCGCCCTCGGCGCCCGCTTCGTGCGTGCAGGGCGAGCCGTCGGGCAAGAGCACTGCCTTCCCGCTGAAGACGCGCACGCCGCCCCGTTCGCCCACCGGGCCGAGTGGGCTCGCGGGCGTCGAGGGCGTTCCGGGATCGCGGCGTTCAGAGTCACCGCAGCCAAGCGCGAGCGCGGAGACGGCGAGGACGGGAAGGAAATGACCGCGCATCGTCGCCCTACCTCGCATTTCACGCCTGTTTTGCAGGACGCGCAAGCCCGCGGAAATTTCTGCGCCCTCACAAATAAACACGCCCGGCTTTCGCCGGGCGTGGTCGCAGAGCTCGTAAGCCGGGTTCTGTCTTCACGCTGGGTCGCCCCGGCGTGAGCGGCGGTCATTCCTCTGGGACGCGCGTCGCCGCGCGCCTCGTGCAGCCTACCCAGGAGCTCGGGCGGGCAGCCCTCGAACGCTCCTCTACGTGGCCTTGCTCCGGATGGGGTTTGCCGTGCCACGCCCGTTGCCGGACGTGCGGTGGGCTCTTACTCCACCGTTTCACCCTTACCCGGGCGAGAGACTCGTCCGGGCGGTTTGCTTTTCTGTGGCACTTTCCTCGAGGTCACCCTCACCGGGCGTTACCCGGCATCCTGCCCTATGGAGCCCGGACTTTCCTCTCGACGGAAAATCCGTCGAGCGATCGCCTGAACCGCTGCGGCGCGCGGAGCTTAGCACTCTCCCGTGCTCGGGATGGTGCTCCGAATCGACGATCAGGCGGCGGAGTCGAGGCTGAGCGGGTCACCGGAACGGCGCGCCAGCTCCTCGATGCGGCGGCGAAGCTTGCGCTTGGTCCGCACCTCGAGCTGGCGTGCTCGCTCGCGCGACACGCCGAGCCGTCGGCCGATCTCGGCCAGGCTGAGCTCTTCCTCGTGGTCGGCCATCAAGCGTTTCTCGGCGATGTAGCGCTCGCGCTCGTCGAGCTCTTCCATCGCGCTCTGGACCGCGGTGCGGACCTGGTCGTCGCGCTCGGAAGCGGCCAGCGTCTCTTCCTGGCTGCGATCGCCGGAGGCGAGCAGATCGGCGAGTGACGCGGACGAATCGTCGAACGGCTTCGAGTCGAGTGACACGTCGCGCGCGTCGAGCCTGCGCACCATCGCTTGCACGGTGGCTTCGGGCAGACCCATCGCTTGCGCGAGCATCGAGTCCGCCTCGCCGCCTTCACCGACGAGGTTTGCGATTCGCACGCGCTCGCGCCGCAGACGGAAGAACATCTTCGAGCGTAGCGCGCCCGAGCCGACGCCGACCAAGCTCCACGAGCGGATGACGTGGTTCAAGACGTAGGCGCGAATCCAGTACGCCGCGTAGGTGACGAAGCGCGTGCCGCGCGACGGCTCGAACTTGCCGAGCGCGTGCACGAGGCCAAAATTGCCTTCGCTCACGAGCTCCTCGATCGGTACGCCGTAGCGGCGATAGCGGAGCGCGATGGCAACCACGTAACGGAGGTGTGCCGCGAGCAGGCGCTCGCGCGCGCTCGTGTCGTTCCCCTCGAGCCAGCTCGCAACGAGCACTTGCTCCTCTTCCCGATTCAGGACGGGGTACGAACGCACCCGATTCAGGTAGGGGCTGATCTCTTGGCGTGACATGCGCTTCTCCGCGTCGGCGAACGGATCGCCGGGCTAGTTGCAGCGGTTACGGGCCAGCGCCGCCTAAAGTTGCGCCCGTGTGCGGATATGTACGCGAAGCAACCTACTCTGGACGAACGAGCAGGTTCGGCTCGCAGGCCGCTAGGCGTGCTTGGGGCGTTGTGCCGCTATGCCTTGAACGAAGAACCGCAGCCGCACGTCGAGGTGACGTTCGGGTTTGCAAATTTGAAACCCGACCCGTGCGCGCTCTCGACGTAGTCGATCTCCGTCTGATCGAGGTACTGGAAGCTCAGCGGATCGACGTAGAGCTCCACCCCATTCGACTGGAACCGCTCGTCGAGATCGGTCGGCTTGTCCTCGAAGTAGAGGTCGTACTGGAAGCCGGCGCACCCACCACCGATGACGCGGAGGCGCAATCCCTGGCCTTCGAGGCCCTCGGCGTGGGAAATTTCTTTGACCTTGTCGGCGGCGAGGTTGGTGATGGTGATCATGGGGGGCGGGGAGAATGGTACCGCCGGGACTGCCGGACGGCGCTCGATTCGACTGGTAGTATAGGGCCGTGCAACGGGGTTCGCCATACCTAGCCGTCCTGTCGGGGCTTATCGTCGGCCTTTTCGCGCGCGAAACGTTCGCGCAAACGCCGGGGGCAGCTCCGCCTGCCGCAACGCCGCCGCCTGCGGCGCCGCCCGCTCCCGCGCCGATGGCCGACGCGCCACCTTCGGCGCCCGCGCCCGTTCCCGCGCCGGCTCCTCCGGGACCGCCACTCGCGCCGACGCCCCTTGGCAAGCCCGTGATCGACATCAAGGTGCCTGAGCCAGAGCCCGCACCGCCGCGGAAGCTCCGCATGCACGAAGGGTTCTACCTGCGGCTCAGCGCGGGTGGCCTCTGGGGTGGGACTTCCGTCAACAGCGATAGCCCGGCTCTCCCGAACTACACCGTCGACGGATGGGGTTTCTCCTTCGACGGGATGGTGGGCGGAACGGTGAGCGGCTCACTCGCCATCGGTGGCGCCGTTTCGGGACAAGGTTTTGGGTACGGCGGCGGCTCCGACAATGGCTCGGCCGGGCTCCTCACGCTCGGTGCGTTCGTCGACGGCTTCCCGATGCCGAACGACGGCTTGCACATGGGCGGCATGCTCGGACTATCGCGCAGCAGCACCAGCAGCCACCGCGGCTACGAGGGCTTCACGGGCTGGGGCCCCGGCATGGCGGCGTGGTTCGGTTACGACGGCTGGGTTGCCGACGATTGGTCGATGGGCGGCATGCTCAAGCTCTCGGGCGGTCTCGCGTGGGGTACGTCGGATCAGCTCGGCCACGACGTCGGCGTCTCGGCCTCGACCTACCAGATCACGCTGCTTTTCAGCGTGCTCTATCACTGAAGGCGCGCAAGAGACCCGAGCGGCACGCGACGACGAAGCGCGTGTCGCGCACGGGGGTCGGACGCATCGGATCGATGCACGACGAATCGGGCAGAGCTCTGCTGTCACCTTGCGGCGTGAGCAGCAGCAGCATCGAGCCGCTGGTGCCGAGCAGCGTGCGACCGGTGCGATCGGTGACGATGCTCGCGAGCTCGCCGCCGCTTTCGGCGATCGGAAGACGCAGGCGCCCGAGCTCGTGCCCGCTCGCATCGACGTCGACGAGCAGGGCGCCGGTCGCGACCAAGCGCAGCCGTCCGGCAGCGAGCGTCGCGAGGTCGCGAAGGTCGGCGGCCGGATCACCGAACGCGACCCGGCGCTCCTTCGTCACGAGGTCGAAGGTCAAGAGCTCGCTCCTGCCGAGCGCGAAGAGCCGTTGGCCCACGAGCGCGACGGCGCGCACCGGGGTTTGAAAGCTTCCGAAGCGTACGGGATCGCCGGCGGCCTTTCGCGCGAAGATGGTGCCGGCGTGTCCCACCGCGAGCGTCGCGCCCTGCCATTCGAAGACGGCGCGGATCGGATCGGGGAGGCGCGCCTCGTAGCCTCCGGCGCCGCGCGGACCGATGCGAGCCAGCGTGGAACCAGCGGCGACGATGGCTCCGCCGTCGAGCGTGGGGATGGCGAGCGGGCTTTGCTCGAATGCGGCCCAGGGCAGCGTCTCTCGCCCTTCGAGCACGCCGCCGGCCGAGACGCGGACGACGTGAGCGTCGCGCGTGACGAGCAGAGAACGACCGCCCGCGACGGGCAGCGGGCCGAGCGCGAGCTCCGCGCCCGTGCGCACCGACCACACCGCGTGGCCGGCCGAGTCGAGTGCCGTCAAGCGGTCGGAAGCGTGCGCGACGAGCAGGCGGCCGTCGGCGTCGACGGCGAGCTCGCCCACGAGCGGGGGCGTGATGCGCGTCTGCCAGAGGGTGCTCGGATGCTCGGGGAGCAGCGCGCTCGTCTGGTTCGTTCCGTTCGCGTCGACGCGCGCCGTGACCGCGGCGCTCTCGGCGGGTGCGCTCTCGAGCCGGAGCGCGATCCTCGGATCGGTGGCGCGCGCGGCGCCGGTCGTGAAGACGAGCGCCAGGCTGCATGCTGCGCCGAGAGCACGGAGCGCGCGTCGGGTGTTGCGCGCCGTGCGTGGGCCGCGCCTCATGGCTCGGCCTCGAGTCGAACGAGATACGGCTCGGGCCCGGGCAGCGGGACCAGTGCGGGCGGCGTGGGGCCGAACGGATCGGGCGTGAGCGTGAGATCGACGCAAGGCGGCGCGCTCGCGTCCACTTTGAGCCACGGGCCGCGCCACGCTCCGACGGCGTCGCTCGGCGAAGGTTTCACGCCGGCCCCGGCGCGGTGCAGGCGAACCGGTACGCCGTTGTCGGGGCCGCCGTGCGGCGTGATCTGCAGCACCGAGCCGCGCCGGCGCGGATGTTCGGGCGCATCCTCGAGCACGAAGCGCACGCGCTTGGGGCTCGGCCCGGCGCACACGAGATCGACGTCGCGTGACCAAGCGAGTGCACCGCGCAACGTGGCGCCCGGAGCGACGACGTTGCCACGGGGCTCGGCGTCGTTCGGCTCGAGCTCCCGCTCGCGGGTCTCCTCGCCCGGCTCGAGCTTGAGGCGATACTCGTCGGACACGTTTTCGTAGACGGGGGAGGGGCCCGATTCGAGGTAAGTCTCGCTGTCCTGCATCACCGCGAGGAGCCAAAGCCCCGGCGTCAGCTGCAGCGCCGGGACGTCGAGCCCGACGTCGGCAGTGCCGAGGCAGTAGCGTCCGAACGGTTCCGTGCCGTCGGGCGGGTAGAGCCAGACGCAGCTCGCGAGGTTCGGCAGCGGCTCGAGCGAAAGGTGCACGGTCGACACGCCGGGCGGCACGTTCACCCGGAAGAAGTCGCGGTCGCTGCGCTGGCGATCGAGGCGCTTACCGAGGTGGCCGCGGACGTCGAGCGGGAAGGGCAGCACGCGCGCCTCGCTTGCCGCGTTGTTGGGCTCGAGCTCGGTACCCTGAAACTCGGCGGGGGCAGTGAAAGCACCGAGCAGGCGCAGCGCGAAGTAGAGCGCGGTGCCGCCCGCGAGCACCGCGAGGATGCCCGCCACCCAGCTCTTCTGCCGGAGCTTACGCTCGTAGCCTTCGACCTCGTCGCGTGTGGCGGCGTCGTCGCTCCCCGCGAGGTGAAGCTGCTTGGCGTCGAGCAGGCTGTCGATGCTGCCGCCGCGGCCCTTGAGCTCTTGGACGAGTGCGTCCTGCAACGCGGCGGCGCTCGGGAAGCGCTCGGAGGGGTTCTTGGCGAGCGCCACCATGATGATGCGCTCGAAGGTTTTCGACAGGCCGAGGTCGGGGACGCGGACGTTCGGCGGCTGGGGCGCCTCCGTGAGGTGGCGGGTGAAGACGCCCATCGGCGTCGCCGCATCGAACACCACGGTGCCGGTGAGGCAGGAGTAGAGCAGGGCCCCGATCGCGTACACGTCGCAGGCCGGCGTCACGCCTTCGCCACGGATCTGCTCGGGCGCCATGTAATAGGGCGTGCCGACGATCGCCCCACTCGAGGTGACGTCGGAGAGCTCGCTCGATTCGCGCAGCTTGGCGAGCCCGAAGTCGAGGACCTTGGCCACGTCGTCGCCCGACGCGCTTGGCACGATCATGATGTTTTCGGGCTTGAGATCGCGGTGGACGATGCCCTTTTCGTGGGCTTCGGCAAGTGAGCTACAAATCTGGATCACGATGCGCATCGTGCGCGTCGAGTCGAGACGTCCGGCCTCGTCGACGATGGCGCCGAGGTCACGACCGCGCACGTACTCCATCGCGAGGTAGGCGAGCCCGTCGGCTTCGCCGAAGTCGAACACCTGCACGGTGTTCGGGTGCGACAAGCGGCTCGACATCTCCGCTTCGCGCTTGAAGCGCGCGAGCTGCCCGGCGTCGCGCGTGAGCTCGCCGGTCAAAAGCTTCAAGGCCAACACCTTGCCGATGCGCGCGTGCTCGGCTTTGTACACGACGCCCATGCCGCCGCGACCGAGCAGCTCGATGACGCGGTAGCGGTCGGCGATCAGCCGTCCGAGCAGCGGATCGGCTCGGTGCGGCTCGCGCGACTGCGGGGGCGGGGGAGCCGTCGAGATCCGGCTGAAGGCGCGCTCGGTCGGGGGCAGGGAGACCGCGAGCGCTCCCCCGCAGTTGCCACAGAAGTTCGCGGCTCCGGCGACCGCTGCCCCGCAGTGCGCGCAGGCGATCGCCGTGACCGCGCCGAAGGTCACGGTCGACCCTTGAGCACGAAATCCGCGGCGATCGCCGGGATGCG
>DATMCL010000334.1:0-6470 GCA_035558375.1 Polyangiaceae bacterium
CGTCCTGCGCACGAATCCGGCCCTCGAACGGCTGCTCGGGCGCAGCGCCGCGGTGCTGCGCGCGCTCGATTTCTGGTCCATCACGCACCCGGACGACGTCGCCGGCGACGTCGAGTCGCGTGAGGAGCTTCTCGCCGGGGAGCGCAGCACCACGACGCGCATCAAGCGCTTCCGTCACGGCGCCGGGCACTACGTCTGGGTTCGGCTTTCGGCGGCGGTCATTCGCGACCGCTACGGCCGCGCGCAAGGTACCGTTGCGGTCATCGAAGACGTGACGGCTCAGCGCGCAGCCGAGGAAGCCATCGCGCACCAAGCTCGCATCTACGAGACGATCGCGCGCAACATCCCGGGCGGTGGCGTTTTGCTCTTCGATCGTGACATGCGCTACCTCGCCGCGGACGGCGCGGACCTCCTCGCGAGCCTCGGCTTCGAAAAAGCGCAACTCGAGGGTCGCACGCTCGACGAGGTCGCTGCGCCGGAGAATCTCGAACGGATCAAGCGCCTCTACGAGCAGGTGCTCGGCGGCAAGTCCGTCGAGCTCGAGTCCTCTCGCCACGGACACATGCTGCGCACGCGCTTTGCACCGGTGCTCGAGGGTCAGGCGGTCACGGGCGGCATCGCCTTGATCCAGGACGTGACGGAGCAGCACGAGCAGTCGCAGCACCTCGAGCGCACTCGCCAGCTCTTCGAGGCGACGATTGCCAGCGTGCGGGATGGTGTCGTCGTGCTCGACGGCCAGAACCAGGCCCTCTACGCCAACCGCGCCTATGCAGAGCTCTTTGGATTCGAGCCGGAAAAGCTGGTCGGGCTGACGCGCGCGGACTTCTTGCGCCACGTCGAAACACTGGTCGACGATCCGGCCGCATGTCGTGCCGCGATTGAACGTCCGGCACCAGGCGCGGATGGCGCCGCGGTCGAGCTCACCTTGGTGCGCCCCAAGCTTCGTCATGTCCGGCGCACCATCACGCCGCTCGTGCTGCCGGACGGTCCCGGCCACGTGGTGGTGTGGCACGACATCTCCGTCGAGCGCGAGCTCCTCGCCGAGCGCGAGCGCCAAGCGCTCACCGACGCCCTCACCGGCCTCCCGAACCGCCGCGCCGTCGAGCTCGAGCTCACGAAGGCGTTCGCCCGCGCCGAACGAGGTGGCGGACCCCTCTGTGTTGCGCTCCTCGACGTAGACCATTTCAAGCGCGTCAACGACACCTTCGGCCACGCCACCGGCGACGCCGTGCTGAAGCGAGTCGCGAGCGCGCTCGACGAAGCGAAACGCCTCACGGACACCATCGGCCGCTGGGGCGGCGAGGAGTTCATCGCCGTGCTCCCCGTCCCCCTCGACGGCGGGGCGACCTTCTGCGAGCGCGTGCGCCGTCGAATCGCGTCCCTCACGCATGAGGGTGTTGGCCGCGTGACGATCTCGATCGGGGTCGCCGAGCTCGCGCCCAAGGAGACGCCCGAGGCGCTGCTCGGCCGCGCGGACGAGCGACTTTATGCGGCGAAGTCGAAGGGGCGGGACCGGGTCGAGGCGTAACCGTGCCGTTCGGCCGAGCTCACCCTCGAGCGTATCAAACGTCCGTATCGAGGAATACGGGCCCGTCGAACGGCGTATGGATGGCCGTGGGTATGGTGCGCCAACCGCGATGGTTCATAGCGCTCGTGCTCGGGCTTGCGGGATGCTCGGGCGGTCACGAAGCCGCAAAAGCGCCTCAGTCTCCCGCGTCGACGCCGTCCGTCGCGGCTCCGCTTGCCGATAGACCCTTCATCGGCGCGCCGTGTGCGATGCCGAACGGAACAGCGGCCGGCGTCGACGCGGCGTCGGCGCGGGTATTCGTCGAGGTCGCGCGCGTGGAAGGTGAGCTCATGGCGATTCACCACGTGCTCGCCAAGAACGCCGAGCCCCAGACGGTCTCTTGGAACGTCGAAACTCAATTTGTGGGCGGGTCCAGCGAGCTGGTTCCCTGGGACATGAAGCTCACTCCCCATATCGTCGCGACCTCGCCGGTGAGCGTCCGCTTGGAAGTCGACATCGCAGGCGGGACGCTGGCGCACACCACCGTGGTTCTGCGCGATCAGCAGACCGTCATTCTCGAGCCGACCGGCAACCCCAAGCCTACCTCGACAACACGCGCGATCTTGGCCGTGACTCCTTACGTGCTTCGGGATGACGCCGATGTGCGCCGTCTCCTCGAGTGCAAGCGCCAGGCGGCCATGGCTGCGCGCTTGCACTCGGCGGCGCGTCCTGGCGAGCCTCAGGCTATCCCACCACGCTAGGCGAGCACGCCGTCGAGCGGCCCGCACGTCGCTTCGATCCCGAACCCCGTCGCAGCCGTGTAGCCGAGCCCGTGCAGCACCGACGTGTGGAGCTTGTGCGCGCTCTGCGTGCTCGGGAGATTCAGGTACTGGCCTACCTTGAACCCCATGTTTTTTCCGCCCATGAGGAGATACTGGAGGTCCTTCGGGCTGTGGTTGTGATCGGTGCCGCTCTCCACGCCCCAGTAGATGAGGGTGTTGTCGAGCATGCTGCCGTCGCCCTCGCTGATGGCCGCGAGCTTCTTCGCGAGGTAGGCGACTTGGCTCGCCCACAAGCGGTCGAACTTGATGAAGGCGTCGACCACCGTCGTCTGCGTGCCGTTGAGACTGACGTTCGTGACGCGGTTCTTGTCGTTGACGCTGAGGTGCGCGACGGTGTCGTGCCAGCTGTCGTTGTCGCCGGCTTTGAGGCCCATCATGCCGGTGTGGTGGCTCCCGGAGAAGCCGAAGCCGAGATCGGCGACGCGCGTGCGATCGCAGGTGAAAGCGTTGACGATCAGGTCAGCCTGGATCTTCGCCCACTTGTCGATGGTGACGTCATTCCGGTCGCTGCTGTTGACGCCGCTCGTGTCCACCTTCTGGCAGCTCGCCCCCGTCAGCGGCGGGGTCATCGGTGAGCCCATTGCCTGGATCTGCTTCTCGAGCTCGTTCAAAGCGTCGAGGTGGACGTCGAGGCGCTCTTTTTCGTCCTGGCCCAAAAAGCCTTGGATCTTCTTGAGCTGACCGATGTCGACGTCGAGGGCGGCCTGCTTGATCTGCGTGTCGAGGCTCGGGCCCGTCGCGGTCGGCGTGGGCGCGGGAGCGGGCGTCGTGCCGCCGAAGGTGACGCCGTTGAAGATGTTGCTGAAGGCCTTGGTCGGATCCCACTCGTGCGCGATCGGCTGCCCGGGGCCCGAATAACAGATCACATGGCGCTTGTCGCCGCCGCCCTTGTCACCCGCAGTCAGGTGAATGTCGGACACGGGCGTGTTGCCGCGGATGTCCGTGTTCTTGAGCAGCACCTGGTCGATGGAGGGGCCGTTCGCGTAGTGCGTCGCCTCGTCGAAGAACTTCTGGCCCGTGAAGAGCTGGGCGATGCCCGCCTCGTGGTGGTTGTCGAACGTCCAGGAGTGATCGACGCGGCGCACGAACAGCATGTGCGGCTCGAGCCCGGCGAAATCGAGCAGCGGGCCCTGCAGCGTGAAGCCGTTCGTGCCGCCGCCCATCGCCGGCCACCACTCGCGCGGATGCGAGTCGGGCGTGAACACGAGGAGCAAGCGCTTCGGGAGCGCCGTCTGGGCCTGGAGCGCGCGCTGGCGCAGAAACGGCGCGAGAAACACGCCGCCGAGCCCGGTTTGGAGCAACGCGCGCCGCGAGAACACGTTTCGTTTCGGCATCAGCATCATGGGCGCACCCGGTGATACGTGCTCGGTGTGGTCATCACTGCCTGAGCCGCGTCGCGGAACGAGCCCGAAGCGATCGCCGCGCGCGCCGCCTGCACGGGCGGGATGCCGCGGTCGGCTTCGACCTCGCCGAAGTAGAAGCGGAAGGCCTGGCGCGCGACGCACTCGCGCACCCACTCGCTCTTGGCGAGCGCCCTGGCGAGCTCGGTATGGTTCGCCATGGGTCCGTCGACGTCCGTGTTCAAGAGATCGCCCGACGTGTCGATGGCGACGCCGTTCTCCTGCGTGCGGAAGCGGCCGGCCGCGTCGAGATCCTCGAAGTTGAAGCCGACCGAATCGAGCAGCGAGTGACAGGAACGGCAGCTCGCCTGCGCGGCGTGCTGCTCGTAGAGCTCGCGTGTCGTCTTGGGCATGATGCGCGCTTGCGTCTCGCTGATGTCGGGCGGCGCGATGTCCGGCAGGTGGATCTCCTGGCAGAGGAAGCGATCGCGCACGAACAGACCGCGCTGCGTGGGCGAGGTCGACGTCTCCTTCGCCCGCAGCGAGAGCACGGTCCCGAGCGCCAACACGCCCGTGCGCGTACCGCCCGCCGACCCCGTCGCATCGCTCGTATAGAAGTTGCCGAGCGCGCCCGTCGGCATGGGGAGCGGCGTCGTGAGCAGGGCCGAAAGCGTTCCCGTCGGACCCGCCTGCGTCTTCAAGAACGCCGTGCTCTCGTCGAACATCGCCTGGCGGACGTTGTCGTAGCCGGGGAAGCGTGTGGTGTCCTTCTGCGGATACGGCGGCTCATCCGCAGAGAGCTTCGTCTCGTACTTGTAGATCTTGAGCCATTCTAGCGCGAAGGTCTGGAGCTCCGCGGTCGCTTCGGGCGTGGTGAGCAGGCTGGTGACGGCCGTCGCGAGCGTCGAGGGGCTTGTGAGCTCGCCGCGCTTCGCCGCGCCCAGGAGATCGGCCGTCGGGGGCGTATCGAGCAGGCTGTACGAGAGCAGCGAGGCCACCTCGTAGCTCGTGAGCTGGAAGTCCTTCGCCGCGGCGTCGGTGCCGATCTCCGTGCGGTAGAGGAAATTCGGTGAGGTCAGGAGCGCGCGCAGCACGGAGCGGAAGCCGAGCGCCGCGTCGCCGCCGCTCGCGCCGAGATCGAAGATCGCGCCGTACGCGTCGAGCTCGTCCTGCGCGGCCGGGCGGCGGAAGGCGCGCTCGACGATGCCGGCGAGAAACGCAGCCTTCGAACCCGCCACGAGCTGTCCGCCGGCGAGCGTCGTGAGCTCCTGCGTCGTCAGGGCGTCGGTCAACGCCTTCGCCTTGTCGTAGTAGTCGCCGGCGAGCGCGACGCGCACGAGCCCGGACCCCGACATGTTCGGGTACACGCCGTTGTCGATCTCGGGCTCCAGGTCGCTCACGTCGACGGCTTTGCCGACCAACGCCTGGACGCTCTTCGCGTACTGCTCGTGGCTGAGCTTCCAGGTGCGCGCGGGCAGCGCCTCGGCGGCGGCGACGGGCGCGGCGTACGGCAAATGACCCTCGCTGTCCGGGTCGGGCATTGCATTGGTTCCGCCGCTCGTCGTGCCGGTGGTTCCGCCGCTCGTGCCCGTGCTGCCGCCGCTCGCGGGCGCAGCGCCCATGCCGCCCGCGGACATCGTGCTCGTGCTGCCGGCGCCGTGGGGGCCCATGCCGCCGGAGGTCGCGGCTTGCGCGCCTGAGCCCTCGCCCGGTGAAGGAGCGCCGCTGATGGTGGCATTGCACGCAATGACCAGCGAGGCGCCGAGCGCGACGCACGACTCGCTGAGGAGGAGCCGCCGCCGTACGCAGGTGCGCGCTTCGTCGGAGTTCATCGTCGACGCTCGGTGAGGAATTGTAGCGCCCAATCCTTGGAACATTTCAATGGACCCGAGCTTCGTAGTCCGCCGGAACTTTCTTGGAAGCAGTCAGAATCCGCCCAAGACGGATTGTTACGTTGGGCCCGTGGTGCGTGCGACTCGGAGCACGCCGGGGAGGTTGCTCGGCGCACGGCTCGCCGCCCACATTTCGCCGCGCCGCGCGGCCACGCTGCAGACTGAATGGGAGCTAGGCCGCCATGAGCGCGCTGGTCGCGGGGCGGAGCACCTCGGAGACACCTTCCGCGCTCGCCGTGCGCAGGGCAACGAGGTCCACGTTCGTGCGCAGCGCGAGCTCGTCGAGGTTCGCCTCCGGCCACGGCAGCGCGAGGGCGCGCTCCACGGCGGCTCGCGTCTCGCTTCCTCCCACGGCGAGTGCCCACGCGACGATGCGGAACGACAGCACGGCGTGGTCGGCTTCCTCGGCTGCAATCGCCTCGAGCGCTCGCCGGACCTCCGGTTTTGGCGTGAGCGCGGCCGCGCGGGCCACCAAATGCGCACCGAGCGTCTCGCCGAGGCACCCCTCGCGCGTGGCCGCGTACGCGAGCTCGGCGAGCGTCACGCGCACCTCGACGGGTCCCGCGAAGGGGAACGCGCCGGGCGTCACGTCGTCGGCTCCGAAATGCCGCGCGAGCTTCCAGCACGCCTCGGCGTGCCGAACCTCGTCGAGCGCCGCGCGCTGCACGCCGGCGAGCAGCTCGGTCGGCGCACCGAGCGCCATGAGGGAGAGCGCGAGTCGCGCGAACGACGCAACGGACGCGTGCTCGTCGGCTCCGGCCTTCGCCCACGCCACGGCGCGCCGAGCGTCGAGCGATGCGTCGTCACCGACGCCGTGCGCCGCATCACGCAGTGCCATGCGCAGCACCGCGGTGCGCTGCGCGCCGTTCTCGAAGTAGGGCCGGCCGAC
>DATMCL010000335.1:0-21729 GCA_035558375.1 Polyangiaceae bacterium
CGGCGCTCGCGCCGCCCGCGCCCGCACTCACGCCGCCCGCGCCGGCATTCACACCGCCTGCTCCCGCGTTGCCCGCGCCACCGCTGCCCGCGCCACCGCTGCCCGCCCCGCCGCTGCTACTGCCCGCCCCGCCGCTGCTCCTGCCCGCGCCACCGCTGCTGCTGCCTGCGCCACCGCCGAGCGAGCCCCCGGTCGCTCCGGCACCTGCCGCGCCGGTACCGGCAAAGCCGCTCGAGCCGCTAGTGCCCCCGCTGCCCGCAGCTCCACCCGACGAGGTCTTCCCGGCGGAGCCCGCGCCACCCGAGCCACCGCCGCCACCGGTACCGGAGCCGCCGTTGTCCTGCTCCTCCGCGCTTTGACTGCTGCAACCAAGTTGCAGCATCGCTGACGCGACGAACACAATTTGCGCCAGTGACTTCACTGAAAATGACCTCATCAAAACTTCTCCGTGCAGCGTGTAATTCCCGGGCGAGGGGCGAGGTGATCCCGCGCGCTGACAAGAATCGTGCCGAGAGGGTGCGGATCTTCGCACCCGTCGGGTGCGAATCCGCAGTGACGACGGACGGCGCGGAAGCTCAGAGTCGTCAGCTAGCGCAAGCTCCGCCGCGCCGGCCTGACGTGTATCAAGAGCTCAGGCTCCCGAGCTCGCGCCATTGCGCACGACCTGCCCGAGCAGGCTGCGCGCCATCCCCGCGAGAACGATGCTCCACGCCGCGAGCGCCACGAACACGAACACCCGCGGGATCGCAATCAGGTAGGGAGCGTCGATCGCGTGCACCAGGCGTGTCGTCGCAACGGTGTACATGCCGAGCGGGAAGACGGCGCCCCAGTACAGCGGGTCGTAGCGCAGCGGGAAGCGCCGGAAGCCGTGGCGCCAAATGCTGAGGATCACGAGCATCGGGATCCACCAGGTTGCCGTGGCCCACCAGAACAGCGTGAACCCGCGAACGAACGGCAAGACCTGCCCGAGCACCGGGGAATGACCGGCGCCCGCGATGAGCGTCGTGCCGGCCACCGTCGAGATCGCCGCGGCTCCCATGTTGATCCAATACGGCGGCGCGAGATCCGACGGCATCAGCGCGAAGAACGTGTACCGATAGAAAATGAGCGAGATGATCCAGAAATAGAGCATGCCGCCGCCGAGCCACATCGCGAGGCAAAACAGCAAGGCGTGCGGTTGGTACGCGGGCAACCGCGGTGCAAGCTGCGCGCCGAGCACGGCGACCGATTGCGCGGCCACCACGATCAGGAGCCACCCGCCGTTGATGCCTTCGGCGAGCGCGGGCTTGTCAGCTTTCACCGTGAGGATGGTCAAGATGCCGTAGATGAGACTCGCCCAGAGCAGAATGGCGAGTCCCCACAAGACGGCAGCCAGCGGAACGTTGCCGCCGATGATCAGAAACTGGGACCCGAGCACCGAGGTCGAGGGTACGGCCGTGAAGAATCCGACGGACCGCCCGTGGTGTCGCAAATCTGCGCCGACCCGCTCCGGGTAGCGAATGATACGCGCGAGCGTGAGCGCCCACACCGTGACGTAGAAGGGCAGGTTCAGGATGAAGAGCCCGACGGCGATCGGGTGCAAGCCGAGGAGCTCGGTCGCGATCGACACGATGCCGGTCGCCATCACGACGCCGAAGTAGGCCGGATTCATGTCGGCGAGCCCGCCGCCGACGACAGGGAAGGCCGGCTCGGTTTCTTTCATTTTGCGCGACGCATAGCCCAGGCCGCGTCGGGGTCGCAATCGCTCGTTCGCGAGCTGGGGGCGCGAGGCGTGCCTTGTCGCTGCGTGGACGTGGTCGCGCTACCCTTGTCCGAAATGTCTTTGAAACGCGGGCTCGTCGTCTTCTCGCCGCTCGCGCTTGCGCTGGGTACCGCCCTCGGGGGTTGCCGTGCGCCCGCCCCGAAAACGCAGGCTCCGGCGCGTCCCGTCGCTCCTGCCGACGCCACGCTTCCCGAAGAGGAGCTCGAGCACCGTTGGGTGAGTCCCAAGCCGAACCGTTGCCCCGACGTTCCGTTCCCCGCGCCGGGGCAAGTTTCGCCCCAGGAATTGGCCGCGCAGAGACAAGCCACGCTCGCCATGCGTCCCGCCCTGCAGGCCTGCGGGCGCCAATTTCTCGACCGCCATCCCTTCACCGACGGCGGCACCATTCGCGTTACCATCGTGATCGACTGCGAGGGTGAGGTCACGCGGGTCACCGGCGCCACCCGCGACACCGATCGCGCCTTCGCCGCCTGCGTCATGCGCACGGCGGTGCTGACAGCGTTCAATCCGCCGAGCGCCGGAATCGGTAGGATCCAGTTGCCCGTGACGTTTCACGCGAAATGACTAGCTGCGGGGAGAAGCGCGCGACCCGCGTCGGTCACTGAAGCGCCCGAGCAACGTGCGCGGATGCGGCGCGAATGCCAGCGCGAGTACCACGAGCACACCCGCAACGAGCGCCAACGCGTAGCCCGGTAGCGAGCTCACGACCGCGAGCACGTGATGTCGTCCCGCCGGTACACGCACGACGAAGAACCCCGGCGCGACCTTGCGTGGCGCGAGCTCGCGCTCGCCGTCGAGCGTGACGCGCCACGACGGGAAAGCCGTCGCGCGGAAGACGACGTCGACTGGCGCGCGCCCCTCGACGGTGGCCTCGAGCGCGCCCGGCTCGCGCGGGCGCGGCGTCACGCTCGCCCCCGTCGCGTCACAGCCGTTGAGCGCGACGCTGCCCGCCACCACGCCGCCCGGTGCTGGCTCGAGCAGCGTGAAATGCGTCGGATCGAGCAAGCGATCGGCCCCCGCGGGGCGCGTGAGCTCGCGGATGAGCCGTTCGCGCAGCGCGTCGTCGCTTCCTTGCCAGCGCTCGGTCACACAGCCCGCGCCGATGAGGTCCGTGCCACCCGAGCGCTCCGCCAACACGACCGAGCCGAGCCGGCTGCGCTCGCGCCACTCGGGCGGCGTCGCGATGTCGAGCACGTAGCGGATGCCGAGCGCTTCCGCGCGCGCGCTCGAATTGGGCCGTCCGAGCTCGAGCTGCCGCGCGGCGAGCCATTCGATGCCGAGATGAGAGCCGACGCCGCTCGTGACTCCGACGGGCACGCCGCTCGCGACCACCAGTCCGTCACGCTCGGCGCAGAACGCGAGCGGCCCCTCTTCGCTCTGATCGAACCAGAGGCGTCCGTGCTCGAGCGCACCGACCCACCCGCGCAGCGTCGCGGCGTCGTAACCGGGTGGCGCGTGGACGCAGGGCGCATCGGCGAATTGCGCCCGGATCGCGCGGCCGGCGGCGAAGCGATTCGGCAGGGCGAGCGCGAGCGGCAGGGCAGCGGTGATTGCGAGTAGCGGCGCGACCGCACGCGCTCGGTCGGGCAGCACCGCCGGTTCGAGCGATTGCGCGGCTTCCTCGAGCGCCACGATGACGAGCGCCGCGGCCGCGAGCGGCAAGAGCGCCAACACGCGCAGGGGCTGCAGAAAGGCGAGTGCCAGCGCCGCGAGCCCGCCGAGGCGATCGAGCGTCGGTCCGAGCGAGCTCGCGAGCATCGCGACGGCGAGCACGGCCAGTGCGGCGCGCGGCCCGGGTCGCCGCACCCGTGCGAAAAGGATGGGGAGCGCCGCCCCCACGAGCGCCGTCAGGGGCATGAGCGCGCTCTCTCGGTCGAGCAGATCGCCGTCGAAGAGCCACCAATCCCAGCGCCGAAACCCGAACCCGAGCCGCCGCCACCCGAAGTCCGGCGGCCAGCCGAAGGGCACTGCGAGCGTCGTGACGCCCTGCCCGTACAGCGCGAGCCCGAATACTGCGGCGCCAGCCGCCGCGAGCGCTGCCGTCTCGAGCGCGCGCCGGTCGCGTGCCACGACCGCGCCCACGAGCGCGAGCGCCATGCTCGCCGCGGCCACCTCCGGGTGTGCCGCGATCGCGAGCGCGCCCAACGTCACGGCGCTTGCGCGCGCACCTCGCGCGATCTCGGCGACCGCCAAGACGACGAGCGGTAGCGCGAGCACCTGCGAGATGAGCCCAGTCGTGAAAAACGCCTCGTACCCTCCGACGAACGGGTTGTACGGCGACACGGCGAGCACGAAGACGGCACCGAGGGCTGCGAAGGTCGGCCGAGCGCGCACGCGTAGCGCTGCCGCGTAGATCGCGAACGGCAGCGCGAGCGTTGCGACCCAGGCGAGCCAATACAGCGAGCGCGCCGGCGCGAGCCCTAAACGCATGAGGCCTGCAGAGAGCAGCCACCCGAGCGGCGGGTAGTGGTGCCCGAACGGAAAGCCGCCGAGAAACACCGTCAGCCAACCATGCGGCAGGCCCTGCTCGGCAATCTCGCGGGCGACGGCGGCATGCGTCGCCGCGTCGCCGGTGTAGAGTTCGACGCTGCGCCCGCGCCACGGCGCGAACACGAAGAGCGGCGCCGAGCCCACCAGCACCCCGATCGCGCCGAGTGCGACCGCGCGCGGGCTCACGCCGTTCGGCCCTACGGCTCGGCCCGTCGTACCGTCTCGACGGGCGCGCAGAACGAAGAGAGCCCCGCAGAGCAACGCGACACAGAGCAGGGCAAAAACCACGGCATTGGAATCTACCAAGCCTCGACCGCGCGGACGGCTCGAGAGCGGGTGCGCTGCAAATTTTCCTGGCTACGCGCACGGGCTAGGCAGAATGCGCTACGCGCGCGCCAAAAACGATCACTTCGCGAGCACCTCACCGACAGATGTCGACGAACGAACTGTTTCTGCCTGCTTAGTCCGCATTGGGTCACGATTCCGATAAGGCAAATTCGGACATGAACCTCCATCGTCGCTCTCTTGGGACTATCGGTGCGGCGGCTGCCATCGTCGTCGCGCTCGCCTCGGCATGCGCGACCGATCTCACGCCGGATGATGAGCTCGGCGGCACGTCCGGAACGGGCGCAGAGTCCGGGAGCGGCGCCGGTGGCCATGCCGGTACGGCGGTGGCCGGCGCGGGCAAGAGTGGCGGTGGCAGCGGCCCCGCGGGCAACGGTGGAGCGACCGGCACGGGCGGCGCTGCGATGGGCGGAACGGGCGGGAGCACCGGCGGAGCGGGAGGCACGACGGGCGGAAGCGGCGGAACAGGCGGGGGCACCGGCGGCGCAGGCGCTGCGGGCGGGGCCGGCGGCGCGAGCGGCGCTGGTGGCGGGACGGGTGGCGCCACGATGGGCGGATCGGGCGGCATGGCCGGCACTGGAATGGGCGGTCGGTCGAATGCGGGGCGCGGGAGCGGTGGCGCGGCCGCCGGCGGTGCCGGGATGGCCGGAACTACGTCGATGGCGGGGAGCGCTGGGTCGGGTGCCGCGGGCGCGACGGGCAGCGTCGACTGCGCGAACCCTCCCGCGATGCCGACCTCGGGTGGCCAAACGCACACCTCCGGTCAGGGCGGCACGGACAACCTCGCCTGGCAGATCTGGTCGAACGCCGGCTCGGGACAGCTCACGACCTATAGCGGTGTCGCGGCGTTCAGTGCGAGCTGGAACAACTCGGGCAACTACCTCGGGCGTCTCGGCTTCGAGTGGGGAAACAAACCGGCGAAGTACGAGACGTTCGGCACGATCACGGCGGACTTCGCCGAGACGCTGACGGGCAGCTCCGGCGGCCAATGGTCGTACGTCGGCATGTACGGCTGGTCCACGAACCCCTGCATCGAGTGGTACATCATCGACGATTCGTTCAGCAAGATGCCCGTCAATCCAGGCAACTGCACGAACATGACCAACTCGCCGCTGAGCGCCGACGGCGGCCAGTACACGATGTGCGTTCGCAACACGAGCGGCACGGGTGGCGATCGCTGCGGCGGCGCCGCCAGTTGGAACCAGTACTACAGCATCAGGCACGACAATCGAAAGTGCGGCACGATCTCGGTCACCCAGCACTTCGACGCTTGGAAAGCCGGGGGCCACGACCTTGGCACCCTGCTCGAGGTCAAGGTGCTGCTCGAGGTGGGCGGCGGCATGGGTACGGCTGCGTTCTCGCTCGCTGACGTCAAGAAGACGATGTGAGCGACAGGACACGGGCGACCATAGCAGTGCCTCGAAACGCTGTGATGGAGTGGCGCCCGATCGGCGGATTGTGGTCCGATCCTGCCGCGTGTACGGTGCTTCGATGCGCCTGCTCCCGAAAGTGCGTCCGAGCTCGGTCTTCGCCCTTCTTGCGCTCGCTGCCTCACCCCTGACGGCTTGTGGCGGGGGCTCGAGCGGCGACGATGACGACGGCGGCGGGTCAGGGGAGGCGGGGACTCCGGCGACCAAGGGAGGCACGGGTGGGGCCGCGGGCGGCCGCGGTGGAAGTGGCGGCACGACCACCACCGGGGACGCGGGCGATGGCGACGTGGGACGCGGAGGAAGCGTGTCCACGGGGAAGGGAGGAACGAGCACCGGCACGGGCGGGACGCTTGGCGACAGTGGAAGCGGACCCGCCAGCAGCGGTGGCACGAGCGGAGGCGGAACCGGCGGCGGCGCCGTGAGCGGTGACGTGCCGGAGGAGCTCGTCGGCGTCTGGCAAGAGACCCGCGCGTCGGGTGGAACCTATGAGAACTCGTTCGGGGAGAGCTTCGACGTGACGTCCGGGTTCTCGGCTCAGCTGAAGCTGAGCTCGAACGGCAGCTACTACTTTGCCCACTACGCCTCCGGCGCGTCGGCGACCTGTGCGAGTGTCTCCTATTTCGATCAATCGGTCGGCGCGGCCGTGCTCGACGGCAACGTGCTCACCTTGCAACCGACGGAGCGCCGCCTCGACGTGACCGACTGCAGCGGCACCGAATCGCAGGACCTGGCGACCGATCCGTTTTCGTTCGAGGCTTCGCTCGAAGAGGCTCAGCACTTCTACGGCGGCCTTCGGACCTACAAGCTGCACCTCGACGGTGGCGCGCAACCGCTCGACCTCACGCTCTTGATGCGCCCGCCCGTCGAGGATCCCGTGCAGCCCGCGCAACCTGACGGCTTCGCGCTCGGCACCGTGGGGCCGTTTGCCGAGCTCCAGGGTCTCTGGGTCGCGAGCCCCGGCACCGATACGGGCTTCTTCGATCCCGCCACGGGCGACGCGTACCTACCCGAGCTGAACGGCAGCGCTCACCAGTGGATCCGGTTCGAGGGCGATGCCTACGAGACGGCCGTCGCGCTTCAGACGATCAACGGCGAGGGCGTGTGCAAGGCCGACGTCATCTACTACGAGCAAGGGCTTGCGCTCTTTCAGGTGACGGAGGACGTGGGCGGTCGCGGTGTGCACTACCTCGGCGACACGCGACTCGAGGCGACCGCAGCGCGGCTGCTCGTCAACGTGCGCGAGTGCGACGAGGACGATGCCGTCTACCAGTACGACGTGACGCCGCTAAAGTCCTATTACAGCTTCATCTACTTCACGACCGCAGAGCCGCCGGAAAGTCTAGAAATGCGCTGCGATTTCCCGCTCAGCGAGTGGCAGTCGCTGCTTTGCGCCAACACGGGCTCGCTGAGCCGTCGCGAGTGACCGCGGGAATGCCTACGCGCTAGCGAGTCTTGACCGCAGCCATCGCGAGGATGAGTGCGGCGAACGCGATCCACGCGACCACCGTGATGGCGGTGCAGAGCGTCAGGCGAACAGCGACGGATTTGGACTCGTCGCGGGCGAGGGCTGCGCAGCCGAGCGCGCCGCTCACGCCGATGGCGGCCGGAATGGCGCCGCCGGCCGCGACGATGGGAATCACCGCGCAACCTCCGATGAAGAAGTAGCTCCATTTGGGCAACGGGACGGCAGCGGAGCCAGGAACCGGCTTACCGTCGATGAAGAGCTCGACGGCCGCGACGAGACCGGTCGCAACTCGGACCTTGAGCTCCGAGCCGTTCGCCAGCGCGAAGGTGGAACCGACGCGCAGCGCCTTCAGTCCGCCCTCGATGCGGCCGACTTCCCGGCCGTCGACCTCGACCAAGAAGTTCTTCCAGAACATCCCGTACGACACCTTGACTCGCTTCGGGCCACCCACCTCGAGCGCGTATTGCTTTGTCGGCACCACTCGCCTCCTCGGAGTAGAGTACCGCGCTCGGGTGGTCGTCGGATAGGCGTTTGGTGAATCGGGTCTGGGAAAGGCCGTTCACAGTGAGCCGCAGGGGACGGTGTCGCGATGCAAGGAGTGCAGGTTCGTGTTCGCGTCGTCCGCCCAAAACGCCGCTTTCTGTCCGTCCTGGCACTCGGACTCCGGCGCGAGCGCAAAGCCCTCGTTGACGAGATTCGACATGCTCTTCGGTCGAGCGATCTCGTGCGTGACCTGGAACCGCCCGGCATTGACCGAGTCGGTCGAGAGCTCGAGCACGTTGGTTTGTCCGTTGCAGGAGTCGTCGCAGCCGGCCCAGAGCAGGCCCGTGTCACGGTCGAACTCGAGGCTCATGATTGTCGGCTGACCGCTCGCGATGGTGGCGACACGCTGGTAGCTCTCGTTCGTGTGGTCGAGCGCGTAGGCGTAGATGGTGCCGTTCACCTCCAGGCCGACGAAGAAGAGCCCCGTGCCGTGATCCGGGTACTGACTCGGGTCGTAGGGTGCCGACGCGTGCTCGTCGAAGAAATGGTGGGCCGAGTCCACGAGGAAGCTGTCTGGAACCCAAGTGACCGCCTCGAGGCCGAGGTTCGCATCGACGACGGGGAGATCCGCGACCAGGTTCCACTCGTGCGTGGCGGAGAGCTCGGTCGCGCTGCCTGAAAAATCGTAACGGAGGATGCTCGGGCGGCTGACCGTGAGCGCGCTGTTGTCGCGTTCGGTCGCGAGGTAGAGCGTGGTCGACGTGAGCTCGGCGCGCGTCACCCCTTCGGCGTCGACGTTGCCGCTGCCGTCGGCGTAGTGAACGAGCTTTCCCTCGCTCCACCCCGAAGCGGTGTCGGGAACCCAGAGGTCGCTGCTCGTCTCGTGGAGGAGGCGAAAGATCGCGCCCGGGCGATTCCGCGCGGCCCAGAGGACGTCCACTCCCGAGCTCTCCCGCTCGTAGGTGAGGCCGCTCAGGTTCTCGCCGAACACATTCTCTGCGTCGGCCACGGTGACGGCGTCGTTGCCCGGCCAGTCCTCCGTATCCACGTTGGGGCAATCGTTGCCGCCCATCGGGGTCGCGCTCTTCGTCGTCGTCAGCGAGCCGGTTCCATTCGGGCAGCGGCCGAAGGTCGCGGTCGGGTAGGCCGTCCACGTGTACGAGTCGACGAGGTTGCCGCCGGCGTCGAAGAGACGGACGGAGTCCGCCAAGCCGAGTCCGTAGGGGAGCGCGGGCTCGTCGAGCACGAGGTACTCACCGGCTTCGAGCGTCGTGCCGTTCGGCAGGCCGTACGAGTGCGTGTCGTCGTTGTCCTTCAGCACGAAACCCGTGAGATTCGCGACGGAGCCGCCTGCGTTGTAGAGCTCCACCCAATCGGCGTCCGCGGCGCCGTCGGCTTCTACCTCGTTGATCACGACGTTCGGGCCCTTGGGCTCCGCGCACGCGACCTCTGTCGAGGCTTCGTCGGCGCAAGCGCCGTCGCTCACCTCGAGCGTGACGGTGAAGTCGCCTTCCTCGGTGCAGCTCCACGACGTCGTGGGCGACGTCGTCGAGTCGAGGCTGCCGCTCGTGCTCTGCCAACGATACGTGACGGGCTTCGGCCCGCCGTCGTCCGTCACTTGCGCGGTGAGCTGCAAGGGGCTGCCGCCGACGGTGCCCTCGCTGGGATCCGCCTGCACCATCTCCACGTGTGGACAAGCGTTGCTCGAGCCGCCGTCACCCGCGTCGCCACCTCGAGGCGCCTGATCACCGCCTGTGCCCGCTTCCGTGTCCGTGCCCGCTGAGCCGCCCAGCGATGGCGGGACGCCACCTTGGCTGTTGCCTGCGGTGGGGCCCCCGGCGCTTCCGGCGCCCCCCATGGCCCGACCGCCATTTCCCGTGGTTCCACCGAGCCCGCCTTTGCCGCTGCCTCCCTTGCCGGCAGCCGCTCCGCCTGTGCCGGAGGTTCCTGCTGCGGCCTTCGCACCGCACACGAGCGTCTCGGTGCACTCCTGATCGGTCGGGCAATCCGCATCGGTCTTGCAAGGCCCGCCCGTCGAATGCTCGCCGATGCCGGCGACCCACTGGCAGCCAGCGAGTGCGACGACGACCGCCGTAACGAACGACCGCTTCAAAAGCGGCCCTCGAGGCTCACTCGCGCGCTACTGGGACCCGCGCCGACCCGTAGCACGGGCGCGCCGGATCGCGCCTGCGCGCCCGAGCTCTTCGATGACGTCAGAATGAGATACGTGCCCGTCGCCACTCCGACGAGCCCCAAGCCGATGCCGATGTTCGCGACCCAAGCCGCCGTGTTGGCCTGGTTCCCGTAGGCCACTCCGTCCGGCGAGCAGGTCTTCGGGGTCGGGCATTCGTCCTCGCTCTGGTTCTGCTTGGAGATCGCTCGGGCCCCGAACACGCTACCGACACCGAGCGCCACGACGCCCGTGCCTGCGATGACCCAGCCGAGCGTGCTGCTGCCGCCGCTCGCGGCCGCTTCGTGCGGCTTGTCTTCTGGTTTCGGTCCGGCGGGCGCCCCGTCAGATGCCCCCGCCGCGAAGGGGGGCACTTCGAGCCTGACGTTCGAGCCAGGGTCGAGCTCGAGCGACTGCGACCACGTGGGCGTTCCGGGAGCTCGCGACGAAACCTCGTGCTTGCCCGGATCGAGCGACATGCGAGTTCCCCAGGCGCTCCTCCCCACGCTCGCGCCGTCCACCCACACCTCCTGGTCCGCGCGCGGCTCCGCAACGACGACGGTGATCGACGGCACCCGCACTTCGAGCGCCGTGAGGTGCTCCTCCGCGGCCTGGATGCGATCGGCGCGATCGTCGCGCTTGGCCGCGCTCAGCGCCTGCTTGAAATGTGTCCAGGCGGTCGCGAGCTTGCCCTCCTGCTCCCGGCACAACGCCAGGTTCAGCAGCGTTCCACCACTCGGATCGAGCCGATTGCTCTCCTCGAGCTTGGGGCAGGCGGCTTTGTAGTTCCCCTCGCTCATCAAGCGGCGCGCGTCGTCGAACAGCGACTGCGCCATGGTGCGATCGACGGCGGAGGGGGCGGCCCACGCCTCGAGCGGTAGGGCGAGCACGGCCAGAGCAAACGAACGACGAAGGAATGAAACGCGCGGTCTTGGAAACGGCACTAGCGGTCCTCGAAGGGATCGGCGTTGGCGCGGGGCGCCTTCTGGACCGGCGGCGCGGACGAGGCCGTTGCTGCCGGTGCGGGGCGAACGTCACTCACCCTGCCGCTTCGGGGTCTAACATTTTTGGCTGCGGCTTCGTCACGGTTCCGGCGGTTGGCGGATGCTGCCGGCTCGGGTGCGGCGTCCGCGGCGGTGCCGCTCACGAGCCCCGTGACCGGGGAAATCGCGGGCGAGGGGAGGGGCGCGGAGGGCGGCACAGGGGACGAAACATCCGCGGGCGCCGCCACGGAGGCGACCGGCTCTGCTTCGACCAGTCCGCGCTTCCCCCACAACGCAACGGACGCCACCACCGCGGTGGTGATGACCGCTCCCGCGCCCAGGCCAACCAAGAGCCGTGGGGATCGAGCACCGGCGTGAGTGCCACCCCATGACGCGCGGGTGCGCATCCCCGGCAGCGCTTCGGGCGCCGGGGGCACCGATTGGGCCTCGCGCTCGTCGGTCGAGTCGGCGGGGCCCCTCAGGACTCGCGCGATGCGGTCCGCCGCTGCGCGAGAGCGCGCAGGCGCGACGGTTGCGAGCGCGCTCGAGAGCTCGCCGACGTCCGCGAACCGCAGCGTCTTGTCCTTCTGGAGGCACCTGAGGACGATGCTCTCGAGCGCCTCCGGGACGCTGGGGACGAGCGTGCGGAGGCCGGGCGGCGTCCCCTCGAGGACACTCGTGAGCACCTCCGGCATGGTGATGCCGGCGAATGGCGGCTTCCCGGCGATGAGCTCGTGCAGGATGACGCCGAGGGACCAGATGTCGGAACGGGTGTCGACGTTGCGCGCCGAGCGCATCTGCTCGGGCGGCATGTAGAGCGGCGAGCCGAGCAAGGCCGCCGTGTTCGTGATCGAGGGCGCCGACTGATCGGCCGTGAGCACCTTCGAGATCCCGAAGTCGAGGACCTTCACGCGCTGCCGGCCATCGCCGAGCCGCACGACGAACAGGTTCGCCGGCTTGAGATCGCGGTGAATGATCCCGAGCGCATGCGCCGCGGCGATCGCCTCGCAGGCCTGGAGGACGAAATCGAGTGCCTGGTCGACCGGGAGCGGGCCGCGCTGTTGGAGCCAGCTCGCGAGGTCAACACCCTCGAGGTACTCCATGACGATGTACGGGGCGCCGCTTTCCATGCGCCCCACGTCGATGATGCGGGCGACGTGCTCGCTCTTGATCCGCACTGCCGCCCGCGCCTCGCGCGAGAAGCGAGCCACGACCTCCGGGTTGTCGAGCGTTTCGGGCAAGAGGAACTTGATCGCGACGCGCTCGTCGAGCTCGATGTGCCGGGCCGCTACCACCACTCCCATGCCGCCGGCGCCGAGCACGCGCTCGATGCGGTACTTGCCGGCGAGGATCTCCCCTTCGTGGACGCCGATCGCAGCATGTTGGCTTTCCATCTCGGAAACCCTCGCCCGCGGTGATTCCGTCATGGCTCGGGCGGCGTTGTAAAGCGCGACGCGCAATGGCTCATCGCGCTTGCGGAGGGGCGGGGTCTAAGGTGCGGAAATATCGCACAAAAATCCCTGCGCGCCAGCAGTTGTCGGCGGTGGAGTGACGCCCTCGGGGTGCCGGGCGCGCTATGGTCGGTCTTTCTTACGGGAGTGTGCGTGATGACTCGTGGCTTCTATCTCTGCCTAGCGGCTTCTGCCTTTCTCTCACTCGGCTCGGCTTGCAGCTCGGGGGGCTCGAGCGGCGACGACGACGACGATGGCGGTAGCAGTGGCGCGCCCGCGGCGGGGACGGAACGCGGCGAGTGCCGCAACGGCGGGCTCTGCGATGACGGACTGACGTGCGCTTCGGATATCTGCGTGCGCATCGAGGGCACGGGCGGCACGTCAGGCGGAACTGGTGGCGCAGTGACCGGCGGCGGTTCGGGGGGCTCCGGCGGCAGCACCAGCGGGAAGGGCGGCACCGGTGGCGGCAAGGGCGGGACTGGTGGAGCATCGGGCGCAGCGGGAGGCACGAGCGGAACGGGCGGCGTCTCTCCCATGGGCGGGACCTCCCAAGGCACCGGGGGTAACGTTCCGCAGATCATCTCGCTGCTCTCGAACGTGAGCACGATCACCGAGGGCGAGTCCGTGACCTTCACGGCCATCGTGACCGACGCCGACGGGATCAGCGACGTCATCGGCGGCACGCTGACGAGCGAGGACGGAACAGCGGCGTACGGAGCGTTCGCGACGGGCGATCAGGAGGGCTCGTACGAGCTCGTGCTCTCGTGGGCGCAGATGCATCAGGTGACGCCCATCGAGTTCGACGCGCCGACCATGCGCAACCTGGTCGCCTCGTTCTTCGATCAGGCCGGACATTCCGTGACGAAGGCGCTGGCCGTCACGCTCACGTGCGGGGACATTCAAGCTTGCGACGGCGCCTGCGTGGACAAGTCGACGAACGTCGACAACTGCGGAGCTTGCGGGCACTGGTGCGCAGGCAGCACGCGGGACAACGCCGACTGCAATCTGGGCAAATGCCAGATCGGCGCCGGCGACTGCATCGAGGCGGACGACGGCGTCTTCGCCAACTGCGAGGAGTACTGCACGTCGGTGGACCTCGTGTGCGCGACCTCGAGCCAAGGCTATACGATGACCTACGAGGAATCGTCAGGCTGCGTGAGCTACACCGCGTGCGGCATGACGGGCGCCGTCATGGATCCCTGCTCGACACCGTTCCGCTTCGGAGAACGAAATCTGCGCTGCAGTGACCCGGTGACGAGCGTGCGTTGCTACTGCAGCGACCCGTAACGAAAGTACTTGCCGAAATCGCATCCTGTGTCAGGAAAGAGAGCTGGCGGATCCTTCTCGGATGATCGAAAACGACCGGGTTTTTACCGACTACTGCGACGTCAAGACGAACTGGGGGCCGCTCGCGGTCTTCCGCCCTGCGCCCCACGAGCGCATGGGCATCCGGCGCACCCTCGCGATGAGCGTGTTGCTCGGCTTTCTGTTCGGGGTTCCGGGCAGCGTCTTTTTGAGTCTCGTTGGCCGCCTCGTGCATCGGCCCTACCCGTCCTTGCTCGGAATGCCCCTCGCGCTCTCCGTCGCGTACTTCGCGATCGCGTGGCTGACGTTCGCACCGGCGTGGAACCGGCGCGCCGTGCGTCTCTCGGGAAACTCGAAGCGCTGAACCGGCGGAAGCTCGAGCCGTGTCGCGCGGCACGTCTACGACGAAACCGAGTCGTCTCGCTCCAGGATCTCGGCGAGCTTGTCGGCGAGGAGCGCTTTGCGATACGGCTTCTGCACGAAGCCCGCGGCTCCTGCGTCGAGCAGTGCACGCGTGTCCTTCGCGAGGCTGTAACCCGAAGCGATCAGCACCTTGGCGTCCGGGCGCAGCTGCCTCAGGGCGTGGAACGTCTCCGTTCCGTCCATGACCGGCATGCACATGTCGAGCAGGACCAAGTCGATGGCTACCGAAGCCACCCGGTAGAATTCGACCGCCTGCGCGCCGTTCGCAAAGACGGTCACGTCGCAGCCCAGGCTACGCAGGATCA
The DNA here is from genome assembly GCA_035558375.1 of Polyangiaceae bacterium. Classification (GTDB taxonomy): domain Bacteria; phylum Myxococcota_A; class Polyangia; order Polyangiales; family Polyangiaceae; genus PMG-095. The sequence goes on from DATMCL010000335.1 coordinate 14,613, forward strand.
GCGCAGCGAGGTCGCGGAGCGGCTCCTCGTCTTCGACGACCATCACGTGTATGCTCTGCGGTAGCCGCGCTGGCGAAGACGACGCCTGAGCCTCCTGTTGCTCCCCCGCGTAGACCGGCAGATAGAGACGCACGACGGTCCCTTTTCCGACCTCGGAGTAGACGCTGATCGCGCCTTGATGGCTCTTCACCGTGCTGTAAGCGGTGGCGAGCCCGAGCCCGGTGCCTTGGCCCTTGGCTTTGGTCGTGAAGAAGGGCTCGAAGATGCGCTGCAGATGCTCCGGGGCGATGCCATGTCCGTCGTCGGCCACCGAGACCAGGACGTAGGACCCGGGTTTGATGGGGGGCACGAGCCTGCTGCAGGCATCCGCATCGAGCACCATGTTCTCGCTCGAGATCGTGAGCTGTCCGCCCGCGGTCATGGCGTCGCGCGCGTTGATCGCCAGGTTCAGGATCACGTTCTCTAGCCCGGATGGATCGCCCTCCACGAGCGCATGGGTCGCCCCGAGTTGCCGCGTCACGCGGATCTTCTTGTCGAGGCTGCGCTCGAGAATGCCCGCCGTTTCCTCGATCAACGTGTGCAGGTCGACGACGACCGAGCGCACCACCTCTTGACGCGAGAAAGCCAGAAGCTTTTGCGTCAATCCCGAGGCGCGGCGAACCGCCAGCTGGATCTGCTCGAGGTACTGCTCGGCCTGCGGATGCCCGCCGAAGAGATCGAGGAGCAGGTCCGCGTACCCGCTCACGCCCGTCAGCTGATTGTTGAAATCGTGGGCGACGCCGCCGGCGAGCTGCCCGATCGCCTTCATCTTCTCGGCCTGACGCAAGCGCAGATCGAGCTGCCTGCGTTCGGTCGCGTCGCGCGCGAAGGAGCAGCTCAGCTCCTTCCCCTCGAAGACGAGCAAATTGGCCCAGACCTCGACCGGCACGACGCGACCGTCCTTCGCTTCGTGGTTCGCCTCGAACGTGCGCTTGCCCGCCTTGCGCAAGAGTGCCCAGATGCCCGGCCATTGCTCGGGGCTCACGTCCGGGTTGAAGTCGTAGATGCGCTTCGTCAAGAACTCTTCGCGCGTGTAGCCGAGCATCTTCGTCGCCGCGGCGTTGGAGTAGAGGACGCTGCCGTCCGACTGCACGAAGTAGGCAGCGTCAGCCAGGTTCTCGATGGCGAACTCCGCCAGACCGTCCAGGCTCGTGAAGTCGCTCTTCATCGGGGCGCCGCTCGGCTCGCCGAGTTTCCTCCGTCCCGCAAATGAACTCCAGCGCCCTGGGCGGCGCGCGCGAAAAACCGTAGTAGGAGCCTTCAAAGCCTGACATGCGCATCGCTACTTGGAACGTCAATTCGCTCAAAGCCCGCTTCGAGAAGGTGACGTGGTGGCTCGAGCGCGCCGCGCCCGACGTGCTCCTGATGCAGGAGACCAAGCTCACGGACGACAACGCGCCTCGCGAGGAGTTTGCACGGCTCGGGTACGAGCTCGCGCATCACGGGCAAGGTCGCTGGAACGGCGTCGCCATCGCGAGCAAGGTCGGCGTGCACGACGTGATCGTGAACTTCGGCGAGCCGCTCGCACCAGACAGCACGCACGACACCAAGGACGACGCGCCGCTTGCGGAGGCTCGCATGATCGGCGCGACGTGCGGCGGGCTCCGGGTCGTGAGCATCTACGCGCCGAACGGCCGTAGCGTGGCCTCGCCCCACTACGAGGCGAAGCTCGCCTGGTTCGGGCGGCTCGTGCGGTTCCTCGCGGCGCGGACGGAGACGCGCGAGACGCTCGTGCTCGGCGGCGACTTCAACATCGCGCCGACCGACCGCGACGTGTGGGACCCGGCGGCATGCCACGGCGGCACCCACGTTTCGGCGCCGGAACGCGCTCGGTACGAGGAGGTGCTCGCGAGCGGTCTCGTCGACGCCTATCGGCTGCGCCACCCGGAGGCGGAGCGCTTCTCGTGGTGGGACTATCAGGCCGGGGCATTCCACATGAATTACGGGATGCGGATCGACCATCTGCTCGTCAGCGCTCCGCTCGCGCCGCGGGTCGTCGCCTCGGAGATCGATCGCGAGGCGCGTAAGGGAAAGCCGGTGCCGTCCGACCACGCGCCCGTCTTCGTCGATCTGGACGCGGCGGGGCGGGTGCTCGATGCGGGCTGGAGCTCGGCGGACGCGCGCATCGCCCGACGCCGGTCGTCCTGAGCGAGCGCGGCTCCAGCGAGATCGGATTCGCCTCGAGGCGCCGTCTGCTCTAGAAAAATCCACGCTCATAACCCGCAGGAACGCTGCGGCGAGGCGCTTCCCACACTATCCGACAAAAGCGCGCCGGGGCTGCCTTGTACTCGGGGGGCTAATCGATCTGCCTACGCATCCCGCTCTCCAACCCTGCATCGAGGAGGTTCGAATGCGTAGCGTTCTCACAGGCAGATCCTTGAGCTCGAGCATCGCGGTGGCCGCGCTTTCCGTCGGCTGTAGCGCGAGCGACGTCGGCCGCGAAACGCTCGGCTCGGAGCACGAGCTCCTCCTCGGCGGTCAGCTTTCGGGAATCAGCGCGACCGACTTCGCGGAAGCGCGCGACAATTTCGCCGAGATCGAGGACATCAACGACGGGGTCGGCCCGATCTTCAACGAGCGCTCCTGCGGGAACTGTCACTCGAACGGTGCCCTCGGCGGCGCCGGCCAAAACGTCGAACGGCGCTACGGAACCTTCATCAACGGCGGCTTCAGCGGCCTCTCGCAGTTCGGTGGGTCGCTCCGCCAGCTCTTCTCGCTCGTGCGTTTCAACAATCCCGAATTCCAAGGGGGTCCGCCGAGCAATCCCACGCTTTGCACGGTGCCGACCGAGGTCGAGCCCGCGCAGGCCACCGTGCACAACGTCGGGCGCCTCACGACGCCGTTGTTCGGCCTTGGCCTGGTTGACGCCATGCCCGACTCGTTCTTCGACGCCCTCGCGGCGGCCGAGCCGAGTGCGACGCGCGGCGTGGTGAATCGATCGGCGATCGTCCTGCCGAACAGCCATGACCCATCGCAGTCTATCGGGCAGCTTCGGGTCAACCGCTTTGGTTGGAAAGCAGCCGTACCGAACCTCGCGCAATTTTCCGCTGACGCGTACTTGAACGAAATGGGCATCACGACGCAGTCGTGCTCCAACGGCGTCTCCGTGACGGCGTTTGCGACCGAGTCGGCGCCCAACGGCGTGCCGCAACCGGCGCATTGCGACGATCTCGCGCCCGATGTGCCCACGAGTGAGCTGAGTGCCGTGCCTCAGGGTACGGATGATTTCGTGGGCGTCTGCGCCAGCGGCCAGTCCACACTGCAAGAGGACGTCGACAACTTCACGCTGTTCATGACGTTCCTCGCGCCACCCGGGGCGGACGCTCAGGATCACGGCGACACGCTCTCGATCAACGCAGGAAAGCCGCTATTTGTGCAGATTGGCTGCGCCAACTGCCACGTCGATTCCTCGGTATCGACCGGCGCGCTCGCGACCGCCGCCAACTTCAAGACACCCGGCACGCCGCCGAACGGCGTCCCGGGCAACGTCGTATTCCACCCCTACTCGGATTTTCTCACGCACGACATGGGGTCGCTCGGCGACAACATCGGTCTGAACGACGGAGACTCAGCGGCAGCGGCACGTCGCATGCGCACGGCGCCGCTCTGGGGCATCAGCGTGCGTAACAAGCTCCTGCACGACGGGCGCACGACGGACATCGCTGCGGCGATCAGCGCCCATGCGGGTGAGGGCGCTGCCGCGGCCGCCGCGTTCAATGCGTTGAACTCGAACAATCGGCACAACGTGGTCATGTTCGTCCGTTCGCTCTGATGTCGTGAGAAAGCGACACGGGGTCTTCTCAAGGTTTAGCTTCCGAAGTAGATTGGACCCTCGAGCATCCGGCGGTGCCGCGCAGCCGGTGTTTCGAGGGTCAGGGGTCCGTCGATGACGCGAACGTCCAAAATGCGGGTCGCCGCTCGCTGCGACACGGAGCCGTCCGAAGACGCGGAAGCGCCGGCGTCCGGCCGGCGCGAGCGCGTTTTCCCGACGGATCGCGAGGCCGACGCGCTCGCGCGGCTGCAGCTGCTCGTCACGCTGGCGGTGCGACGCGTGGCGAGGCCGCGGGACGACGATTTCGAGGATCTCGTGCAGACGTCGCTCGCGCGCGTTCTCGCGGCGCTCGGCAAGGACGGTGTGGGGGGCGACTACTCGGCACCTTGGGTGGTCTCGGTGGCGCGCAACACCGCGATCGACCAGCTCCGCGCGCGCAGCCGGCAGCGTCGCGTCTTCGCGCCCGTGACGGGAGAGGACCCGTTCTCGACCACGCCGTGTCCCCACCCCGATCTTCGGCTCGACGCGCGTGACAAGCTCAGGCGTATCGACGTGAGCTTACGGCGACTCGGTTCCGCACAGTCGAAGGTCCTCTACTTGCACGACGTGCTCGGCTACGTCCTCTCGGACATCGCGCGGGCTCTTGACATCAGCGTGGCTGCCGCTCAGTCACGCTTGATCCGCGGTCGCCGCGCCATCCTCAAGGATCTCGGCTGGCTCGAGCCTGCGCCGGGTGCACCTGACGAATCCGTAGGTGTCGCCCCGCGAGGAGCAGCCCGAAGAGAGTGACGCCGAGTAAGGCGGGGACGCCCAGGTACGAGCGTGCCTTGTCGAGAAACCGGTCGGTGAGCGCGCGGATCGCGCTATGCGGCGTGGAGACCAGCACGACCAGCCCGGTGCGACCGACCGGAGCGAAAGCGCCGAGCGAGGGCGCGCCCGACACGGGGTCCACGAAGTTTTCCACGAGCGGCGTGACGGCCGCGCGCGCCGCGAACTGTGCGTGCGGCGTCGGCGCGCAGCCGAAGCGGCCACAGATCCGCGACGAGAGGCCGGGGTCGAGGAGCGTCTCACCTCCGGTACGGAGCTCTGGCGCGGCGACGAAGATGAGTTGCTCGGGCAACGGCGCGCCCGCGTCGTCTCGATCGCGCGGGCCCAGGAGGCCGGTCAGGCAGTGCCCGGCGCCCGCGCAGTTCATCTGGACGGTGCCGAACGTCGAACGCACCGGTAGCGAGGCACCGAGCACACCGACGAACGTACCGCTCGGATCGTAGAGGGGAGTCGAGAGCTCGAGCTCGAGCTTGCCCGTCGTCTGGGAGCGAATCACGCGCGGGACGTAGATCTGGCGACTTCCGGTCGCCGCCAGGCCAAGCGCGCCCTGAAAGTAGTCGCGAAACGCGAAGCTTGCGGCGCGTGCCGGCGCGCTCCGTAAGGGCCACCGGTTGCGCAGCACGCCGTCCGGCGCGAAAACGACGAAGTTGTCGATGGTGCCCTTCAGATAGTCGCTGAGGACGACGCCGGGTGGCGGGGCGTCCGCGCCACCGGGGCCCGGCTCGGCCTGGAGCAGCGCGAGCACGCGCGGATCTTCGGCCATCGCGCGCAGGTGGTCCCCGAAATCGCGCAGCTCGTTCATGACCGCACCCGCTTGGTGCAGGGCGGCGTTCGAGTTTTGATCCTCGAGCACGGCGCGGCTCTGGCCGAGCACCAGGAACGGCACGAGGGGCAGATAGAGGAGCAGGAGACAGAGCTCGAACGCCGCGAACGCCAGCAGCTTGTGGCGGCTCACCCAGCTCGTCACTCGACGCAGCGGGCGCGAGGCTTCCTCCGCCAGCGGCTGCTCCGCGAGGGCGCGCTCGACGTCGTCGGCAAGCTCGGCCGCCGACCGGTAGCGCCGCTCCGGGTCGGTCTCGAGCGCGCGCCGGCAGATTGCGGCGCACTCCCATGCGAGCCGCTTCGGGAAGAGACGGCGCGGCACGAGGCTCGGCGCCGCCTCCGCTTGAACGCGCGCTTCGAAGTCGGGTCCTTTCCCGAAGGGGAGGGTGCGCGTCAAAAGCCAGTAGAGGAGCACCCCGAGGCCGAACACGTCGGATGCGACGGACAGCGGCTCGCACGAGGACAGTTCCCCGCTCGAACGACGGCGAGCCTGCTCGGGTGACATCCAACCGCGCGTGCCGCCGACGGTGCGTTGAGCCGAAGGACTCGAATCCTCGAGCCGCTCGGCGACTCCGAAGTCAGCGAGGTGCGGCTCGCCCTTGGAGTCGAAGAGCACGTTCTCGGGCTTGAGATCGCAGTGGAGGACGGCCCTTGCGTGCGCGTGAGCCAGCGTGCGAGCGAGCTTCCCGACGAGCTCGAGCATCTCGCGGCGATCCGCGTACCGGCCGAGCCCGACGGCGTCGGCAAGGGAGCCACCCTCCATCAGCTCGAGCACCAGAAAAGCCCGGCCGTCCTCGCTGCGGCCGTTGGCTTGGACGGGGACGATGCCTCTAGCGCCGCGCAGCAGGCGCGCGTTACCGAGCTCGTTGCGAAAGACCGCTTCGGCGTGTGGGATATGCGCCTTCGCGAGCTTCAGCGCGACGAGCTCGCTCGTGGCGAGATTCCGGGCGAGGTGAACGACGGCCGTGCCGCCTTCGCCGAGCGGCCCGAGCAGGCGGTAGCCGCCGAGCACGGCCCCTTCCTCGCCGAGGCCGGCGCTGAACAGGCAGCCGGGACACTCCTCGATTTCCCCGCTCGAGAGCGCTTCGAGCGCCGCACCGCAGCGCGGGCAGTGCGAGCGCGGCGGGAAAGCTCCGTTGCCGTCCATGACTAGGCGACCACCACGCCGTCGCCCGCGTACAGGCTCGCATGGAGCTCGCGGAGCTCGCGCTCGATGGGGACGCTCGAGGCCGGGTCGTCGGGATCGAGGTCCAAGGTGCTCGCCACCGTGACGCGGAGGCACTCGGCGAACGCCTTCCGCAGCTCGTAGATCTCTTTCCCGAGTCCGGGCGGAGTCGTGCCGAGGCGCGCCGCGGCGACCTGTCGCGCTTCGAGATTCATGTCTGTGCCCGGCAGGAACTGGCGCAGCGCCTCGAAACGGGCACTGTCCTTGTGGCTCGCGCGAAGGCGCGCTTCGGCCGCGCGGAGCGTGTCGACGGCGAACCTGCGGAGTAGAACGAGCTCGGGCGTCTCGCGCCCCGCGACGTCGTAGTCGACAGAGCCAACGGTGTGGCGTTCGGGGTTCTTGGCCGCCCAAAAGGCGTCCCAGCTATTGTTCACGTGATGCCGCACGGCGACGCCGAGCCAAGCGCGAAACCCGCCCTTGCTCTCGTCGAG